>JBDIAV010000012.1:0-55098 GCA_039812645.1 Actinomycetaceae bacterium
ATCTGCGTGGCAGCGTGGACGGCTGGGACTTCAAGTCGTACGTGCTTGGCATGTTGTTTTACCGCTATATCTCGGAGAACCTCACCATCTACATCAACAAGATGGAGTGGGAGGTTGGAGATCTGGACTTTGATTTCGCCCGTCTCCCTGACGAGACCGCTGAATCCATCAGAGCCGAAATGGTCAGCGACAAGGGCTTCTTCATCCGCCCCTCGGAACTTTTCGCCAACGTCCGCGCCAACGCCCAACACGACGAGAACCTCAACGAGACTCTCGAGAAGGTCTTCAAGAACATCGAGGGTTCGGCCCTCGGCACCGCCTCAGAGGACGATCTCCACGGCCTCTTTGACGACCTCGACGTCAACAGCTCCAAACTCGGCAACACCGTCGCCCACCGAAACGCCAAGCTCCGTAAGCTCCTCGATGCCGTTGGCGACCTCCCGCTCGGCAACTTCGAGGACAACTCTATCGACGTCTTCGGCGACGCCTACGAGTACCTCATGCAGATGTACGCGTCGCAGGCCGGAAAGTCGGGCGGCGAGTACTACACGCCACAAGAAGTCTCGGAGCTCCTCGCAAGAATCACCGTCGTCGGCAAGACGTCCGTCAACAAGGTGTACGACCCGGCGTGTGGCTCCGGCTCGCTCCTCCTCAAGTTCGCGAAGGTCCTCGGCAAGGACAACGTGCGCCAGGGCTTCTTCGGCCAAGAAATCAACTTGACCACGTTTAACCTCGCGCGGATCAACATGTTCCTGCACGACATCAACTTCAACAGCTTCAACATCGCCCTCGGCGATACCCTCACCGACCCCGTGCACTGGGACGAGGAGCCGTTCGAGGCGATCGTCTCGAACCCGCCGTACTCCATCAAGTGGGAGGGCAACGCGAACCCGCTGCTCATCAACGACGGACGCTACTCGCCCGCCGGCGTCCTCGCCCCGCGCTCGAAAGCCGACCTCGCTTTCACCATGCACATGCTTTCGTGGCTCGCGGTCAACGGCACGGCGGCGATCGTCGAATTCCCCGGCGTCCTGTACCGCGGCGGCGCCGAACGCAAGATCCGCAAGTACCTTATCGACAACAACTACGTCGACGCCGTCATCCAACTCCCGCCCGACCTCTTCTTCGGCACCACCATCGCCACCTGCATCATTGTCCTGAAGAAGTCGAAAACGGACAACTCGGTCCTGTTCATCGACGGCTCCAAGCAGTTCCGGCGCGTCGGCAACAAGAACAAGCTGATGCCTGAGCACCAGCAGTTCATCCTGGACAGGTTTATTTCGCGCGACGACGACGAACACGTCGCCAAGTTGGTGACGAACGATCAGATCGGCGCCAACGACTACAACATTGCGGTCTCCTCGTATGTGGAGCAGGAGGACACCCGCGAGGTCATCGACATCAAGGAGCTCAACGCGGAGATCGCAAGAATCGTGGCTCGCCAAGCAGAACTCCGGGCATCGATTGACGCAATCGTTGCTGATTTGGAGGGAGAGAGTGGTGCGTCTATCTGATGTCTTGAGTAAGGCTCCAGACACCTCCGAGACCCAAGTTGAGAACTTCCTCGGATTTCGTAGAACGAAGTGGGGAACTCCAAAGAGCATTGTGGCAGGCAAGGTGCTTCGAAACTATCAATGTTACGAATGTGGAGAGACCAGGACATTCGTTTCAGCAGAGAAGATGTCGTGTTTAGTTACTGACGAGTCATCCGTCAGTATTGACTTGTGTTTGCGATGTCCAGGGTGTGAGGCATCGGTGGAGGCTTGGTTCCTTGTCGGGTGTGTCAACGACATGTTTTCGCAGGCCCCGGTTGTATTCCTAAGAAGGTATACAGAGAACCGGCTTGAAGTCGCGGGCGCTCGTAGCGATGGAATGGGTAAGATTGAAGATCTTCTTGAGAGGGCACAGATTGCGTTTGACGATCGTCTTGGCGCAGGAGCAATGATCTATTTGCGTAAGGTATTCGAGATGACCACAATGCAAGCTGCAGAGTTGTTAGATGTCCAAACCAGATATCCCAACAAAAAGCGAAAGCCGTTTAGGAATCTTCTTCAAGAAGTGAATGAGCTCAGTCAGATCATTCCTCGTGAGTTCTCCAATGACGGGTACAGACTGTTTAGTGAACTCAGTGAAGTGATTCATGGAGATTCTGACGAAGTAGAGGCACTCGACAAGTACATGCCTTGCCGAAGACTGTTGATGGGAATCATTGACAATATTCGGAATGCCCAGGAGCTGGAAGAAGCTAAGGCCACTCTCGGGTGGCTTACGCTGGAGTTGGACGAGAGCGTTGAAGGTGCGGCGAAATGACAGGATCTGGTTCATACTTCGGCTCTGAGCACTCAGATGATCGCGTCGAGTTCAAGACTCTTGGGGAAGTCGGCGAGTTCATTCGTGGGAACGGGCTGCAGAAGAAGGATCTGCTTGATGATGGCGTTCCAGCGATCCATTATGGTCAGATCCACACGCATTATGGAGTGTGGGCGACGGAGACGAAGTCCTTTACTTCGTCAGATGTTGCCGGGAAACTGCGTTCTGCCCAATACGGTGATCTCCTCATTGCGACGACAAGTGAGGACGACGATGCTGTTGCGAAAGCAACTGCGTGGCTCGGTGAGACAGAGGTTGTCCTGAGTGGAGATGCATTCATTTATCGACACACACTTGACCCCAAGTACGTCGCATACTTTTTTCAGAGTCAGCCTTTTCAAGACCAAAAACGTCGATTTATTTCTGGAACGAAAGTGCGTCGAATCTCAGGTGATGCGTTGGCACGAATTAAGATTCCGGTGCCGCCTCTGCCTGTTCAGCAGGAAATCGTGAGAATATTAGATGAGTTCTCTCAGCTGGAAGCGGAGCTGGAAGCGGAGCTGGAGTCCCGACGCCGCCAGTACGAGCACTATCAAGAACGTCTGCTCTCTTTTTCGGATTCTGATGTCAAGTGGATGACACTTGGTGATCTTGGTCCGGTCTCGATGTGCAAAAGAGTCTTCAAATCAGAGACGAGTCCCTCGGGTGACATACCGTTCTTCAAAATTGGAACGTTCGGTCGCAGCCCTGATGCGTACATATCTCGCGAGCTGTATGAGGCGTATAAGCGACGATATTCCTTCCCGAAGTCTGGTGACATTCTAATTTCGGCTGCTGGAACGATCGGACGCGCCATCGTGTATGACGGCACACCTGCGTACTTTCAGGATTCGAACATTGTTTGGATTGACAACGACGAGAGCATCGTTAGTAACGCCTACCTGTACTACTGGTATCGAGTAGTACAGTGGGCGACCGACGGAGGAACTATCAAACGGTTGTACAACAACAATGTTCGTCGTGCGAGAATCGCTGTGCCATCACTCTGTGAGCAACATCGAATCGTGTTGATACTCAACGACTTTGATGCACTTGTAAACGATCTCAGCATCGGCCTTCCCGCTGAGCTGGCCGCGCGGCGGAAACAATACGAGCACTACCGGGACAAGCTGTTGACCTTCAAGGAGCTTGAGCGATGACCGAACAACCGGTGCGTAACTACGATCCGATTGCGTTGTCCAATGAGTCGACTGTGGTGGCGGAATGGGTGAGTGAGGGGACGTCGTCGTCGGAATATCAGTCCGAAGCGGAACTCGAACGATCCTTCATCACACAACTCGAAGGCCAGGCGTACGAGTATCTCCAGATCCACTCCGAAGCCGAACTGGTGGCGAATCTGCGCGCGCAGCTCGAACTTCTCAACACGATCTCATTCTCAGACAGAGAGTGGGAGCGGTTCTTTGGCGGTGTGATTGCCGGGAAGAACGACGGCATCGTTCAGAAGATTGAGCGGATTCAGGAGGGCGAGTCGGTCCAGCTGTTGATTCGTGACGACGGCTCCTCGAAGAACATCAAGCTGATCGACAAGCAGAACATCCACAATAATCGGCTACAGGTGATGAACCAGTACGAGGTGGATCGCGGCGAGGGCGGCGCGCGGTATGCGAATCGGTACGATGTGACGATACTGGTCAACGGGTTGCCCATGGTGCATGTGGAGCTAAAACGGCGCGGGGTGGATATCCGTGAAGCGTTCAATCAGATCGATCGGTATCAGCGCGACAGCTTTTGGGCGGGGTCGGGCTTGTTCGAGTACGTGCAGTTGTTCGTCATCTCGAACGGAACGCTGACCAAGTACTACTCGAATACGACGCGTGATCTGCACCTTGTGGAGAAGCGTAAGGGGTCTGGTTCGAAGTCGAAGAAGACGTCGAACAGTTTTGAGTTCACATCGTGGTGGGCCGACGCGCAGAACCGGCCGATTCAGGACCTGACGGCTTTTACAGCAACCTTTTTCGCTAAGCACTCGCTGCTCAACATTCTGACGAAGTACTGCGTACTGACTGCTGATAAGACGCTGCTGGTGATGCGGCCGTACCAGATCGTGGCGACCGAGCGGATTCTGCAGAAGATCGAGATCTCGACCAACTACAAGCAACTCGGGCGTGTGGATGCCGGCGGGTACGTGTGGCACACGACCGGTTCAGGCAAGACGCTCACCTCCTTCAAGACGGCGCAATTGGCGACGAAGCTGCCGTACATCGACAAAGTGCTGTTCGTGGTGGATCGCAAGGACCTCGACTACCAGACGATGCGCGAATACGACCGGTTCCAGAAGGGTGCCGCCAACTCGAATACCAGCACCGCGGTGCTGAAGCGCCAGATGGAGGATCCCAGCGCGCGCATCACTATCACGACGATCCAGAAGCTTGCGAACTTCATCGGACAGAACCGGAAGCATGCTGTTCTTGGGCAGCATGTGGTGATCGTATTCGACGAATGCCACCGCTCGCAGTTCGGCGACATGCACGAGGCGATCACCAAAGCCTTCAAGAAATACCATCTGTTCGGATTCACGGGTACGCCGATCTTCTCCGCGAATGCTGGTTCAGGAGGAAAATTCGACCTGAAGACCACCGAGCAGGCGTTCGGGGAGAAGCTACATACCTACACGGTGGTCGATGCGATCACTGACAAGAATGTGCTGCCGTTCCGAATTGACTACGTGAACACCGTGCGGGTCGGATCAGTGGTGAATCGGCAGGTTTCGGCGATTGATACCGAGCGGGCGCTGTTGGATCCAGAACGGATTCGTCAGGTTGTTGGGTACACACTCGAGCACTTTGATCAGAAGACGATGCGGGCGTCGTCGTTCGAGCATTCGGTAGTGGCGAATGTACCGGATGTGGTGAAGAGCCGACGCCGGGTGGAAGAGAGCAAGATTCGGCGGCGGGTCCGCGGTTTCAACGCGATCTTTGCGACGGCGTCGATCGATGCGGCGAAACGGTACTACACCGAGTTCCAGCGGCAGATGGAGCCGATGGTTCCGGACCAGCGGCTGAAGCTGGCATTGATCTACTCCTACGCGCCGAACGAGGCGGTGGGGGACGGACTGCTCAGCGAGGAGGAGTTCGATACTGGCGGGCTGACGGGAAGCTCGCAGAACTTCCTGGAAGATGCCATTCAGGACTACAACGCGATCTTCGCGACGAGCTATGACACCAGCTCCGAGGGTTTCCAGAACTACTACAAGGACGTCTCGATGCGGTTGAAGAACCGCGAGCTGGACATGGTGATCGTGGTCAACATGTTCCTCACCGGATTCGACGCGACGACGCTCAACACTTTGTTTGTGGACAAGAACCTTAAGGCGCATGGGCTCATCCAGGCGTACTCGCGAACGAATCGCATCCTGAACTCGGTGAAGACGTACGGGAACGTGGTCTCGTTCCGGGATCTTGAAAAGGAAACGAATGATGCGATTGCGTTGTTTGGCAACAAGGACGCCAGGGGAGTGGTGCTGCTCAAGCCGTTCGAGGAGTACTACTCACGGTATGCCGCGAAGGTCGCAGAGCTTCTGGAGAAATTCCCGATTGGTGAGCGGATCGTGGGGGAGAATGCCGAGAAGGAGTTTATTGGGCTCTTTGGGTCGATTCTGAGATTGCTGAACATCCTGCGCGCGTTTGACGACTTTGCTGGCAAGGAGTTGCTGGATCCGCGGCAAGAGCAAGACTACAAGAGTGTGTACTTGGACCTGCACGCCGAGTATTCGAAGCGTCGTGAGGTTGAGAAGGAACGAATCAACGAGGATGTTGTTTTCGAGATCGAACTGGTGAAGCAGGTCGAGGTCGACGTTGACTATATCCTCATGCTGGTGGAAAAGTATCGGAACGAACACGGCGATGGTGATGATAAAGAAATCCGCGCCGAGATCAGCCGTGCCGTGGATGCCAGCCCATCGTTGCGCAACAAGAAGGATCTGGTGGAGAACTTCGTTGACTCGATCTCGGCCGATGGATCAGTGGACGCCGAGTGGGCTGCTTATGTTGCTGCGAGGCGTGAGGCGGAGCTAGAGGCGATTGTTAGCGAGGAGAAGTTGCGGCCGGTCGAGACTCGGCTGTTCGTGGAACTGGCCTTTGCAAATGGAGAGGTGCCGACGGCTGGCACCGGGCTGACAGGGATCATGCCGCCGACCTCGCGGTTCGGAGCACAGAACAACTTGGGTGAAAAGAAGCGGCGGGTGCTGAAGAAGTTGGAAGCGTTCTTTGAGCGGTTCCACGGGTTTGGGAGTGGGGAGTAGAGCGGTGAGAATTAAGTCGGTTGAGACTGAAGACTTTGCCTTGGTTTGATCAAGCTTGAGGGTTTGGATACTCAGACGGAGTGCTCTGCGGCCTTATTCACTATGTTCCTCGTCGGGCGTAGTGGGAATAAATGAGGGAGTATAGATACGCGACAACGTGTAGGAGGTAGTGGGAAAAGTGAGCCTATTCGTCTTGCCCGCAACATTGAGTTCCTCCGACCTGTTCGAATCCATCGCAAAAAACACACCTGGGAGGTTTGAATACTGATGCCAATTCGGAAGATCTCTATTCTTAGGACTGGATACCATGTCCGCCGGGAGCCAGAAGACGAACGAAAGTATCTGGACATATCAAACATCAAGGACGGTCTCTCCTACAGAGAAATTCTCAAGAACGCTTGGGATATAGCGGAGTATGCGGAGCTCGGTTTGAAGGCTCAGGATAGAGCAATTGACCTTCTGCCAACTGAAGAAGTAGGAGACGTCCTTCTACTAAAGGGTATGGTAGGCCATACTGGAGAGCCAGGGCAGATCAAGGATACGACAACGGACAATATTGTCCACCTCGATGACGACGGGACGCTGACAAAGCAGGGCCTCCTTCGTGTTGCTTACATCGAATGTGTCGACTATTTGAACCACGGATTCTTTGTCATTGAGCAGACTTCTAATGGAAATTTGAATGCAGTTGTCCAGAAGGTTATGCGGAAGGCAATGAAAACAATCAACAGCAAACTCACAGTGGACTTTCCGCCTGTCCAGAATCAGCAGAACTGGCTTGCGAATATCGCTCAGCTCGAGGAGATTCATATCGTACGAGAACGGCATGCTGTTGATGCTGACAATCTTGAAGATGTGGGTTCTGACTCATTGCGTGCTCAGGTGTTGATCCGTCCACCGAAAGGTAATCGAGGCTTTCCTGCTAAGACGCTCGAAAGACTACGGAAGAAGAAACTTGATCCCCACACATTAATCAGTTTTCCTGAGGCTTCGGAAGAAGAGGCGGAGAAGATCCGGGTCAAGCTTGGTGATGGACAACGCTCCAAGCTAATGGACTTAGATGATCTACGAGGACTCAACTACCAAGCCGTTATAGCTGACTATGGAGAGGCTGTTCCGGATGACGAGTCTTTCGTAAGAGTATGTCGAGAGCACCTCTATGATCTGTTAGGTGTCGGTGCTACCAGCTAGCATGAGATTCAGCTTCTACTAAGGAGATGGACTGTGGCTATTCTGGCTGATATACGACCCGCTGTTCGCGCCAACTTCGGCTCGCTGCGTGATACCAAGACCGGACGTATTCGGCGGAGTGACTTCATCACGATCTTTGTTGCCCCTGCGATTGGTGGTTGCATCCTTGGTTGGCTTTCTCTGTTTCCTAAGGATGCAAATTCTCTTCTGACCATTATCTCCATTCTTGCCGGACTCTCGTTCGCTCTTGCTGTCTTCGTCTTTGAGCTTCGGCTAACTGCGAGTATGAAATATGACAAGGGTTCGCCGATTTTGGGATTGATAGATCGGTTTTTTGACTCGGTTCTTTATTCAGTCATAGTAGGAATCGCGAGTGCATTAGTGTGCTTTGCAGCAACACTGTCTCCATCGAGCGGTATCGTATTCAGAGTGGTGTCTGGAGTCGCCATAGCAGTGAGTCTGCATTATCTTATGTCGCTCTTAGTGAGTTTGAATCGCTTGCGTAAGGCATACATTGAAATGAGTCGCTGATACACCTATTGTGACCTCACCAGTACATGTGAGCAGTGTGATGTCCCCACGGGGCTCAAGGCCTTCGTTAGTGGGAGCAGGTGACTGGGGCATCTGACATGAACGTGTGTTCTTGGAGCTCTGCGCACTTCACAATGAGAGAATGCCTGTCATGGCGAACAGACGTGTCCGGAAGTGGACCTGCGACTATTGAGCTGGTGAGCACTCGTATTCTTTGGAACGGGTCTGATGCTTGTTCTTGCGTGGTGGGTTTGGGGAGCGCCGTGGTTCGGTAATCTCGCGAACGAGCCTGTAGGCCGAGCGACGTCAGCACTTACAACTGTGGGCGGCTTCGGCGGTGCGGTGTTCCTGACGGTGCGATACCGGGCACACTCTCTTGCCGAGCGTCAGGAAGAGAGATGTCATCGCTGCGTAGCGTCAAGCGCTCGTGGACGCAACCCGTCTCTTGGATAGTGACGTCGCATCGACTCGAATCGCGGGAGTCATGGTTCTTGCAGAGATCGCCGATACGTATCGGGGAAACTACCGCCAATCGGTTGTGGACATTCTCTGTGGTTATCTCCGTACCTGGCACAGGGAAGAAGAAAAGGGGCACGACGCCGCAGTCGAGTCCGCTATCCTCAGCGTCATTGCGACGCATGTGAAGGAGTATCGAGAGATAGACGGCAAAAGTGATGCCGAGCAGATTCTTGAGGGTGATCAACTGTGGTGTGATTGCCAGTTCGACTTTCATAATGCTGTCTTCATCGAAAGCGTCAATTTCGAAGGAACGAGATTCGCTAGGTCTGTGAATTTCCGCGGCGCTGAATTCACAGAAGGTGCCGACTTCTTCGACGTTAGATTCGTAGAGTACGCCAACTTCGAGGAGGTCGAGTTCACAGGGAAAATCCAGTTTGAGAGGGTCGAGTTCACAGAGAACGCCAGCTTTACGGGAGTCGAGTTCACAGGGGACACCATCTTCTTGATTACCAAGTTCGCAGGGGATGCAACCTTTCCGAGGTCTGAGTTCGCAGGTGACGCCAGCTTCTCGGATACTGACATCCGCCTAGCCAAATCGACAGGCTTGCCTTCCAGCGCCATCCGAAAGACTCCTAAAGAGTAGTTAAGAGCGCGCCGCCTGCTCAGCACTGTCCCGCAACATCAGCGCCACCGATGTCTCCACCGAAGACATCACGCTATCAACCTGCCAATCCACAGGCATAGGAACCCCGCAGCAGGGCTGTCAACCCGATGAATCAACAGTCGGTTGGTGGATCTTGTTTGTAAGCGCTGATTCTGTCGACGTAGACGAAGTTGGCCAGGCAGTTAATGTTGCATGTGTCGCCGATGACTCGCAAGCGGATCGCGCTCTGTGGTTGAGGTGCATCAACGTGAGTTGCGTGTAGGTTGGTGGCTTCGTCGTCGTCGATCAGTGGATCTTCAAAAGTCAACGTGACGGTGGAGGTCATCGTTGTCGCGGCTCCGATAATCGAGAGTTCTTTGACATCGAGCGCCTTCAGCCGGAGCTGTACGGTGTTCGCGCGTTGGGTGACCCACTTCTTTGGCGGGTCGGTGGGGAACTCCGAAAGATCGAGATCAAATCTGAGCAGGAGTGTAGGGCCGTCTTGGTGGAGAGTCACCTCATGGAGGTTCACATTGGTCAGAGACGGGCAGTGCTCGTCGAAGATGTCCTTGATGGGGCGTGAGTCGATAATGTGGTCAGTCCAAGCACTCATTGGGCCTCCTGTGGTGTGGCTGCGCGTCGGGGAGATTCTATCGCTCGGTGGTTGCTGGAGCTGATTTGGGAACTGGCAGCTGTCGCTTTGGTTCACACGAGAGCCGCTGATTACTGAGCTATTCCAAGCAGTTCGAAGCCGTCCTGTTCGTCGCCGGAGAGGACGCGTTCAGGACCGCCGGGCATGCTTAGCGGCAACCACGGTTGCAGTGAAACCAAACCGCGCCGCCTGTCAGTGAGAGTGGCACTCCGAAGGGAAATTTGGCCCGCATATTCTGTCGGAGCAGTGCGATAGCCTGAATGGTATGCGAGCAACGAGGATTTCCAACCAACCAACGAGCCGAACTGTGGGCGTGCTCGTCCTTCTTGCTTGTGTGCTGGTGTTGCTCCTCGCCGGAAACCTCGCTGTGCTTTCTAACGCCTCGCAGCCCTTGTCTCTCGGCTCGTCCCCAAACACACAACTCACGTCTTCCGAGCCGCCCCAGGATTGGGTGGCGGGCCAACGTCGAGAGGCGAATCCGTCGTCGTCTGGGAAAATCCGGAAATCAGTAAGATTGCTATGGATGACGCCGCCGGCGCGATGCTGACGCAGCCACACGCACGAGCAGTCCGGTGGACGTATCGGCGCGCTTCGTCGATGAATGGTTCCATCAATTGGCGGATGGCCCTGAGTCACCAACATCGGTGCACATCTCCAGACCGTCGACAACCTGCTCTGCAACGTAACGTATCCGTCCTCCGGCGCTGAAGAAGCGCGTTTTGCGGCGTTCGACGTGGGGGAGCCTGCGCGCGGGTGAGACCATCGTAGACATGATTCCTGATCGAAAACAGTTTCGAAATGTGTCGGAGGTGGGTGACAACATGGGAGCAGCTCGCGGGAAGGGTTACAAGGAGCCGATTCCGTGTGGGTGGAGATAATTTCGAGGATCGATTGGGGGCATGATGAATGAAATGGAGCTGGCTGCCGGGACGCAGCCCAATGGAGCGCTGTTTGATCGAGTGGCACAGTTAATTGAGCAGACGCGTGCCGGCGTGGCAGTACAGGCTAATGCTGCGCTGACGTTAGTGAACTGGGAGATTGGGCGTCTGATTGATGTGGAGGTGCTACAGCAAGAACGTGGGGACTACGCGAAGGAGATTGTCTCGACACTATCAAGGCAATTAACGGTGAAATATGGGCGAGGTTTCACTCGTCCGACGCTTTATAGAATGGCACAGTTCTATCAAGTTTTTCCTGACCCGAAGATTGTCGCTACACTGTCGCGACAATTGAGCTGGAGCCACCTTAAAGAGATTCTGCCGATGAGATCAGCGGAGGCTCGCGCCTTTTACATCGATCAGGCAATATCTGCACGGCTCAGCGTCAGGGCGCTGAGAGAACTCATTGGGCGTCAGGGATTTGAACGCAAGGAGATTGCTAACGCTCAGCGCTTAGGTGGTTCGGCAGTTCCGGCGGACACCTTTCGTGACCCTTACTTCCTAGACTTTCTTGGGCTTAAGGATGCCTACGAAGAGAAAGATCTAGAGGAAGCGATCATTCGTGAGATGGAGCCCTTCCTTCTTGAAGTCGGGTACGGATGGGCGTTCGTCGAACGGCAGAAGCGAATGATGATCGGCAACGAAGATTTTCATCTCGACCTGCTGTTCTACTCCCGTCCGTTGCACAGGCTTGTTGCCGTGGAACTGAAGATCGGGCGATTCAAGGCGTCCTACGAAGGTCAAATGAAGCTCTACCTCAAGTGGCTCGACAAGTACGAGCGTCACGACGGAGAAGAGGCACCGGTTGGACTCATTCTGTGCACAGAGGCTAGTCGCGAGCAGATTGAATTGTTGGAGATGCATAAGGACGGCATCGTCGTGGCGGAGTACTGGACGGCACTGCCATCGAAGGATGAACTCCAGGCGCGTATTCGGGAAATCTACGATGCGGCTGCGGAGAAAGTAGCACGGCGTGCGATTGAGGAGCGAGAGTGAAAGAAAAGTGAACCTGAAGATTGGCAATTCTGGATTCTCGCCTGAATGGGTCCACAATTTCATGACGTGACGACATGTCTCACTTACCAACCGGTGCTTTCATCTTCACCCAGGGCCGGTTTCTTTACCCAAGGCCGGTTTCGTCACCCAGCCTCGGGCAAGAACTGCACCACGCCTGAACGCAGCAGTTCGGGGAGTGCCGATTCGATCTCGGCTCTCGTTCGCTCCTCGTCCTGCTCCAGCAACATGGCGATCGCGGGGATGACCTGCTCCGGGGAAAGCTCGCCGTCAGACACACCGATCAACGCTGCCACCGCGGGGCTCACCGAGCGCTCGCGGCCACCCGCACGGCCCTGCGTGATCTGGATGAGCTCCGGATCAGAGGAACCCGGAACAAAGTAGCGTGCCTCGCGCACGTCCGGCGCACAGACGAGGGGGATGCTTTCCCAGTTCGATGGCAGGGAAAGGTTATCGAGGGCTGTCCTGATGGCAAGAGCGTCGATGGGCCTTCCTTCGGGAAGATACTCGCAAACGATGTTCATGCCGGAATCGGAAACCGAACCTGTTTGCACTTGCCCGACCCTCAGCGTGAGCGAACCAAGACCCACGAACTTCGTGCCTGCTGCGGTGAAGTCGCTGAGCCACTCGCGATACTCGTAACGCCAAGCGTCGGGAGAAACTCGCACCCCACGGGCGTCGCGAATCCACCACTCGGCATACTGTGAAATATCCAGAAGATCGCGCTGGACCAACCATGCGTCAACGAACTGTCCACCGGCAATCGCATCCTCCGCAGCCCGCTCAATCCACTGCCTCGGTCGCGAAGCCCACTCAAACTCGTTGCCCTTCACCTCCCAGTTCCCTAATATCTGCAGGGTCCCGCCCGGAGCCAGATGCGCGACCGCCTGCTCGATAACCAGCGGAATCAGGTGATCACGGTCCATGCCGCCGTCGCGGTACTCCAGGTTGGATTCGGCGCGAACTGCCTGCGGAGTGATGACGAATGGCGGATTAGAGGTGATGAGATCAAACCGCTCGCCCTCGACCGGCTCGAAGAAGCTGCCCTGGCGCACGTCAATGGACACGTCATTCAACAGCGCATTGAACCGCGTGAAATGACAGGCACGCTCGGAAATATCCGTGGCCACGACGCGCTTTGCATGGCTCGCCAGCTGGAGAGCGAGAATGCCACAACCGCAGCCCAGATCAAGGGCAGAATTAACAGGCTCCCGGAGCGTCAACCGGGCAAGGCTGTTGGATGCGGAAGCAATCCCCAGCACGAAATCCTCGCGCGGAGGCTCTCCCGTCTGTGCTTGCGAAAGGTCCGAAGCGACCCACCAATGGAGTTCGGCACCCAGCGGAACTCTCTCGGTCTCAGACATCTCCGGAAACTCAGCCTCGTGCGGACGCAGGTCCACGGCGGCCCGAAGCACAATTGAATCCTGAGTTCCCGTGGCGACTGTATCTTTGATGCCTGTTGCGGTCGCGGCAGTCCCTTCCATGTCGCCACCTTGTTGGGCTTCAATTCCTTCCATCTTGTGACTTTGGTTAGCCCTCACTACGAGACCTAATTCGATAGCACCGTTAACCGTGAGGGAGGGCAATGCCAACTCAATAGCATCCGATTCCACCACTTCTGCCAGCATGAACAGACGGGTCAACACCGCCGCGGAAGATGAGTCCTTCTCCAGCTCCATCGCTGCAGGTGTGAACTGATCGCGTTTCATCGCCGCCAGAGCCATGGGGGAGAGCCATTCCTCAAGGGAAGCCACTGTCCAGTCTGCGGCGGTGAGGTCATCACGAAGCCGGGCGATCAATTCGTCGTCGAGCAACAGAGTGGGTGAAGAATTGGCGGACCTGAGAGATGTCATTCCCCAAGTTTATCGCGGTACCGGACGAAGGCGCTTGTCGGACGTACGGACAAGGGTGCTGATAGGACATCACAGCATGGCTTTAGCCCGCCTAAACCCCCGTCTCCACCGGAATCACGCCCTTCTTCGCCGCCTTCTGCAACGCCTCAAAATCCCTCTCGCACTGGTCGGCATAGTTTTTCGCCCAGCTGGCGATCGCCTTCGCGAACTTGCCCGTGGACCCCACGTATCCCGTCACCGCATGGGCGAGGGGCGACTGACTATGCGCGCGAGCCAACAGGTTCCCGCACAGCTCCACATAACGCGTGAACTGTGTGGCGTTGAGCGCGCCCAGATCCACCGACCCCTTCATGTCGCGGAACTGACGGAAGTAGTAGTAGACGCGAGATTCGTCCCCACCATCCGCGGCGCCGTCGTCGGTCAAAATCGAATGCGCCACCGGTTCCTGACCCCGCACCGGGTACTCGTACCAGCCGAGGAACGGGTCGGACTGAGCCTGCAACACGCGCTGCGCGGCCACCACGCGATGTCCCTGATTGTGAATCGGCACCGCGTTGAGCCGGTAGTGTTCCGAGTGCTCAACCTTCCCCATGATGACGGGCGGCATGCCTCCATAGCGCACAAGCACCGAGGTGGTCGCCTCTTTCATCTGCAAGAACAGCGGCTCGCCGGCTGGCCCTTCAAGCAGCGCCACGTAACAGCGCGTCCCGACGCTTCCCACACCCACGACCCGCAGCACGAAATCGACGAGGTCGAACTGGGTGAGCAGCGCCGCCGAGTCCTCGCGCATGCTCGCAATGTAACCGAGATACGCGTGCGTGAGTTCCTCCAGCGAGATGGCGTCCACATGCCGCGTGATCGGTGGCTGATCCACAATCACCCGTTTACCTGCTTTGTCCTGCGTGGTCATCTTGCCGAGCACCTGGTCCGACGTGCGTCGCTTCGCCTTCTTCGCAAGGCGCTGTGCCAGCTTCCGTTCGTTCGGATCGGAGATGAAACTCTCCACCTGCTCGACATTAACCTGCAGGTAGAAACGCTCCAGCGCCGTCAGCTTCATCAGTTTGGACAGTGAGTTCTGATAGGCGACGACGGCGGCGCGGGTCGCCTCCGCACACTGCTCCTCGGTGAGTCCCGAGTCCCGTCCGCCGATATGCACACTGGCGGCGAGACGCTTGAGGTCCCACTCCCAGGGTGCGACGGCACCCTCGTCGAAATCGTTGAGGTCAAAGAGCAGTGCACGTTCGGGGGAGGCAAAGAAACCAAAATTAGAGATATGGGCATCGCCGCAGGAGACGACGCGCAGGTTAGTGGTGGGGCTGGCCGTGAGGTCGTAGGCCATCGGGCCGGCAGTGCCGCGGTAATACGAGAATGGCGACTGCAACATGCGTCCCATCCGAACCGGAACGAGATCTTGAAGGCGGCGGGCGTTCTGCTCGACGAGAATAGCGACGGGGTCGCGATCATCGGGCAGGGTAAAGATCTCTTGATCACGACGGCGAAGAGTATGCCGGAGTTCGTGGCCATAGGCGCGCAGGTCGAAGGCGCGGGTGGTGGGAAAACTCGGGGCGGTAACCGCGGTGGAATCACCAGAGACAGACTTTTTCGGGGACTTGTGCGAGCCGCCGTTTTTGCCGGAACCGGGGTGCTTGGCCATCGCTGGACCTCTCCATCGTCTGTCGTGGTGACGTGCCCACGCTGGCGCGTCCTGACCACAGATTAGCAGGGGAATGTTTCCGTCTCGTGGTTCCGGCGAGGTGTGTGGATAGCATAAAAATCGCGGCGCATCGCAGAAAGTCATGTGGACGTTAAAGTTCTGCATACGTTATGGACGGCGCTGGCGGTGCTTTGAAATGGACCGGTAACGTGGCGGGAGAGCTACGCCTTCTCCCGCAGCTCTCCTCACGCCACCGAAGGAACATGATGTCCACTCCCTCCTCGCCGCATTCAAACTCTGCTGGAGTGGGCCAGCAAGCTGTGAGCCAGTGGGGTGTCTCGCAGTACCCAGCCCCGAAACGACGTAATACCACGACGATCGTGGGGATTGTCGCCGTCGTCGTTCTCATCGTCGCAGGAGGTGTGTTCTATGCGGTGAACTTGTCCGGAGTGAAACAGGGTTTCGTCGATGACAGGTTCCGGTTCTCGAACGCGTGGGTGAACGGAGGCGAGCACGTGTGGGTACTGTCGGACATCCCAGACACCATCGACAGTCCGGTCGTTGCGCAGAACGATCAGATGGTCATCGTGACCAAAGATCCCGCCGACCCAAACGGGCGAGTCCTCACGGGATACGACATTGAGGGGAACGATCCGAGCCTTGAGTGGAGTCGGAACATCGTTATCGATCCCGAACTAGAGGGACCGGTGATGCTCATGGATACCTATGTTGTTTACGCAGGCCAGATTTTCGATATCTACGATGGAGAATTCCGTGATTCTGCATGGGCTCGTGACGCCAAGATTGTGATTGATCCGTCGTGGCCAGACTCTATCGCCTGTGTCCCTGGTAGGGAGTGTACGGGCAACACCTGGGAGACGGGAGAGGAGTGGCGGATACCGTTCGAGGGAACCGACGTCGCTCCAATAATTCAGGACGACCTCGAACTTTTCACACTCGTGTATTCGGCCGGTGCGCGGGATTCCCGGGCAACCATGATCAACGTGCGGACCGGCGAGTGGATGCGGCTGAAGAGCCCGCTCGATGGTGTCGTGGAGGTAACCGCGCTGAAAGATGGGTGGCTCACGTATGACAATGATTTCCGGCCGCTTCTTATTTCGCTCGACGGAACAGTCGAGACATTGGATGGTCCCGGTACAGGTGCGAGAGACGAGAAACGCCTAGTTATCACTCCGGGACCGGTTCCCACCCTTGACGATTTCCGGCTTCAATATGCGCTGGATAAGGATCCGGGGGATGAACGGGTAGTGGGAGATTTTGATAGTGCGAGCTGCGTCTTTACCATTCATGGGAATGACGTGGATTTCTCCGAGGAGAAGAGCGGGACGCGGTCGCTTGAAGGCACAGGGACGAGCGTGGGCAGCGGAGACTCCATTGGAAGCGACCCCTCTGGTGAAACTGGTGGCGGATCCGGCTGTGAGACGCCGATGGCTTTCGTAGCTACCTCTCCCGACGGCAACGTGGTTTCAACGCTGGTGATGACCGAGAACAGAGCGATGGATTACGTACTCCTTGACGCCAGCACCGGCGATGTGGTGTGGAGAGTTCCGTTGGGCGACGGCGTGGTTGTGCCGCGGCCAGACCTTGCCATCGTCCTAGACGATGGTGTGCTGAGCGGCTGGAGTTCGGTGAGCTAGTCGGCGTGTGCCTCGCTGTAGGTGTTCTCATACCTGGACGGGCTCGCCGACGTCTCGGCGGCATTACTCTCATTGACTGATCGAGGTACTTTTCTCCACAGATTCCGTTTGTACATTTGTAGGTAGCCCTCGGAGGTACGCCTCAAAGATCGCTTGCTCGTCAGGGTGGGCTCCGCGGATGATTCGTTGCATAAGCATTCCGTCAAGTAGGCCGACGGCGTCGCGCGCGTTCGTTTCGGGATCGCTGACGTTGAGCCTCCGAAAGAGTTCAGCTGCCATCTGAGTGAACGTCTCGCGAATAGCCGGCCGAGCGGCTAGCGCCTCACTGAGAATTGGATCGTTGCGGCATTCCATGTGAAGAAGCAATCGGGCGCGGTGGTCGTTCTCTCGATGCATGAGGGTGTCGAGGGCCGAGACCATCAGCTGTGCAACAACCTCCGGGGTTGGTGCTTCGGGCAATTCGTGGGCGGTGGCATCGTTGCCGGCACTGCCAGCTAGACGTTGCACGATGAGGTTGACGAGGTCGCGCTTAGTCCGCGCGTAATACGAGGTCGACCCTGCAGGAAGGCCGAGCTCCTCGTCAATCGCGCGGTGTGTGAGCGCGCGGATTCCGCGGGTGGCGAGGAGGGTGATGCCTGCGTCGGCGATCTGTTCGCGGCGGTCGGTCACACTGTGCTCCTTTAGTTGGGGATACTCGTTTAGTCATGCTTTCTCGGAATTTATTATTCCTCTACAACTATAGAGTATGATCGACATGGCTCTACAAAAATAGAGGATGGAACAATTGTGATTCTGTGGTTTGAGAACATTAGTGCGTCAGATACCGGCGCTGTGGGAGGCAAAGCTGCCAACCTAGGGGAGTGCGCGCGAGCTGGACTTCCCGTACCTCGTGGCTTTGTGGTGAGCACCGAGGCCTACCGTCAGGCGACAAGTTCCGTTGCGGCTGACACCGCTCGTTTGGCTGCCCGCGGAGAAACCAATGCGGCCCGCTCCCTCATTCTTGGCGCGGAATTACCCGCGTCCGTCAGCGACGAGATCACCACCGCGTACCGGCAGCTCGGAGAACCGCCGGTGGCCGTGCGATCGTCGGCCACCGCAGAGGATCTCGCCGACGCCAGCTTCGCCGGTCAGCAAGACACCTACCTCAATATCCGTGGAGTCACCGATCTACTCGACGCCATACACAACTGCTGGGCCTCACTATGGAGCGACCGTGCAGTCGAATACCGCAGACGCCAGGGAGTGCAATCGGATGGGTTGGCGCTCGCCGTCGTCGTCCAAGAAATGGTGGCCCCAGACGTTGCCGGGGTGCTTTTCACTCATCATCCTGTCACCGGCGACCAGGACAAGATGCTGGTCAGCGCCTCGTACGGATTGGGAGAGTCAGTGGTGAGCGCACTCGTCACGCCGGATACATTCGAGATTGCGCGAGCCACCAGGGCCGTGACTCTACGCGAGATTGGAACCAAGGAGACGCGAATTGACGCCGTGTCGAGTGGTGATTCTGTGGGAGCCCCGACAGAAATCGACAGCCGTTCGGCTACTGACCGCGGCACAATGTCGGGTAGTCGCATCACTCTCGGAGATACCGTAACCAGCGACGTCCCGCTAGAGGATCGCGAATGCTCTAGCCTCACCGATACCCAGCTGCTCCAACTCCTCGACCTCGGCGAACGGGTGGAGAAGCATTACGGTACCGGCCAGGACATCGAATGGGCATGTGTGGGCCAGAAGCTCTACCTGTTGCAGGCGCGTCCAATCACTACGGAAGCTGCTGATGTTCCCGGTCATGAACCCATGCGCGGCCGATTTGGTACGTTCGTGCGCGGCGATCTTATCGAGCATTTCCCTGCTCCGTTTCCTCTCGATGTCGTCGCTGTGCGGAGCGTCCTCGATGGAGCGTTACGCGCCTTTGGGGTGAGAGGTGTGCGAGCAGCAACGTTGATTCAAGGGGACGACGACGGCGTCATCCGCCTGACGCTTGCGAAGTTTACGCCAGCAGGCTCTTTCGCAAGGAACTTGCCGCGTACCATGCGCAGGGCGTTCCGTCATGATCCCTTGGCGTGGCCGGAGGAAGAACGTGAACTGCGGCGAAGACTCGATGTGATGACGGAAGCTACCGGTGACCTTAGCTCTGCTGAGGATGCCGCGGTATTGCAGCTGCTGCTGGACGTGGTGGAGCAGATCGGGACAATTACTCATGACCGTTTCCTTTACTACCTCACTCCAATGATGACGCGCCGTAATAATGCCATCGCACTTATTACACTGGCGCGTTTGAGTGAGACGGTGACTACCGAGGATCTATACGCGGGAATTCCCTACAAGACGGCGGAGATTACGGCGGCCTTGAGGTCGCTCGTGGATCGGGCACAGAAGATAGGCGTTGTAGATGCCATTATCTCCGCTCCGCAGGGTGGCATCGTTGCCGCTCTGGAGTCTTTGCCCGAAGGGTGCGAGTTCCTGGTAGCCGCGAACAAGTTTCTCACTGATTTTGGCGCGAGGACTGCTCGGCTCTACCTTCCGTTTTCAAACCGGTCGTGGCGCGAAGATCCTGAAACGTTCTATGCGCTTTTGGCCGCGTCGTTACGTGGAGGGAGCCTTGATCGTGAGTCTGGAGATGACCCCGCGAGCCGTGTTGAGCAACGCCTACCCCGGCCCTTGCGGCGGTTCTGGAAAACAAATACCGAACAGATTCGCGCTATGCATCTTGGCCGGGAGGGAACGGTTTACCTTATGGAAGAGTTCCTCTGTGTGGCGCGAGTGGCGAGCGACGAGATTGCACGGCGGTTGGTTGCTCGAGGGCAACTCGCCCTCGAGGACGACCTCAGGTTCCTCTACGTGGAGGAAATTGCCGAGGCGCTCGGCGGGTTGGCTGGCGCGGAAGATTTTGTCGACGTGGATAGGTCGATCAATTCACCAGACACAACTGGCGCGCACGGGACAGTTGATGTGGGGGCGGTGAGTGATCGGGGCAACCGCATCGGCTCCACGCGTGGATGGCTACAACGGAAGGTGGCGCGCCGCCGTCGTTATCGAGCGATTGCCGAATCGGTGTGGTGGGATCGCGGAGAGTCCGTATCTCCCGACGCCTCAAAACGATCCGAGAAAACCACGTGGGATCTCACATCAGCTGCCACATCCTTCCAGCTCACGGGCCTCTCCGCGAGCGCGGGTGTGGGCCGCGGTCCGGCCCGTATTGTCCGTTCTCCCTCCGACTTCCATCTTCTTTGTCCCGGAGATGTACTCGTCTGCCCGTACACAGATCCCACGTGGACGCCGTTGTTCTCGCTCGCTGCCGCCATCGTTGCCGAAACTGGTGGTCCGCTCTCGCATGCGGCGATTGTTGCGCGCGAGTACGGAATCCCGGCGGTTCTCGGGGTGGACGGCGCAACACATCTGCCGACGGGAGCGGAACTCATCGTCGACGGCGGCAAAGGGACCGTCTCCATGTATGCCCCACGTAATCGCAGCTAGATGTTGTGGTACCACGGTATGACTGGCCGCTGTGACGTGCAGGTTTGAGCCCGGCGCCGTTGTACTACAAGGCGACGCAACACATTCGGAGCTATGGGAGACTGGGACGGTGCAAACGACTTTCCCAGCTAACCGGGCGGAGGCCGCGCGATGCCCAAGCCGATAAACGCCCGCGATCCTCTGTCTATCGATCTGCCAAGCCCTCCCGGCGGATTCCGCAGAGCTCTGCGTGAGCACCCGCGCGCCACCGACTGGGCGATTGTTGCAGTGTTTCTTGTGGTCACCGCCGTGATTATTGTGGCCACGTGTTTTATCCCGATTGATGGATTGTCCAACGACGAGTTCCGCATCCAGTGGGATTTCCCCGACTACCTGCGCTTTCCCCGCGTTCTTTTGATGGTGCTTTTCGTCGCGGTGACGGCGATTGCTTTGAGGATGCGGCGGAGATATCCGCTGGCGTCGTTGTCCGCAGCGCTGGCGGTGTCGGCGGTGGTTCCGGAGGACATGCCGCCGTCGGCAGCGGTGACGTTTGCTGTCGCTATCCTGTTGTACTCGGTACCGGTCTACAGATCAGTGCGGGCAGGATGGGTCGGTTATCTGCTGGCCAACCTTGCGATGGTTCCAGCTTCCGTTGTCAGTATCGAGGTCAACCATGAAACGTTCGATGGTGGCGCTATTGTTGCGATCATTACTCTGGCCTTGATCATGTTGGTCCCTGTCTCGCTGGGAATTAACGCGGGTAACAGGCGCCGTTACACGGACGCCATCATTGACCGGGCACACCAGCTCGCGCGTGAACGTGACCAACTGGCCCGCCTGGCGGTGGCCGAAGAACGCACTCGCATTGCCCGCGAAATGCACGACATCATTGCTCATTCCGTGTCCGTGATGGTGACCTTGTCCGAAGGTGCGGCTCGGGCGGCCGAGATTCAGCCCGCGGCTGCGGCTGACGCAATGCGGCAAAGTGCCGAGACTGGCCGTGCGGCACTAACGGAAATGCGCCGACTTATTGGCGCTTTGCGAGAACCGAACGACGGCGGCGCGATAGCTGGCGGAGCCGGACCTGGGGCCGAAGGATCTGAGACCGGTCGGGCGGGAGCGTCGAGTACCGTCTCTAGCTCCGGCGGGGCCGAGCTGGCCCCCATGCCTGGCCTGGACGATCTTCCCGAGCTTATTAAGGGATTCCGCGCTGCCGGATTGAACATCGACTTCACCCTCAGGGGTGTGGCTCCAGAACGTGGCGCTAGCGGTGGTCAGGGCCGCGACCTGGCAATTTATCGCACGGTCCAGGAAGCGCTCACTAATACGCTTCGGTATGCGGGAGCTGGAAGCTCCGCGCGAGTTGTTATTTCGCAGGGATCTGACGGTACGAAAGTTTCCGTCACCGACGACGGCGGCCTGCCCGGCAACCGTCCGATGACCGGGCTTGGTTCGGGGCAGGGACTCGTCGGGCTTGGAGAGAGGCTGCGAGTGTTTGGTGGTCACCTGGAGTATGGTCAAGTGGATTCCGGTGGATGGTTCGTGACGGCGACGTTGCCGGCGGAAGAAGAACCGAAGGCAGGCGAAACTGAGGAGGAAGTACGTTAAGGTCGTGCGAACGAGTGTTAATAGAAAAACCGTTGTTAACGAGAAACGGTTACTGACGGGAAATAAGAAGAATGTCTGAACAGATTCGCGTGCTGTTGGTAGATGACCAGGACTTGATTCGTACTGGATTCCGGCTTCTCCTCATGGGAGAGCCGGACATTTCCGTGGTGGGGGAGGCCAAGGACGGTCAAGCCGCACTGGATGAGTTGGCCCGACTCGAGGGGGCATGCGATGTTGTGCTTATGGACGTGCGTATGCCCAGGATGAATGGCATCGACGCCACGGCGCAGATCGCGGCGCGTTTTCCCAATGTGCGAGTGCTCGTACTCACCACCTTTGACCTGGACGAATATGCCCAATCTGCCATTACAGCCGGAGCCAGTGGCTTCCTTCTGAAGGATGCTCGACCCACTGAGTTGGTTGACGCGATCCAACGCGTTGCGACGGGCGACGCCGTCATGGCGCCTTCCGTCATGAAGCGCATGCTGGAACAAATGCGAGCGAACGGGCTCATGGGACAGCCGCTGGTGGATCGGACCGATAGGGCTGAGCCATCCGAGCCTTATCCACCCACAGTGGCTGTATCGCCAGAGCATCCGAGGCTCACGCCCTCCGAACTCGATGTGCTCACCGAGCGTGAGCGCGAGGTGTTGGAACTCATCGCCGAGGGTCTCAACAACGCTGAGATTAGTGCGCGGCTATTCCTCTCAGAGTCCACTGTTAAGACACACGTGGGGCGCGTACTGTTCAAGCTGGAACTGCGGGACAGGATTCACGCCGTCATTTTTGCGAAGGAACTCGGACTCTAGTACCCCGGTACCAGGCACCCCTGAGTCCGCGACCTACAGCGGTACCAAAGGACAGCACCGCTGGCCGACGCGCCGCACCACCTCTGACGACCATACTCGAAGTATCAAGAAAACCTCTTCGAGTAAGGATTCATCATGATTAAGGCACGCGGACTCACCAAGCATTACGGCGACAAAGTCGCGCTCGATGGTGTGTCCTTCTCTATCAAGCCCGGTGTAGTGACCGGATTCCTTGGACCAAACGGTGCGGGCAAATCGACGTCGATGCGCCTCATGGTGGGCCTCGATAAGCCCACCTCCGGCACCGTGACGATCGGTGGCAAGAAGCTTGCCGAGCACGCAGCTCCGATGCAGGTGGTTGGAGCATTGCTTGACGCGAAGGGTGTCCACCCCGGACGCACCGCCCGCAGTCACCTGCGCGGACTCGCAGCCACACACGGCATTGGCAACAAGCGAGTCGACGAAGTTTTGGATATGACGGGTCTCGCGGATGTTGCCAACAAGCGCGTGGGTGGCTTCTCTCTTGGAATGGGCCAGCGCCTCGGAATTGCTGTGGCACTCCTCGCTGATCCCCAGGTTCTTATCCTTGACGAGCCGGTCAACGGTCTTGATCCCGACGGCGTCATCTGGGTCCGCAACCTCGTTCGCTCGCAGGCAGCCGAAGGCAAGACAGTTCTCCTTTCCAGCCACCTCATGAGCGAAATGGCTCAAACTGCCGACCACGTTATTGTTCTCGGACGCGGCCGCGTGGTGGCCAACGCCCCGATCGGAGACCTCCTCGCTGGTGGAGCTCCCCGCGTTCGCGTGGCCAGCCCTGACGCCGCCCGCCTCATCCGAGAATTGCGCTCAGGCAGCGTGCTCGGCACTCTCACCGGTGTCAATCCGGACGATGTGACGATCGACATCCAGTCCGACGAATCCTTCGTCATCCGAGGTATCGAGGCTGCCTCGATCGGCTACCTCTGCTCGCGAGACGGCATCATGCTCCACGAGCTCACACCAATCAACGACTCTCTCGAAGAGGCTTACATGGCCCTCACCCGTGACGAAGTTGAGTACCAGACCACCGGACTCGTGGGCGTCTAAGTCCACCTCCGCCATCCGTACAGCCCGGACCACCCGTCCAGCTCTCCGCCACGTCATTTTTCCTCGCCCACGCTCTAGTTCCCGAAGGACCACGATCATGACCACCGTCAACGAAACCCATGCAATGACCGACACTGCGACGCCGTCGTCGAACAGTACCACCACCGATCCGAAAACCCACGTAACAGAACACAAGAACCACCGATTGACGCTTGGTGGCGTCATCCGGTCTGAGTGGATCAAGGCGATGTCGCTACGGTCGATTCGCTGGACGATGGCGATCTCGATCGGGCTTGGTGTGGCCATGTGTGTGGTCATGGGCTTTGCCCTCAACGATTTCTTCAACGATCCGACAAGCCCGATGACGGCAACCGAGTACGTTCTCGCCGTCACGACCTTCCCGGCCACGTTCCTCGCCTTCGTGTTCGGCGTGTTGGGGGCCTTTGTATTCTCTAGCGAGTATGCCTCGGGAATGATTCTTTCCACGCTCACCGCCGCACCCCGTCGCGGTTACGTCGTCGCCGCTAAGGCTCTCGTCCTTACCGCTATCTCGGCTGCCGCCGCCTTCATTGTGGTTGGTGCAGGCATTGCCGTGTCGGTGCTTTATATGCCCGGGGTTGCCGACGTACTTGGCTCCACCCAAGTTCTCACCGGCATGCTAGGAACAGTATTCTTCCTGGTTGCGATTTCACTTTTCGCCTTCGCCGTGGCCGGAATCGTCCGCAGCACCGCCGGCGCAATCACCGTGGTGATCGGCATCTTGCTGCTCGTGCCGATGATCCTCCAGATCATGTCCGGTGTGCTTGACTGGAACTGGCTTGTCACCATTCAGAACTACCTCCCGATGACCCTCGGATCGAACCTCGGAATTGGCGTGACCGACGCGGCGGAACTCAGCCTGCGGGTGCAGATGGAGCAAGCCGATACCGGCTACGCCGAAGTGCTCAGCTACGGTGACTCCGCCTTCAATCTTGCACTGTGGGTCATCGTCCCGATGGCCGTCGCGGTCAGGCTCTTCTTCAGCCGCGACGCGAAGTGACACGAGAAAGAATCCGGATGCAATGGGCTGACCGGGGAGGCTTCACCAGAGAACTGTAGTCTGGTAGCAGAGAAATAACTGAACGATACGGTGGTGACGGCGTCGGTTCGCTTTTCTAGCGACGGCGCCGTCACCACCGTCTGTATAGTCTGCTCGGTAGCTGGGAGCGACTTGCACCGATTGCGGTTGGGGAGCGCCGATCCTCTTGACACTGCCGATCCTTCCGGCATCTCTGTTTGTTGTGCTTCATTCGCGATGTCAGGAAACGGACATTCGAGGACGTAAGCAGTGTTCTCGTTGACTCTCCGAAACGTGAAGAATTGGACATTCGATGAGGGATTCGTCAGTGCTACTCTGACAACGTGAGCACCGTTGTTTTTCTTGCTGGCCTCGGCCAGCCTCTCGACGTGTGGGATCCCATCATTGCGCGGCTGCCGGTCGGCTTGGAGGGGATCGCTCTTCCCATGCCACTTGATGAGGCGTTCTCCATTGAGTCGGGTGCGCAACAACTCCGCCACGATATGGATGCCGCTGGAATTTCGAGGGCTCACATTTGTGGACTGTCGCTTGGCGCTATGGTGGGGTTGAAGTTCGCAGCCGAGTTTCCTGACCGCACCGGCCGGCTCATTCTCTCGGGTGGACAGGTCCATCACAATGCAGCGGTGGTCCGGGTGCAGATCGTTCTCACTCGTCTGGTTCCCGAACGCCTTGCCTTCGGAACGACGACGCGTGCCGAAGCCGTCCGTGGACTTCGTGCCATCTTACACATGGATTTGCGTGAGGATATGCGCCGCGTCCAGGCGCAGACTCTCGTGCTGTGTGGCCGCCGCGACCTGGAGAATCTTGGGGCTGCACGTGACATGGCCGCGGGGATTACCGGAGCCGAGTTGGATATTATCCCCGGCGTCGGACACGTCTGGAATAAGACGCATCCAACGCTGTTCGCCGAGAAGGTCGGTGGGTTTCTCACGTCAGGTGACGTGACTCGCGCCGTTGCGGAGCGGCCAGCGCAACGTCACGGATGTGCGAGCTTCAGCGCGGACTCCCAGAGGACGAAGAGTTCGTTCTGATTGGCGGCCATCGCCAGCGCATCTTCAGATGCTGCTTGAACGACGACGACGTACTGCGTTCCTTGTGCATCTTCAACGAGCCAGGAGCCTGCAAGAACGCCGGGTGAGGATCCACCCTTGAAGGCGACGTAGTCCCATGAATCTGCGGGTACACCCGGATTGCGTGCGAGGATCTCGCGAACCACGGGGTCTCCTGTGGCTTGAAGAGCAACGTGGACAGCAGCAATATCGCGCGGGGAAGCAAACCATTCGAGCCCTTCTGTCCACAGTGCATCGTTGCCGATGGTGATGTCCTCTGTGGTGAATGGCCGGCGTGATATCTCATCAAGGAGAGCGCGGCGCTCCTCGGATGTTCCGCTCTTCCATCTCTCTAGGTACTCGGGATTGCCCCACTCAACTTGGAAAAGCTCGCGCGTGGATGGGAAGGGGGACATGGCCTCTGGGTCGTGGTGACCGGATGCGACCACGGCAGCCTCGATAGCTTCCCGACCAAGCCGCTGGATAATCATGTCCGTTGCTGTGTTATCGCTGATCTCAATCATTTTGGTCGCGGCTTCACGGACGGTGACAACGGTGCCTGTTGGCTCGTTCTGGAGCTCGCCGGAGGGAAGGCTTCGTACCTCATCGCTCACCGTCAGCTCGTCCTCCCAGGTCAACTCCCCGTTCTTTATAGCGTCGGAAAGCGCAAGGAGAACGTACAACTTAAAGATGGAGCCGAGGGGAGCGGACTCGCTGCTACTCATCTCAAGGAGGGGAGCACCGCCGGAGTTAAGGGTGTCAACGGAGGAGATGAGAGCATGGATTGTTGCTGGAAACTCGTTAAGACGTTCCTCAACTTCGTCCATCGAAGCAGCTTCCTTTGCGTCCTTCGATGTGGCAGGAGCAAAGAATAGTCCGATGATCTGCTCCTCTTCGTTGAGAGTGACCGTCATGTCCAGTGCAGGCGAGAGCTTGCTGCTTAACTCGACAACGGCATGCAGCTCGTCTCCTTGATAATGGGTAACCGTAAACGGATGGGCCGGGCGCAGCTGTTGATTGACAAGTTGGACTAAGTCCTCGGCTGTCACTTCCTTGGTGAAGCTGGAGTGGAGCTTCCCCTCCCAGTCGGCTGCGATTGAGTCCTCGTCAGAGTTGAGGACGTCGACGATCCACTGGGCTGTCGTGCCAACGGGCGTTTGGGGAATCTCGACCGGTGTTGCCGTTGCGGTGGTGGTTGGGCTGCCGGTAGCACTGGGCTTGTTGGAGCCCGACGGGGAGCAAGCTGAAAGCACGAGCGTTGTAGCAAACACGGTAAGCAGGGTCAGAGTTGTTGTCCATCTGCGCTTCCTACGGAATATGAAACGAGGTGCTACGGGATGGTGGGTCTGGCGTGCGTCTGCGTGACGATCGATCGACGGGCGCATGGGTTTCCTCCTACGGTGGCGTCCCTTGACTCTATCGTCTTGCGACCACAGAGGGTCAAGAAAACAGCCCCGACTATGACGACGACGGCGTGGGGGAGAGATCACCTCTCTGGCCAGAAAAAGAAGCCGGGGCGCCGTCGTCGTGAAAGAAAACGGCGCCCCGAAAGCGCGGGTGAACGGGGGATTAGCTGGCGGCGAGCTGGATCCGTGACATCTTGGGTGCGACAGCGGTACGTGGAACCGGCTGGCCGGCAACCGCGGGCTTACGAGCCAGCTTTGGTGTGCTAACCACCATTTCCTGGTGAAGGCGCAGGTAGCGGCGCTCCTCAATGTATTCGTGCAGGGTGCGACGGATCTTCATGACAAGCAACGAGTCGTTGGTGAACTGCCAGGTCCAGGTGACGTGGTCAGGCGTCTTTGCCTGGCCAAATGGACCGGCGACGGTGAGGACGTCGTCGTTCGAAAGTGAGAGGGAGAGAATGAGGGGTGTTCCGAGGTGACCAAAGCCGTAATTAAGTTCGATGACCTGGCCCGGTTGGAGTGAGGCGAGTGCGCGGTCGAGGTCGTCGCGGATCCAGTGGTTACCGTGGATGACGGGAACCCAGTATCCCTTACCGATCCAGTCAAAAGCCTGCGCGCGGGTGAGGGGGCTGCAGATCGGACATCGTTCGCTGTGTGCCATAGGTGGCGTCCCTTTCTCGGGGTTAACCCATCGAAACCTTGCAGCATAGGTGTTATGCTGCCCGTTCTTCCCCTGGGGCACCCGGAAGTCGATGGACTCGGGTTGCCGTGTGGTCAGCCAGGTACTGAAGGCCACAACTCCTGAACGTTGAGAAAATCGTAACACCGCTGGGACGGTGGATTGGCGGGATGTAGGGCGTGTAACATTGGCGAGTTTTCGCCGTTTTTGCCGCTGGGTTAATGGGTAATAAAAGGATGTGATGTCAGATAGCGGCAATTTTCGAGGTAAGGCTCCAAGAATTCCCCAATGTGCGCGAGGCGTGAAATAACGGATAAAAGAGGGTTCACCACCGGCCATACTGGGAGGGACAAGGGAGGACCGATGAAGCTGAAGGAATTCGTCGAGCGGTTACTCGGGTCCCTGCTGGGTTTGGGGTCGGTGTCGAACCCCGATCACGAGATCGCATGGCGATCTGCGAGGCGGACAGGGATACAAGTAGCCCTCGCATGTGCCGGGCTGGTCTGTGCCGGAGCGGTATTGATATTTGGGTACCTTTGGTGGAAGGCATACCGAACGAGGATGGGGGACTACACCGAGTCCGATCATGTGCTCATCTCTATCGATCCGCTTGATTTAGTGGAGAATGCGCTCATCGTGGGATTCGCGGCGGTAGTTCTTGCGGGGCTGGCTACCGTGGTGATTGCTCGGCGAGCACTGGAGCCGCTCCGAGAATCGCTGGAGAGGCAACGATCTTTTGTTGCGGACGCGAGCCATGAACTGCGCACACCACTTGCTGTTCTCAACGCCAGGGCTCAATACCTCCAGATCTTGACACCTCAGGAGGATGAGCGGCGGGAGGTGGTCGACGAGCTCTTGGGGGACACAAAGATCCTCATCGACATTGTTAACGACTTGCTCAATGCGGCGGCGCGGCCGAGTGAGGAGTTTGTTCCTGTTCAGGTGATGCCGTGTATCGAGGGCGTGCAGGTGGATATGTCGGTGCTCGCGAAGAAGCACGGCGTTGAGATCGACCTGGATATTAGCCATGGAGTAGCACCTGATGTCCGAGCAGCGATGCCGGAAACAGCTTTCAGGCGCTGCCTTGTGGCCGTTCTGAACAACGCCATGAACCACACGCCGACGGGTGGACGGATTCGGATCATTGTAAAGAGCGAGAACGCGCGAATCGTTGTGCGTATCAACGACAATGGGTCGGGAATAGTTGGTATCGAACCCGACCGGATTTTCGAGCGATTCGCGCATGGTTCGCAGGAGGTTCTAGATGGCAGCGGTGAAAGTGGCAATGGAGTCGGTGAATCTTCAGACGCGGCGAGTAGTCACGGTATTGGTTTGGCGTTGGTACGCGACATTATGAGCCAGTACGAAGGAAGCGTGAAGCTCATAGAAACAGGTCCCTCGGGAACTACCTTTGAGCTCTGTGTTCCTCTTATGGTTCCATGTGAGAAGAGGAGGGCGCGCCCATGAATACATCCCACTCGGGTTTCGGGGAGAGCCGGGGGTCGGAGGAGGCCGCATCGGCTCACGACACACTGAAACATCTTCTTCTTGTTGAAGACGATCCGCGACTCGGCCCGATCATGCGACAGGTGTTACAAGCTTCCTGGGATGTGAGGTTGGTGGTGAATGGCCGAGAGGCCTTCGATGCCGCAACACGCACGTATTTTGATGTGATGATTGTCGATCGGAGACTTCCCGACATGGATGGTGCGGAACTTGTGGCGTCACTTCGCCGTCGTTCTATCTCGACTCCGGTCCTCATGCTCACGGCTCTCGGGCAGATCTCGGACAAAGTGAGTGGGCTGGACGCCGGGGCGAACGACTATATGGTCAAGCCGTTCGACTTTGAGGAACTCAATGCGCGGCTGCGCGCACTGACGCGAGATTACTCGGGCCGGGACCGGGGAATCGCCATCGGAGGATGGACGTTCTTTCCGGCGGACCGAAGTGTTGAATCGCCGTATACGGGGCGCATCCTCCTGACGGAGAAGGAAGCGGAGCTTCTTGAGGTGCTCGCTCGGCATCCCGAAACGGTGTTTAGTAGGCGCCATCTGTTGTCTGCTGTTTTTGATAAAGGCGAGCAAGAAACAACCGTGGATACCTACGTTCATTACATCCGCAAGAAGACTGAGAAGGATCTCGTCGAGACCGTGCGCGGGCGAGGCTATCGGCTCGGAACGCCCGTCTAGGTTCCGGAGAGTCGTCCAAGACGTCGGTGTGCCGATGGTGTGAACGACCAGCTTTCCCGTTCTTCGTTTACACTTCAGATGAGAACAAATATCAATAAATAGTTATATTGCAATTTATTTATATATGTGATGGAATGTGAGTGATGGATATGGAGCCGGGTCTGACACAGGCGGCGCAACTTTTTAAGGTTCTCGGTAGTGAATCGAGACTGTGGTTGCTTCGCCTCATAGGAGAAGAGCCGCGAACGGTGGGGGCACTGACTGAGGTGACGGGAATGTCGCAGCCTTTGGTGTCGCAGCACCTTCGCACTCTGCGCCAGGCGGGCCTTGTGGCTGCCACTCGGCAAGGGAAGGAGATGACGTATGAGATCGCGGATCAACACGTCACCCACGTTGTCGACGACGCACTCACCCATGTCCTTGAACCGGCCGGTGTGGACGATGCGCCGGACAACAACTGATTGGGTGGCAACGCCCCAAGGTAAAAGGAACGATCATGAGCAACACTGACATTCATGCAGAGCACAGCGTAGACGAGCACAAGCATGGCGAAGGCTGTGGTCACGAGGCCGTCCAGCATGGCGACCATGTGGACTACGTGCACGGAACCCACCACCATGCGCTGCATGGCGATCACTATGACGAGCACGAGGCAGTTGCAGAGCATACTGTTGCTGAGCATGCTCACGGCGAGAATTGTGGTCACGAGGCTGTTCAGCATGGTGACCATGTCGATTATGTGCATGATGGACACAAGCACGCCGCCCACGGCGATCACTACGACGAGCACTGAGGAAATTCTTCGAGCTAGCTTCTCGCTGAGTGCTGCCAATCAACTACTCAGCCATTCAGCCATTCAGCCGTTGGTAACGCTCCAGCTGCCGCAAAGCCATCTCATGTTCGGATGGTCCGGCCGCTGGGGCGTTTTCCTGTGGGTCGGCATTGCGTGCTGGGCGCAGCGCTTCTCTTATCCGTGCCTCTACTGCCGCGCGATCCATGTGTATACCGATGGCGACGAGGCCATCGGGCGTTTCGCGGCCTGAGTCCTTTCTCGAGGTGGGCATACGTTCGACGTGGACGTGGTGCCCCACACTGTTGATGGCGTAGCGTAGGGCGCCTGAGTTTTTGGAGCCTTGCGGCACCTGGACGAATCCCTTGAGTCGATACACTCCCTTCGGTGGGTTCTCCAGGAGATCCACAAGTGCGCTGGCGTCAACGGGACCCGCGGCGTGAACGGTGACGGCATCCGCGTGGATGTGCTCGTTCGGCGTCGAAAGTGAACGCATAAGCGATCCCAGTGGGAGTTGATCGTCCGGATCCTCCATATGCGCCACATCGAAGATAAGTTCCGGATCTATGGCGCCGTGCCTCGCCTCCACCACGTGCGTTGATGGGTTGCGTTGATGAATTCTCGCCCGGATGTGCCGCGCCGTCTGCACGCGTTGCTCTTCGGGTATCAGATCGATCTTGTTGACGACCACCAATGTGCAGGCGGCGAACCGGATCGGTGGTTCGCGCCGCGTGTCCACCGTCGCGAAGTATTCGGCGGCGTCCACAACATCCACCACGCCTGCGAGCCTCGTTCGCCCACTCATCGCCTCGTGCAATATCCGGGCAAGTGAGGCGGGTTCAGCAACTCCGCTGGCCTCGACGATAATGGCGTCCAGCCGTAGTTTGGGCTGGGAAAGAACCCGCAAGGCCTCGTCAAGTCCGTTGGTGTCCGGCATGCAGCACAGGCATCCGCCCGCGATGGATGCGGCTTCATCAACCTGTCCCTCGACCAGTGCGGAATCTACATTGATTGCACCGAAGTCATTAATGATGACGCCGAGCCGAGCCCCCGGCGCTCGGAGGAGATGGTTAAGAAGGGTCGTTTTCCCTGCGCCCAAGTATCCGGTCAGGGCGACAACTGGGATCCTCGCGTTGGTTGCTTTCATTGATTCGACGCCCTCCGCTCGGTCGCGACGCGTTGATTTGCGACGCGTTGACGTGTTGCCATCACTGGGCAACTGTAGCGTTTATCGAGTAAGAAGCCAGTAGCTGGAGTTGCCAATCCTGCCAAGTGTGAGCCCGACTGCCGCAGCCTCGGCCTGAACGGTGTCGGGGGCGGGATGTCTGTAGACGTACGTGGCGGTGTCCTCAATGAGTATCCGCTCGCCTTCAAGCGTCAGATACGTCATTTCCCAGCGCATTTGTTCGTCGTCGACCGGCCAGCCCTGTGCGATTCCCCGGTAGGAGAGCTCGCCAACCTGGGCAACAGTAAACTCGTACGGTTCAATCCGTTCCGGACGTTCGGGATATTGAAGGTCGACGACGGCGCCGCCGCCCACCGGTAGTCGGTCCGCCAGTTCGGCCAGTAGCGCCGCGCGCTCTCCTGGATCGAAGTGTCCGAACACTCCGAGGAGTACGGCTCCCGCGACGTGCTGCGGCAGGGTTGCCGAGAAGAAGTCTTCTGGACGAACAGTCACGCGCGGGAACCATTCCGGGTGAGCGGCAATCTTGGACAGTAGCAGCGAGCGCATCGAGGTGCTTGGTTCGAGGGCTAGCACACGCGCCTCGGGCAAGTGTTCCAGGAGGTACGTGGTGTTCGAACCGGAACCTGCACCGATGTCCAAGATCGGGCCCTCTTGGGTGTCGATGTGGGGGAGAAGGGCCTCCAGGGCTGCTACTTGCTCGGCGCGCACCGACATCGAAAACAGGTCGTAAGCGGTTGCTGTGACGGCGTAGGGGTCGGCGGGGTGAGCTCGCATCAACGTTCCTGGTTTCTCTGCAAGAGGGGCATGGCCACGTTCCACCTTATGATACTGATAATAATTATCAAAATGAGACACGGCGAGGGTTGTGTGTGGCGACGTTATGGCAGTTTGCGAGGTTATCTCGTCATCTAGCGATGACGGGTGGTGCGGGCTTTGGTGTGGATTCGCGGCACCCCATGCTTGACGCATCCTGTGAATTCGCGTAAAACTATCTCGAATGATAAATGAGAATCATTCTCAATAAAGTGGTGATGGCGTCACCCTCCCCGCTTGTGGGCTAGAGAGGAGCGAGATTCGCAGATGCGCGCATAGGAGTGCGTGTCTGACTCATCTTTCGTTTCTTTTGATCTAAGGAGATCAACACATGGCAATGTCCAAGTTTTTCAAGGCCGGTGCTGCTTTTGCGGCAACTAGCGCCTTTGCTCTGAGTGCCGCTGGCGCCGCCAACGCTGCGGGCCCGATCCAGGTTCCTGCCGGTCACACCGATATTGTGGAGGTCGTCTGCACGCTGAATGCAAGCGGTAACCCGCAGTACGAGATCGGTAGCCATCTTTCAGGCATCGGTGATGTTCCGAACGCCACCACCGTGCTGAGCGACTACATCTTCACCTTCGACAAGTCGGATGACCCGGCCTGGATAACGAAGTCTGGCAGCTGGTGGACCGTCTCTGGTGCCTCGGCAGCCGAGCCAGACATCGTCTACGCGGGCTTCCACTATGAGCCTGCATCATCAAAGTGCGCCAAGACGGTCAAGATCGACCTCAAGAACGCCTCTGGGGGTGCGGGCAACAACGTTAACTTCACCTCGAATGCCCCGGGGCTGGGATACGCGAGCAACGGAACCACCAGCACTCAGAACACCAATGTGGTGACTTTGGGCAATGATCTCAATCCGCTCTCCACGCCCGTGGCCGAGCACATCCACGGTACGTGGAAGTTCTATTCTGCGGTGGGCAAGACCTTCCCGTTGGCCTTCGACGTGACGGTGGCTGGTCAGCCGACCGTGACGGTCCAGACCGCCAACTTCCGCGTGCAGAACTAACGGAATTTTCCGAGGGTTGCGGGGTCACTAGAGCCGTGTCACCCTCTCGAACCCATTGAAACGAGCGTGGGCGGTTCGCCCACGCTCGTTTCTTGATGAGGAGTCAATGTGAGTAGTTTCTTACAATGGCGTTCGCCGTTTCTCGTGGTGAGTACTTCGGTGTTTGCTCTTCTTGCCACGTCTCTAGGAGGTGGCATGCCGTCTGCCTTCGCCGCCAGCGGTGATATCACCGATAGTATTGTCTACCTTTCATTGGGTGATGATGGTTCAGGTGACTTACAGCTGCAAGCCTACGGTCCAGGTGGTGAAGTTCTGTCGCCAACGGTACCTGTTCGGGTACCGTCATCAAATGCCTATGAGATTCCTGCTGGACAGGACTGGGCCTGGCTTGGTAAAGCAAACCAGAGTGGTTGGGGACTTCTTGCAGAAGAGTTCCCTAGCATTACGTTTCAGGCCATTTCGTGGAACGAGGATGTTTTCTATGATGATCATGGTGATCCGATTAGTGTGCCAGTGACCTGGCGCCTGAAGGACGTGGTTGCCCCGAAGGCGGGTACATATTCGGCCTACGAAACACCATTCGTGGATGGGTCGTTGCTGCCAGTTGATTCAGAGTTGCGTTTCGGTACCGGTGTTCAACGTGATGGTTCCCCGCAGGATTCGTCGTTTGTGGATCCGAGTAACCCGGAGGAACCGGCTGGCCCTTACACGCAGTTCTTCACGGCTCAGGGGATGTATTGCGTCAACTATGAGGTGGAGTTGACGCTACCGGGTGAGTCTACGCCGTTGGTGCGTGACACGACGGTGCGCTATGCGGTGGGTGATGGTGTGCCCTCTGATGCCGAGTGTGGAAGTGATGAGTGGGTGGATCCTGAGCCCGAGCCCGATGCCGATCCCGATGTTGGCGAAGCAAAACTCAGTGGTCGGGTATGGGATGACGCGAACAAGAATGGCGCGTGGGATGAGGGCGAGACAGTTTTCCCAGGGATGAACCTGGAGATTACGGGAGAAGGAAATTGGGGAAATGTTCCTGTGCCGGAACCGATGAATCTTGTCACGGATTCGGAGGGTAAGTATGAGGCGAGGGTGCGTACCACGCCTCAACAAACAGATGCTGCAATCTGGAGAATCGCCCTTCACGGTCTGCCCGATGGATTCAATCCGCTGACGCTGGACTACGTTGTACAGCCCGGTGATGGAAAGAAACTTGTCCATGCTTTTACTACAGCCGATCTTTCTGTCGATGGCGCTGCTGAGACAGTTGATTTCGCTCTCAAGAAGATTGGTGAGGATGACGCTTATGTGCTTCGAGGCGGTCATGCTGATGTTCTCTACCCCGAGCTGGAGAAGGATGCTTCTGGTGCAGAGTTCTTGAAGCTGCGGGCCCACGTCGATCGTGTGGACGGTGTGTTGGACTATGACGATATGGTGATCCATGTTGACGGCGGCCATGAGCAGCAGTTACCTGCACGGTACACGGAGGATGCGGATTTCTCCTTCATCGGTCCGGAAGGCTCGACTTTCTGGAATGCATCGGAAGGTCCTGGTGAACCGTGGATTGGGGCGGCGATGCAGTCACCTACCCTTGAGGGGCTTGCGGACAAGCAGTTGTTCTCGTTGAGTCTGGACAATGTGACTGGCCCAGGTGGCAGCAAGGCTCCCGGTGATGTGGTGCTCTGGGACGGTGACGTTCGCACGAAGAATGTGTTTATGAGTACCCGGTCTGGTCCGGCGCGTGCTCGGAACTTTGCTTTGGGGACGCATTCGCATTTCAACTGGTCCTTCACCAACGAGGGTGTGTACTGCCTGGCTATCTCGGCACAGACTCCCGGTAGGGACGGGACGCTGTTGCGTGACGCGCAGCAGTTAACTCTGGTGGTGGGCGATACGACTGATCCGGCGACGGTGGAGCCATGTGGCCGTACCCAGCCCTACCCAGAACGCCTGACCGGCTCATATCTGGATGCTGAAGGAGCCGCACCGTTTATCAAGCCCTACTCCAGGGTTGAAGCGTCTAATACTACGGGTGCGGTAGCTGGTGTTCGTTTTGGTGGCGGGCAGCTAGTTGCTGAGAGCCTACGCTGGCTGCCGTTCACCGAAGGTAAGATCACTGCGAACCCGCTCAAGGATTCGATCTTCTATACGCCGCAGGATGGCGAAGCGGGGCGCAACTCGAATCGTCCGTATCCGGTGAACATCCCAAAATGGGACACCACCGCGATCGCGCCGAGTGACATCCAGGGTAGTGCGAACTTCACGATCACGAAGATTAATGGTCCTGGCCAGCTCACGGGCGGAGGCGGTTGGCAAAACATTACTGCCATCGATACAGCTGCGGGTAAGACCAGCCTGGAAATGTGGCCCGCCTCAGTCAGTGACGTGGATTCATGGGACGTTACCCGTCCTGGCAAGTACTGCGTGATCGGTGAGTGGTCCGCCGCCACCGCAACTGGTGAGAAGGTGACGACCACCGAGCCGATCACTCTGGTAGCTGAGGGTCCGCTTGACCCCACCGACTATCGTTCCGGCAGGGATGGCTACGTTTCCGATGGCGAGGTGTGGCGGGCCTCTGAGCATGGCGCGCTCGATGCGACTTGTGCGCAGGATCCTGATTCCTGGACCCGCGCCTCCGAGGTTCCGGTGCCGGGCGACAACCCCGATCCACAGGACGCGGTGCCGCTTCCCGACAAGGATGGGAACGTGTTGTTTGCCAAGGATTGGGTGGCATCGATTGCTGAGTTCGCCACGACGATCGCTGCCACTGACCAAGTCATCGCAGGGGATTGGGATGGTGATGGGGTGGATACTTTCGCTCTGCGTTACGGGAACGAGTATTCGTTCCTGGCCACGAATCGTCCGGATGCCTCGAAGGTGACCGCGACGCTTGGTGAGGCGAGTGACGCCGTCGTCGTTGGTGATGTCAATGGTGACGGAAAAGACGATCTCGCGTTGCGTACGGATGGGACGAACGAATTCGCGATCTATTACGGAAACGTGGGAACGTTCGCGGCTGCTCCGGATCTGACTGTCTACTATGGCAAGCCAACGGATATCCCGTTGGCTGGTGATTGGGACGGTGACGGGAAGGCGAGCCTTGGTATCCAGCGGGACAACCGGTTCTATCTGCGTAACGCTCTTTCGGGTGGTGTCGCGGATGTGAACTTCACTTATGGTCGCGCCGGTGACGTGCCGTTGACCGGTGATTTCGATGGTGACGGTAGGGATACGGTCGCTGTAGCTCGCGGCTACCAGGTGTTCGCGAAGAACGCGTTCACGGGTGGTGCTGCTGACATCGCACTCGGTTTCGGACGCTCCAGCGACACTCGTATTGTGGGTGATTTCTTCGGTTCCGGCACAGACACTCCGGCTGTCGTCCGCTAACTGTCAAAGAATGTAACTCCAACTAAATCTGCTGGCCCGTTCCCTCGGGGTGGAATTCCCGTCCGCCACCTCAAGGGGACGGGCCAGCGCTATTGAGGCAGCAGCAGTCGCACATAAAAAGACAAAGGAGTCATATGTCAGAATTCGGTGATTCGATCTCCCGTTCGAACTGCATGGCAGGTTCGGCACCGGCTCCAGCGAATCGAACTGCAGTCCGCATCCTGCGCGTCAATGAGGCCCCAGAGGCGGCGCATCGGCTCGCCGCCGAGCTCATCTCTCGCCAGCACCCAACGCCGTTACTTCAGCGCGAAGCAACCACCCTTCCTTCCCTCGGGGAAGCTGTGCATGCCGCACTCGGTCGCTTACATCATGCTCCACTACGTCGCGGAGAACTCGCTTTCCCGGCTCTTCTGGAATGGCATGGGCTTCGTCCCACACGTGGTTACCTTGTCAGGCAACATTCTCTGATTTCCGTTACCGGGGATGAACTCGGACAAAGTCTGTCCAAAGCTCAGCCGCGTTGTGGACAACGGCGCACGGTGAGATCCTCGCCCAGAACGTCGCTTCGCCGCCGTCGCCACTCTTCTGCCGATCCCCGGTGAATGGTGAACCGAACTCCATCCTCGGGGTGAGGTAGAAGGTGTGGGTGTCCATCAACATCGGGACCGCGCTCCCACCCGGCACTCACCATCGCCGCGGCCGTGCCCACGGGATTCTCACTGAGTAGGTGGACGCAACCGATTCCGGACTCCAGTGGCGCGTCCGGGTGGGAACCAATCCACTGTTCCGGAGTGACAAACATCAGATCATGCACACCCGGCTCAACGACGGCACCCCACGCGGTGCGCGCTTCCTCCACCCGTGCTGTGATAATCGTGAGCCCTGCCAGCCCGAAAACCCCATGTGGCGCCACATCTATAAAACTCCGCATCGCCGCATTGGGGAAGGTGGAGGTCATCACTGACGTGCGGATGCCGGGAAGCTGAGGAAGATCAAGAAAGAAGAAATCGGCTGGCGCGGTGTTGTCCGTGGACGACAGGCGTCCTTCCCTGACGCCGGGAAGGACGACGCCGGAGTGTTCCAGATAATCTCGCAACCTCGGTGTGTCGCTGCTGTAGAGCTCGAGCGCGTGAACGCCATGGTGTGAACGGTCCGAGTGGAGCTGAGCATCAGCACCTGTGGTGAAGGCACCCTCGTTTCCCACCGTCATGATCTCTAGATCTTCCGGCCACAGATTGACGAAGCCACTGCGTAACCCGGGATCCCAGATCGCGATCTGCTCGGAGACGATGAAGCCGGCTCGTCGATAGCGATCGAGATGCCTTTCCAGAGGTGTGGTGAGGAACATGATCGGATTGTTAATGCGAGCGAAAGTGCGGCGGTGAGCGGTGGGTGGTTGGCTCATGGTGTGGTGTCCAAAGGTGGTAATTGAAAATGATTATCATTTATATAATAATGCTGTTGAGAATTGTTCTCAACAAAGAAGGGTTTACCCTGGAACAGGGGAAACCCAACACCATGAAGGGCACCAGATGCACAACACCAAACTCCGGAGCGGAGGTGCGTTGGCGGCAGTCCTCGCACTCGGCGTCGGAACGCTCATTGCTCCGACAGCACTTGCTGCACCAGCTCCAGTCGTTCTTACCGACCCTCTCACCCTCGACAATGGGCACATTGATGCTTTCAACCTCGTCCTCAACGAAGATGATTCGCCTCGACTTACCTTGAAAGAGGACGTCACCGGATCCCATGTGATGCATGAACCAGAATCGGTGGAACTCTTCGTCAAGCCTGACGCACTCACCCAGGTGCCAGCCGACTACCTCCCGGGGCTTCCCGAACAGATCTACCACCTGCCGCTCACGCAGGATCACAACCTCATCTGGCCGGGCTGGGACACCCAGGCCATTACCTCGGCCTTCCCGAACGCCGACACGGGTATCAACGTCAGCAACATCGATGGGCCGGGCGAAGTGTTCCTGTGGACACAGAACTGGATGGGCCAGCCTGAATCACTGCTCGAGGGCAAGGGATACACGCTGCCGGGCGTTATCTCCCAGCCCTACCCGGCGCACACTCACGCCGCTTGGGGCTTCACCGAGGTGGGAACCTACAAGTTCACCGTGCAGGCCGACGTCACCGGATCCAACGGCAACACCGGCAGCACTCAGGTGAGCACGTACACCATCGTCGTTGCAGAGCGCACCAAGCTGACACCGGAAGCCCCTGTACAGGAGGGTAACACTGTCACCATCCCCGAGCAGGAATGGGTGACCTACACAGATTCTGAGGGTAGCGTTCTTGCTCCTGGGGCCCATGAACTCGCTGCGGATCTCACCGTCAACGCTTCCGCGGCGCTTGGCTTCGAGGTGACTGACGGCGTAGGCACCTCGTGGAGCTTCTCCTACTCAGAGCCGATCTCCACGACCCTCAACATCACTGGGCTTGCCGATGAGTACACAGTAGGTGACGAGGTGTCGTTGACTGCGGTGCAGGATCCGGCTACCGGGTTGGATCATTACCACTGGTTCATCAAGCGCAGCGGTGACGAGGACTATCAGATCATCGCCGACACCAAGGGTAACAAGGCCACCTTCACGGTGACCGAAGCCGATAACGGCGCCGAGGTGATCGCTCGTCTCTACGGTGACGGCCATGCCGTCGTTGCCGAGTCCGCTCCCGCCATACTCAACGTGGTCGCAGCACCGATCGATCCAACCGACCCAACCGACCCAACCCCGCTGGAGGACGACAACCGTAACGTCTTCTTCGCTGATAACTGGGCCGAGACCATCGCTCGCACCGGCATGAAGATCGCGGCAGCGGACCAGATCCTCTCCGGTGATTTCAACAACGATGGCGTGGACACCCTCGCACTCCGCACCGGCAATGAATACACGCTGCTCGCGACCAACCGCACCGACGGGGAGTCCGTCTCTGTGACACTGCCGGTTAACGGCATTTCGGTTGTTGGCGATTTCGACGGCAACGGCTTCGCTGACATCGCGGTTCGTGTGGAGAATTCAAATCGTTTCGAGATCTTCTCCAACGTCGACGGGGTCATTGACACAACTGCGGACATAACGCTTACCTATGGCAAGCCCGAAGACGTCCCCCTCGCAGGTGACTGGGATGGCGACGGTACCGACACTCTCAGTGTTCAGCGCGGCGCAACCTTCTACCTGAAGAACACCCTCGCCGGTGGACTAGCAGATGAGCATCTGGTCTACGGACGCGCGGGCGACCAAGCGCTGGTGGGCAACTTTGATGGCACAGCGGGTGACTCCATCGCTGTGGTTCGTGACGCTGTGGTGTACGTCCGCAATGGCTTGGGTGGAGGCTGGGCCGATGTCCAGTTCAACTTCGAGCATGATGCTGACGCACGTGTAGTTGGCGACTGGTTCGGCAAGGGCGTTGATACCTTGGCCGGTTACAAGGGCTGAGCCACAACCAAGCGATCAGTGATCTGACCGCACAATCTCGGGATGGGAGCGCGCACGAGTCAAGTGCGCCTCCCATCCCCACATTGCTGAAACAAGGACATGAGTTCACACTCCTCAAGAAAACGAATTGCCCTCACCTCTGCGATTCTGGCATTGTTCACAGCACTTAACGCATGCACGGTTCCCCATGAGGGCACAGCCTCAGGCATACAGCGAGTCGAGTTCAGTGCACATAATTCTTTAGACGACGACGGACGGGTGCAAATAGTCACCACCACCGGAATCATCGCGGATTTAGTCCGCAACGTGGGTGGGAAGCACGTCAACGCCATCTCACTGGTGCCGGAAAGCGCCGACCCACACTCCTACGAGCCGAGCCTGCGCGACATCCGCAATATCGTCTACGCGGACGTTGCTTTCTCCAACTACCTTATGCTCGAGGAGCAGAACCTCATCAAGAGCCTTGACGCCAACCTGCGCGACGGTGTCCCGAACATTGCCCTTGCCGAGGATGCTGTCAAATACGCCGCCGAAGTGATTCCTCTCGTGGAGGACATCTCTCTCGACACGGTGTGGCTTGGCCTGCGCGTGGAGGGTGATGGCGCCACCATGGGCGCCACTCGCGCCTCGAGTGTGGACGTTTTGGCTACCGGTATGCGCGGCCCCGGACGCCTGGCCGCCTACCTCACCGGCACCTTCGGCGAGGTGGAGCACTACTTCGATTCCGAGGACGGTTTCGAGGAAGGGGAGGACACAGCCACCCTTCCCGTCGACGCCCACACCCATCTCAGCTGGGCTTTCACTGAGCCCGGCTACTACGATCTTGATCTGCGCGCCGACTTCCGTTTGGACGACGGCGTCCCCCCGGTTCCGATCGCGCAAGATACTGTTCACTTCGCGGTGGGCGTGGATCCCTATTCGGCCCCTACGATCAAGGATCCGAAGGTCCTCAACGCTGGACATTCAGATATCTCAGCAAATCTGACCGAAGGTACCTTCCAGATTCTGCTCGATCACGAGCACTCCCACGGGAATGGAAACGAGCGTCACCGTGATTACTACGCGCTGGATGACGTCGTCGTCGATGTTCCCACGAAAGCTCTCCACGAACTTCCGAGCGACCCCACGTTCCGGTTCCTCGGGCGACCCGGCAGCAAAATCTACCAGCTTCCGCAGGCGGTCCTTGGTAAGCATGTACATGGCGACATCGATCCGCACCTGTGGCAGGACGTGGGCAACGCGATGGTGTACGCGGAAATCATTCGCGACACCCTCATCGAAGTAGACCCGGAGCACGCCGCCGATTACGCGGCGAACACCGAGGCTTACCTTTCCCAGCTGGAGCAGCTTGATGGGGAAATCCAAGCGACGATCAATGAGATTCCTCAGAACCGACGCGTCCTTGTCACGACGCATGACGCCTTCGGCTACTTCGCTCATGCCTACGGCATGACGGTCGCGGGTTTCGTCACTCCCAATCCTGCCAGTGAACCCTCGCTCGCTGAACGGAAGCGCCTGACCCAGACCATTCGGGACCTGAAAGTGCCCGCGGTGTTCCTTGAACCGAACCTCGTTAGCCGTTCCTCGACGCTCGTCGAGGTGGCGAAAGAACAGGGCGTCAAGGTGTGTCCGATCTACGGCGATGCCTTCACCGAAGAGGTCCACACCTACATCGACATGATGCGTTTCAACGCGCACTCCCTGCGCGACTGCCTCACCCAGAACAATTCCACTCCAGAAGGAGAAAAGCAGTGAAGAATTCGACGACGAGACGATCAGTCCGCAGGCTGTTGGCCGCGGGCCTCCTCGCCTTGACACCCGGTTTGTTATTCGCCTCGGGGGCGACGGCGGCGAGCAACGGCGACGACCCGCTGGCGCAGACCATCGACCCTAACCAGGCCCAGGGAACCGGTCAGGTGGTTCTTGATGCCGGGCATGTGGACATTGGGCCGACGCTCAGCACCGGGCAGTGGACGCTGCAGATCCACGACGACACGTCCCAGCCGCGCTACTGGCGCAATCTTGATGATGTTGTTCTTCGGGTGAGTGACCAGTCGATCCTCGAGGTTCCGGACAACGAATCTTTCTCCTTCCTCGGACTGACGCCGGGTGACCCGGTGTGGGTGATTCCCCAGGTGGAAAAGTCGGGCGTCATCTGGGCCGGATGGAATACCCAGGAGCCGCAGGTGTTGGCGAATGTCAACGGGGGAGTGACACTGCGGATGCTTGGCGTCGAGGGGCCCGGAGATCTCACGGTGTACCTGCAGGGCGGCAATTTCAACGAGCCAACGCCGCTGTGGACCACGCAGCAGCCTTTCCCGCAGGACATTTGGATTGAGCTTAATACCCATACCCACGCCAACTGGGTGTTCAACGAGCCCGGTATCTACCTCGTGGACCTCGAAGTCAGCGCTGCCCTGGGTGATGGGCAGCAGGTGAGCATTACGGGGACATTGCGACTTGCTGTGGGAGACGACACCGACCCGGCAGCAGCGTTTACTGCGGTCTCGCAGACTGCTGGTGGAGCGGCTGGGGAAGGTACTGGAAGCGGTAACGCCGGGGCGGAGCAAACGGACCTGGCCGCGAATCCAGCGCCAGGTCAACCCGCAGAACAGGCCAATCCGCTCGCCGGACCCATCATGTGGATCGTGGGCGGCGTGGTGGCCCTGGCGCTCATCATCTCCTTCACTTTGCTGACGCTCAGTAACCGGAAGAACAATCGCGCCGCGCTGGCACGTGGGCTTGCCCAGTCCGGTGAAGGCGCCGGTGAAAGTGCTGGTGATGTGGGTCGCGGGTCCAGTAGTGACGCTGCCGGTGATGTATCTCAAGGAAACGGAGGCGGCCACTCATGAGTGTGCTCAAGGCGGAGAATATCTCCGTGCGCCTCGGCGGCCGGTCGGTCCTTCAGGATGTCTCGCTCCAGGTTCAAGCTGGAGAGTTCCTTGGACTGCTCGGACCCAATGGCGCAGGCAAAACTACCTTGTTGCGTTCTATCTTGGGGCTGGTCCCGGTTCACAGTGGCACAGTGACCATCAACGGGAATTCGCGCCGTAAGGAACGCGGTTTGATCGGCTATGTCCCCCAGCGCCATGAGTTTGCCTGGGACTTCCCGATCTCGGTGGAGGAGGTCATTCTCTCCGGCCGGATTTCGCGTATTGGTTGGCTTCGCAGGCCCAAGGTTTCGGACTACGAGGCGGTAGGTCAGGCGATCGCACGTGTCAAGATGACAAACCTACGCTCCCGTCCCATTAGCGAACTCTCGGGTGGCCAGCGCCAGCGCGTGCTGGTAGCACGCGCGCTTGCTCTGCATCCCTCGTTGTTACTGCTAGACGAGCCGTTTACCGGACTCGACATGCCCACCCAAGAACTCCTCGTGGACCTCTTTCAGGAGCTTGCCGCCGAAGGCAAGGCGCTCGTCATGACCACTCACGATCTCGCTGGCGCGGTGCACGACTGCTCGCGCCTGTGTTTTATCAACCGACGCGTCATCGCGGAGGGAACACCGGAAGAGACGACCGACCGCCGCATCTGGCAGAACACCTTTCACGTGAGCGACAACTCCCCACTACTAGAAGCCGTAGGTATCGCAGACTGATGCTTTCTCCTCTCGATTTTCTTCAGGATCTTCTCAACCCTGATCTTGCGTTCCTGCCCAAGGCGCTCGCCGTAGCTCTCATGTCCAGCGTCATCTCCGGAGTGATCGGCTGCTTCGTTGTGTTGCGTGGCATGGCGTTTATTGGCGACGCCGTCGCCCACGCCGTGTTCCCCGGACTCGCCACCGCATTCGTGCTGGGAGGCAACTTGGTGCTGGGCGGCGCGGTGGCCGGAGTGGCCACCGCCCTGCTCGTCGCCATCTTCTCCCAGAATCGGCGTATTAAAGAGGACTCCATCATTGGCATCCTCTTCGTCGGTGCCTTCGCTCTCGGTATCGTCATCATTTCGCGTGCGCCCGGATACGCAGGCTCCCTGCAACAGTTCCTGTTTGGTTCGATCACCGGTATCCCCACCTCGGACATTTACGTTGTGGGCCTCACCGGTATCGCCCTTATTAGTGTGCTCTTGCTGCTACGTAAGGAACTCGTGGCCATCACGCTGGACCGCGAGACGGCCCGCGCCATGGGTCTGCCAGTCTTCTGGCTCGATCTGGTTCTCTATGTCATGGTGGCCATTGCGGTGGTTGTCTCCACCCAAACTATCGGCAACATTCTCGTGCTGGCTCTACTTATCGCGCCCGCCGCGACTGCGCGGCTCCTCACCGACAAGCTCATCACGATGATGATCATCGCGCCCCTCGTGGGCGGGCTCTCCGCGATGCTCGGACTGTATTTCTCCTGGAGTCTTAACACACCGGCGGGTGGAACGATCGTCCTGGTAGCGACCTCGTTGTTCCTCCTTGCCTGGCTCGGCGCCCCTAAACACGGGCTGCTGGCGAGACTCTTCAAACGGAGCGATGAGGTAGCTGAGGCGGAGGACGTCGTCGATGTGAAATCGGGCGAAGACTCCCAGCCGAAGTTTTCAGGCGCCCAGGCTACTGACTCCGAGCAACGTGAAAAGAAGCAACTGGCAACGGACACACAGAAGGAAGAGGTATCGGCATGAACGCCGCGCGACGTGCAGATCCGACCATCGTGATATGGAGGGTAGCGGCGGTTTTTCTGACGGCCGTGACCCTTATATTGGGTGGGCTCGTCGCGGGACTTACCTCAGCCTCGGCCGAGCCCTTGGTTGGCCAACAGTTGACTCCGGCGCCACTTCCGCGGGAGAAGCGGATTTTGGAGAACGTTCACACGGACGCTGTCTCGGTGTATCTCGACGACGGGAAGTTGAACCTTCAGACCAAGGCCGATATTGATGTGAATGGAGACGGTGTCACCGACCTGAGCACCCGACTCGCTACCCGTGAAACGCTGTTCCACGTGGATGCAGCGGCGCAGACGCAAGTTCCGGACATGGCAGCTTTCTCGTTCCTCGGCGAGCCTGGCGATCCCATCTGGATGGCGCCGCAAACTCAGGATGCCACACTCATCTGGCCCGGTTTTTCCACCGAGGATCCGAATCTGCGAGGGAAAACGGGAGATAACCCTGTGAAGATTCGGATGCTTGATGTTACCGGCCCCGGCAACGTGGAACTCTTCTTGCAGAACGGAACCACACCCCAGCGGGTGTTCAGTTCCCAGGAGAAGATGCCGGACTGGAGCCTCGACGTGCCTCAGCATGTCCACATGAACTGGGTGTTCACCGCCCCTGGCACTTACCATCTGACCTTTGAAGCTGAAGCTACGGTAGATGGCAATAAACAGAGTGCGAGCAATGTCTACACCTTCGTGGTGGGGGACATGGATGCGCACCGCCAGGATACTCGGACGGCCATCAAGGTGGTGTCCGAACCAGATGCGCAGACGCCCTTATTCCATGCTTCCGTTACCCCAGAAGCCAGTGAGGAGCAGGTTGAGGGAGCGGTCCAGTTCGTGGATCGAGGCAACGGCAGCGTGCTTGGACATACGCCTTTGGTCGACGGCGGAGCTGAGTTTAGCGCCGAGTATCTGGCACCCGGGCCGCACGGTATTGTCGCGGAGTTCGTCCCCACTTGGGCAAACGACTTCCAGTATTCCAGCTCTGAACCGATCTCGGTCACCATCCCCGGCGAGCAGGAACCGGCTCCAACCGAGGACGACGCCGTCGCGCCGACTCCGGCCGAACTTGACTCACTCACGGCCCGAGACGGCGTCAAGGCGACAACGCTACGGAACCCGGCGGCGCCACTCGACGACGTCATCCTCTCGCTCACCTCCACCGAGTACTTCGGACGGTGGGTGTCGGTATGGTTCGTGAGCGACACCAACTACTGGATTGGCTGGCGTCAGGTGGACTTCGCCGGGCGGTTGAGCGTGCAGATTGGAGAGGACATCGCCCTTGGGCGGTACCGGGTGGCAATGAAGAATACCGAGGGAAAGGTGCTGGGGTGGGACAACCTGGAGGTTGCACAGCCACATGTGCCTGGCCCGGATCCCAATCCTGACCCGGGGCCTGGGCCTGGGCAAAACCCGTCGCCGGATCCGAATCCGTCACAGAGTCCGGGACCCGATCCACACCCGGGGCCTAACCCTTCAGCTAATCCCACTCCGAACCCTGGCCCTTCATTCCATTCTAATCCGGGAGGTCAGCCAACCAACGGAGCGACCTCACCGGGTAACTGTCAGCCGGGTATCGTCCTCGATTACGGGCACATTGACACCTTCTTCGTGTCCGAGGCGGGCGGGACCGCAGTCATGCAGCTGAATGAGGACGTTACCGGTTCCCACGTGAAGCGCGCGCCAGAAACGGTGCTGCTCAAGGTGAAGGAATCAGCAAATCAACCCGTTGCCAGCGGGCTGCCGGGCGCACCGCAGGGTTATCTTCTTCCGCTGACGCAGGATCAATCACTTATTTGGCCCGGTTGGGACACCAATAATACAAAGTCGGGTGGGTATTCGAATGTGGGAATCAACGTGACAAATGTTGATGGCCCGGGAACGGTATACATCTATAGCCAGGGCTCCTTCGGGGATCTCAATCCGGTACTGGACGGTGGACGAACATCGCTGCCTGGCGTCATCAGGCAGGCGAGCCCGGCTCATACGCACGCGCAATGGGTGTTCTCCGAGAAAGGTATCTACACGTTGACGGCCCACGCCGTGCTGACAAACCCGTCAACAGGCGCAAGCATCAGCACGTCAAGCCACACCTACGTATTCCAAGTGGGGGATGTTCCGCTCGGCAACGTCTTCTGCTCTGTGGCCCCCACGGAGGCCGACCAGGCGGCCGCGCAGCAGGTTAATTCGGCGGTCGCGCAACGCACCCAGGTTCAGCTTGCCAACGACCAAGCACATGCCGGGCAGAATACTCAGACCGGAGTGATGCCGCTATCTGCCGACCAGGCTGCTGCCAAAGCTGCGACCACGGCAAAAAATGGCGTCGTACCCCATGCTGGTCAGAAAGGCACGGGGAAAGCACTCACACGAGCGGCGGTGGAACAAGCTCTTGCAGCGCTGCCACTGAGCGTATGGCTCGTGGTTGCGGGCGGGATCGTTGTGGTCCTTGCGGTGTCTGTTTACACGGCTTACAAGCTAGGGCGCAACAAGCGGGTGGTCCCCGGCTCCAGCAGCACGTGAGTGGGAAGTCTACCGGGGTTCCGGGTGACAATCCCAAAACCCCCACTGATGCGTTGGGGACGATTCTCGGCGAGTTCGAGGGCACTCCCAAAACGGAGGTAACCTTCGATGAACTCTTGGAGGTGGCGGCCGGGGCGGGCATGACTGAGCGTCGTGGCCACCGCCTGCGAGTGTATGGAATTGTGCTCGTCGTCCTGGGAGTGGTGGTTTCTTATGCCTGGATCTTCACGGGAATGCTGTCCTCCGATCAGGTTCGCCGGGTGCCCGGGTATGAATCTGCGTCCACGCCAACATCTCGGGGCACGCTTGATGATCTTGCTGCGCCATCCTCTGCTTTGTCGCCCCAGCAGGAGGTCGCGTTGAGTGAACTTTCAGATGCCGCGTGGGTATCGAAGGTCGCGCAGCGCACCGGGATACCCCAGCGAGCTCTCGTGGCATACACCGGCGCGGCACTCGTGCTGGAACAGGAATCTCCCGAGTGTGGTTTGGGCTGGAACACTCTCGCAGGCATTGGCGCGGTTGAGTCCCATCACGGGTCGATTGATGAGAGCTATCTCCAGGCTAATGGATATCCGTCCGGGCGAATCATTGGGGTATCGCTGGATGGAGGCCAGGATATCGCGCGGATACCGGACACGGACAAGGGCATGTTTGACGGTGATTCACAATGGGACCGCGCCGTGGGGCCGATGCAGTTTATTCCTTACACATGGGCGCGCTGGGCGGCGGATGGTAATGCGGACGGAATTGAGGATCCACAGCACATTGATGACGCGGTGCTAGCAGCAGCGAGATACCTGTGTTCTGCCGGAGGAGACATGTCTGTTCCCGACAACTGGGTCGCAGCGGTTACCTCCTACAACCACTCGATCGACTACAACAATAGGGTGGCCGAGCAGGCGCAGTATTACAAGGAACTGGCTGAGGCCGAAGACGGGGCTGAGAGCGAGGGATAGAGGGCTAGTTATGGTTACCTTCCTGACACACCGCAGCCTCGAGAATTCTGCTGTGACCTTGGGAACCAGCGGCGTGCGAAGAGAATATGCTGTAGTGAGCACAGATCAATAATCTCAGGGAGGCACGCAATGACTGAACTCCACAACCTGACCGCCGTGGAACAGCGCCATTTGCTGGAAACCGGCGAGCTTCGTCCGGTCGAACTCGCCGAGCACTACCTCAACCGGATCGAGGAGCTGAATCCGCTCCTCCACGCCTTCACCACTGTCACCACCGATGCCGCTCTCGCGAGGGCAGAGGCCTTGGAGGACGGATGTGACCCTGGCGCTCCTGCTCATTTGTCCACCAGCGAATTCGCCCGCTCTTCCGGCCGTGAGCCTCGCCCCTCCCGCCACGACTCTCCGTTGTGGGGCCTGCCCTTCGCAGACAAGGATCTGACGGACCGCGCCGGAGTCCCCACCAGCTACGGTTCGCGTGCCTTCGTCAATAACGTGGCGCAGACGTCGTCGCCGTTGGTGATGGATATGGACACCGCCGGCGGCGTCTCTCTGGGAAAAACCAATGTGCCGGAGTTTGGCTTCCCGGCGTATGCGGAAAACCGCCTCCCCGCCGGCCATGCGCGAAACCCGTGGGATACCGAACGCGATCCGGGTGGTTCGTCCGCCGGTGCTGCCGTTGCTGTTGCCGCGCGAATGCTTCCGTTTGCTCCGGGTAGCGACGGCGGGGGATCGGTACGCATTCCAGCGGCGGCCTGTGGACTGGTAGGCCTTAAACCGTCGCGCGGTCGTGTGCCTGGTGCATCCGGCATTGACTCGCTCGGAGGGCTCGCGGTGGGCGGACCGCTCGCGCGTACCGTCGCGGATGCCGCCCTACTTCTTGACGGTATGTGCAGCGGCGCTGACCGTTTCGCTCTGCGCGCTCCGTCGCCCAACCTTCCGCCTTCGGGATCCTTCCTTGACGCGCTCATCGAACCCACCGCGCGCGGAACAAAGCCCGCACAATCTCCTCGCCCCGCCGCGCCCCAGCCTCTGCGCATCGGCTGGAACACCTGGTCTCCGTGGGCGAGTCAATACGAGATCACCCTGGACCCAGAAGCGGAAGATACCCTCGCCGCCACGATCCAACTTGCCGAGAAGCTCGGCCACCGGGTCGAGCGTGTGGAGCCCACACCGTTCCCCGAGTACGTTGACGCCTTCCGCGCCATTTGGATGGGTGGCGCCTCGGGCCTCCCCCTGCCCGACGAGATCCTCGATCACCTCGAACCGCTCACCAGTTGGCTCATCCGCACCGGCCGCACTCGACCAGCGGGAGACCTTCCGCAGGCGCTCGCGGCCCTCAGCCGATTCGAAAGCCAGATCATCGCAGACTACGCCCCCTATGATCTCGTCCTCACCCCGATGCTCTCCACTCCGGCCCCTCTCGTTGGTTCTTTCGATCCCAGCGACGGCAACCAGAACTTCATCCAGCAATGCCAATTCACCCCGTTCACCAGCTACCTCAACGTGGCTGGACTCCCTGCCATCTCGATGCCCGTGGGGGAGGGCCCGCTGCCGATGGGTGTTCAGGCGATCGGGCGGCCCGGTGATGAAGTGACGTTACTGCGATTTGCCGCCCGGCTAGAAGCGGAGCTGTGCTGGCAGAATCGAGTGCCTCCGGTCGCGTAAACTGGCAATCTCGACGCGCATCCGCGTGCACCGACATTAACCACGTACATCATCATCAGCCACCACGCCCATCTCCCATCGAAGGACGCCAAGAACACCTATGGACACCACGCCAGTGACCACGACTTCCTCCCGCCGCGCCATCTTTATCGACGTGGACGGAACCTTGCTCCTTGACGGACGCTACATCCCGGACTCCGCCATTGAAGCGATCCACAGGGCACGCGCGAACGGCCATCTCGTCTTCCTCAGCACCGGCCGAGCCATGCCCGAGCTGCTTGGCCAGATCCTCGACATTGGGTTCGACGGCGTCGTATCCAACGGTGGAGCATTTGCCACCATCGGCGACGAACTGATCGTGTCGCAGGTGATGCCGCAGGACGTCGTCGTCGAACTTGAATCTGTCTTTGCTGGGCGGGGCATGCATTGGTATCTCCAGTCCTACGACCACCTCTTTGCGAGCCCGGGCCTGCCCGAACTCATGGAGAACTACCGGCGGCGTGACGAGGAATTACACCTTGAAAAAGCAGCGAAGGCAGGTGTGGCTCCCGAGGAGCTCGACTTCTTCACCATCGCCGTCAAAGAATTCAGCGATCCCGCGCTGCTTGACCGCTCCGGTATCGCAAAGGCTGTCCTCTTGAACGACGACGTCGACGCGATGGAGAGTCTTCTTGCCGACCTTTCGTCCGAGTATGCCGTTGTCAGTGGCACGATCCCGGTGCCCTTCGGCTCCTCCGGTGAAGTGACGATACTGGGTATCAATAAGGGTGCCGCAATCCTCGCGACCCTGGACCGTCTCGGAATTGCAGCGGAGCAGTCGATCGGTATTGGCGATAACTGGAATGACGTCGAGATGTTCGAGGTGTGTGGCACCTCGATCGCGATGGGAAACGCGCATCCCGACGTCCAGGTACTCACGGATCAGGTGACCGAGAGCTTGCTGGACGACGGGATTTATCGCGCGTTCGAGCGCAACGGACTGTTGTAGGTTCGACGGCGCTAGGCAAGTGGGCTAGGCAAGGACCAGGTCTTCGAGCCGCGCGTAGCTTGTCTCCATGCCGCCGGTCATGCCGGTTGCGAGGATCATGTCGCGAACTTCCGCGCTGGGATAGGTGATGACGATGCTGAGAAGCGTGCCGCCTTCCACCGGCGTCAACGTCATTTCGTTGAGCGTGACCGGACCATCCGAACCGATCATTTGCTCAGTCGACACCGAGCGATACGGGGCCACGGATTCGCGCAACTCGCCGGTGAAACCGAAGCGGCTGCCGTCGTCGTCGGACTCCCACTCGTAGGTGTAGGTCCCGCCGACTTCTGTTGCGATCTCGCAAACCGGCATCGTCCAGCCGTCGGGTCCGAGGAGCCATTGTTGCATCAGCTCGGGTTCGTGATGTGCGCGCCAGACTTGTTCGCGGGTGCCGCGGATGACCCGGCTGACGCGAACCTGAGTGTCGCTGAGAATCTGGGCTTCGGTCAGCTTCCCGTGAGCGAAAGAGGTGAGATCCGCGAGAACGTCGTCGATCTGGCCCATCGCAGCCTTCGTGCCTTCGAGCATGCCCATGGCGAGCAGCTGTTCGAGTTCGTCCGCGGAATTGAAATAGGTGGTTGTGATCATGCGCGCGCCGGAGTCGGTTTCGGAGAACGTGAAGACCATGCGCATTGAGGGCATGTCGGCGTTTGGGGAGCCGTCAGGTAGGGCGAAGCCATCCTTTACCTCGAAGGAATGTGGGGCGTCGACGGCGACGAATTCCCAGTATCCGCCTGATCTCTCGCCGTCGGGGCCGGTCATGTAGTAGTGAGAGAAGCCGCCCGGAGTGAAATCGTGGCGCGAGAAGGTTGCGGGCCATCCCGGCGGCCCCCAGAACTTCTCTAGCTGGCGCGGATCCGCGTAGGCGTCCCAGAGGCGTTGGCGGGAGACAGGAAAGTCGGCGGTGATCGTCAGTGTGAGGGCATTGGGGTCACGGTCAACGGCGGTAATAGGCATGACAGTCTTTCTTTCACGTGGAGGTGGATGCGGCGTTGAGGTTAGGTTGGGTCGCTCTCGAAGAGGGCGTCGAGCCGGGAGACGCGGTCGCGCCATATTTGCTCGTAGGACTGCAAGAGGGACTGAATCCGTTGCAGGGTGTCGGGATTGGCGTGGACGAGGCGCTCACGGCCGTGTTGTCTCTTCGTCACTAGCCCGGCTCCTTCCAACACGGATACGTGCTTCTGCACGGCGGCGAATGACATCTCGTATTCGGCGGCCAGCTTTGACACGTTCACCGGTGCCGTGAGGGTGCGGCGAATGATATCGCGCCTGGTCGAATCGGCGAGGGCTCGAAAGATTCGATTGGCCTCGTCGTCTGAGGGAGGGATGAAGTTTACATTTTCTACAACCATTTGGTTGTACGTTATTCTGGATTGAACCAGGAGTCAAGGGGTGTAGCAGTGCAAGGTGGGAATCCGGGCCGCGTCGGAAGAACCTGGGAAAAGATTTGAGAAACCCGCGAAGAGGTCGGCGGAACCCGGGGAAAGATTCGAGGAACCCGCGAAGACGTCGGCGGAACTCGGGAAGAGATTGATTTGTGACCGGTGTCTCAATAGGCTCGTGTCATGGATACTTCAGATGCACACGACGATTCCGGACGATTTCAAAGCGCCGCCGAGGCTGATTACACGAATCCGAGCAAGGAGCAGGTCCTGCGTGCCGACCTCGAGGAACGCTGGCAGGACGAGTCCCCACAGACGGCCCGAATGACTGATCTGGCTGACGAAGTGGATGGAAATCTTGGCACGCGCGAGCGCGCCCAAGAGTAGTTCTCCATGCTGGTATGACAAGCGCCCGGTCGGTAGACCGGGCGCGAGAGTTTTGTGCGTGGGGGTTTTGCCCGTCACGTAGCTTGGCTATTGTTCCTCGCGGTTCTTGATGTACCGCTCGAAATAGATGTCGATCGCGATCCAGTTTCCCATGGCCGTCACGGCCCATACGAGGAGCGTTGCGCTAATCCATCCTTGGCCCCAGATGCGGATTCCACCCGGAAAGAGGGTGGCGATGAATAGCGCTAGAAACGTTGAGATGAGGCCAACACCGCTGACGAGGGCCGTAGCATGCTTGCTCGCCATCCTCGTGACGAGCGGTGCTACTATCGTTTGCGCCACCGTGAACACCACCACCGAGGTGATGAAACCGAAGATCCGCACCCGCACGGATGGTCCAAGCAACAGATGCGCGAGTAGCATCGCGAACGCTGACGACACAAGGTTCGTTGCGAAAACATAAAGCGAGCGAAACACGTGAAGCCCCTTCCGGCCACGGCGAGTTGGACGGTCCAAGCCTAACCCGGAATGGTTGGTGTCCGGGATGAACGGTGGGGAGGTTCTACCCGCCCTATCTGGGTTATCCGCTGAACGGATGGGCCTTACCGGTTCCGATTGCTGAGCCGATCTCTCACCCTCCTCAACCCGTTGAGCTACCATCCCTACTAGCTAAAGGAAGCACAACCCGGAACTCCGTGTGCCCAGGCCGTGACGTGACGGTTGCGTCGCCTCCATGAGCATGAGCGACGGAGCGCACGATGGAAAGCCCGAGGCCGGTTGACCCCTCGGAGGTAGTGCGTGCCGAATCACCCCTGACAAAACGATCAAAGATCTTCCCCATGAGCGCGGGATCAATCCCGGGGCCGGTATCCGTCACGGTGAAAACAGCGGTGTTGCCCTCAACCGTAAGCTGAGCGGTCACTGCGGTTCCCTCGGGCGTGTGCTTGCGCGCGTTCGACAAGAGATTGCCAAGAAGTTGAGCAATGTGGCCCGCATCGCCGCGAATGAGGACGGGATCATCCGGGATATCGGCTGTCCACTCGTGGCGGCGGCCCGCGGCGGTGGCATCCATGACGGCGTCGAGAACAAGTTCGCCGAGGTCGAAGATCTTCGATTTTTGGAGCATCGGCGGAGCGGTGACCTGCTTGCTTGAGCTATCCTCACTCGTTCCCGTTCCCGTTCCCGTTCCCGTTCCCGTCGAGGAGTCGTTCTGGGCAACCGACATCCGAGCAACTGACTTCTCAGAATCCGTGGCTCCGGTGCGAGCCTCCTCAGCGGCATCGAGCCGAGCAAGTAGGAGCAGATTCTCCACGAGGGCGCTCATCCGCTCCGACTGCTGCAAGAC
>JBDIAV010000013.1:0-52573 GCA_039812645.1 Actinomycetaceae bacterium
TTTGCTATCGCCGCTGTGGCAACATTTGCTCTTCCCGAGCGGCGTGGTGAGAGCCTGAACTAGCCATGACCGCGCTTTCCCTTCATGAGCGGGTGGTGTTACATGATGTCTTTTTGGCATGATGTAACACCACCCGCCCACCTCGTGTGAGATTGGGCCGTCATCATCCCAATGTCACGGCGCCGCTCGTGGCTGAATGCCCGATGGAGGGTGCTTCGGCTATGGGAAGTTCGCCCGCGTACTCGCGAACGAGGGCCAGAAGCTCTTGACGAGCGCCTTCGGCGTCAATCTTTGTCAATTGTCCGACGACGACGCCCGCCACCTTCTCGAATGTCCCCAGCGTCCGGTGCTGGCCAAGTAGTGCAGCCACCGATGTGAGGCTCGGGCCCTGCCCTTCAATGAGGAGGACACCACCGCTAAGGTCGGGCCAGAAGCGGGTACCTGCAAGTTTGAGGAAACAGCGGATGTTGCCGCCAAACCAGGGGCGCTTGGAGAGCTCAAGAGTTACAGCGCCAGGGTTGGCCCTCTCAAGAGATATCTTCTGATCATGCGGGGCAGGGGCGGTTCTTATCGGTTCAACAGAGCTTGACGTGGAGCTGGAATTCGGAACTGTGACGAGCTCCGGGCGAATCACCTCACCCTCCAAGGCGCGATCAAGTTCCGCGAGTCCCGTGTCCAGGCCCACGAGCGGATTCCACAACAGCGTGCGATGGGGAAGCGCACCAAGAATACAGCTCATGTCCGAGTAGCCAACCATCAATTTGGGATGGGCGGTGATGGTGGGCATATCTAGATAGGGAAGTATCTCGTTTGCGAGGTCGCCCCCAGAAACATCGAGGATGGCGTCAACACTGGGATCCCCAAATGCCCGGTTGAGCAGATCGGCGCGCTCACGAGGAACCCAACGCCAGGGTGTGCTGGAAGCTGAGAAAACACGTTCGACCCCCGCGGTATCCAGCGTGTGTCCGTGCGAGGCGAGGGCTTCCTTGAGGAGGGGCAGTTTCTCCGTGGCCCAGGGGAGCGTCGGGTTGGAACACGAGGTGAGGAAGAGTCGAGCCATGGAGCTAGCCTAGCGCGGATGAAATGCAGATCTGACGCGGTAGCGGTAGAGAAAGTACACGGGTTGTCTAAATCTGCCATCGGTGTACGAGTGGGATGCGAAGTGTAGATGACGGCGCCCGGCTCCAAAAAAATCCGGAACCGGGCGCCGTCGTCGTTCTTGATGACCCGAAACGACTGTGCGTTTACCTTATGGTCTACCACTCAAGTGGCGTGAAGAAGGCGATACGCCGAGTGATACTGTTGTTTGGCATCTGCGCCGCTGAACTCCATTTTCCGACGTTGTCCAAGTGCTTGACCGTCACCAAACGCCCATCCGATTGAACCTCCATGGTTTCTGCCCGTTGCTTGGAATACGAGTAGGCGAGGATGCTGTCACTGAAGCCCTTGTTGCTCCTCAGCATGACGGGACATAGGAAGCTCCACATCCGAGCCGGTTGCGTGGAGCCAGCGATGGCCTCGGCCCACCAGAGCTCATTCGCGCCGCCTCGGAAGAGGTAGCACTGTCCGGTGTCGTAGTTGTAGCTGACGTAATCGTCGAACGTGTTGCCAACAAACCTGCCGGAGACCATGGAGTGCCAAATGGTGTCAAGCGAGGAGGCCTCGTACACTTTCTTCAGGTCGGTTCCCTGTTTGTTCAGTGTCCAGTGCTCTCTGTACCCGTTGTTGCGCCAGGTGTGGAAGACGAAATCATTGTTTCCCGCATTGGGACTGAATCCACCCCTGACCACGGAGGTCCATTCCTTGTTCCACGCCGGGAAGGTCTTCACGAGTGTCATCTTGCCCAGGGAGGCATCATAGATTTCGATCCCACCCGCGGGGCTGTAGAGCATGATGCCGCCCATTGACCCCATGAAGTCGAAGACGATCGGCTCAGCCTTTTTCATCAGGCCCTTGAACTTGCCGATCGTGGTCAATTTGCCATCTGCCCCAACCTTGACGGTTTCTGCTTCTCCCCTGTAGAAGTCGTAGAAGAACAGATCACCATCCGGGTTGAGGATCTTGTTGTAACTTCCCCGAGAGAAAGAGCCTGAGAGCACGTGGGTCCAAGCCCTCAATTTTTCGTGCTTCACCTGGAAGCCGAGCATGCCCCAATCATCCATTGTGTACAGGGCAAGCTTACCTGTCATCTTGATCTCGTCGACCGGTGGCTGCACTGGTTCCGGTGGGGTGATTGTCGTCGAGGTACTGGAGTCCACCGTCCTGTTGTAACAGACGAAGGTTGTTCTGCCGTAGTATGGCGAACTCTTGAATTTGCCAGCGCTGGAGATGCTCGTCCAGTCCCTCGGAACTTGCGGTAGGCTTCCCCACTGTTTGATTGTTCCGTCACTTTGATTCGTGTAGACCGAAAGCTCACCCTTCTGCTGATCGTAGGCCAGCAGGTCGGTCCAAGTAGAGCCGGAGAAGGCGATGGGGACAACCTGGGTGATTCCGTTGCGCCATTCCACGCTCTCTATTCTGACTGGACGGCATCCCGGCGACGCGACCTCCATCATCTCGACCACATCGGAGGTGCTCTTGACGAACAGGATGTCATTCTGATCGGGGTCGCCACGGAGATTGGCCCGGACCACGGAATTGCAGCCCTTAGGTAGAGCGCTCTGGACGTTGCTTCCCTCCGTCAGGTTGCCCGCGCCATCGGTCATGTAGAACTCGCCCCACCCGGCGTCGGCGTCGTAGAAGTACAGCGCGTCGTAGGGATCCCCGTTGAAGTTGCCAGGAACCATGTGGGTCCAGGTTTTCCGCATGCCGGAGATCGTCTTTAATAGCGTCAGCTTCCCTGTGCCGTTGTCCATCTTGTAGATGTGGATCGCGCCCTCGGCGGCGTCGTAGAACAGGAAGTCGGGTACGCCTGCCTGTGTCACTCGTGCGGCAGCGACGAGCTTGGCACCTTTGCACAGGGCTGTGTTGCTGTGCAGCAGAAGTGTCTCGCCCTGATCGTTGCGCGTCCAGAAGTCCCCGCGTCCGAGCGGTGCGTCGTAGGCGAAGATGTCCACACCACCGCTTCCAAACGAACCGGTGATAACGTTCGTGTAGCTGGGATGGACGTTCGTCTTGGTGTCGAAGCGAGCTATCTCGCCGAGGACCTTCACATCGTAGAAGTCGAATCGCGACTGTGAGTCGACGGTCGCCGGTGGTGGCGTCGGCTCCGGCTGAGGAGTTGGTTCGGGTTCGGGTACTGGTACGGGAGGCGTCGGTAGATCGGCACCGACGGTTCGGTTGTAGGCAACAAAATGGGTCGAGGTATGGGTGCTTGGCCCGCCGAGGAATGTGCCAATGCCCGAGATGCTCGTCCAGTCCTTGGGCACCCCCGAGAGGGTACTGAAATGATCCAGCCCTCCCGACCCTGCGGTCGTGTAGATCGAGAGCTCGCCCTTGGCCTGGTTGTATGCCAGCAGGTCGCTCCACGGTGTGCTTGAGCAGGCCACCGGCATGATCTGTGTGAAACCCGGAACCCACTCGAGTGAACGCTCGCGAACGCCTTTTCCGCCGGGTGACTGCACTTCCAGGATCGCTGCCATGCCGTTTGAACTGTTGTAGGTGAGGACGTCGTTCTGGTCAATCGCCCCCGAGAGATTGGCCCGCACTATGGAGGTACCGTTTCTTGGCATCGCTCCCTGGACGTAGTTCCCCTGCGTGAGGTTTCCTTGACCGTCGGTCATCCAGAATTCGCCGCGCCCGATCGCTGCGTCGTAGAAGAACAAGCAGTCATAGTTACCACCGTCGTAGTTCCCGCGCACCACGTGTGTCCAGGATGTCTTCATGCCGGTGATTGTCTTCGCCAGAGTCACCTGGCCCTGATCAACCTGATAGATATCGAGTTCACCCTTGGGGGCGTCGTACAGCACCACGTCAAGCTTCGTGCCGGTCAGCCGTGCCTCGACGACGAGCGTTGCGCCCTTGCGTAGCGACGTGGTGCTGGAGACGAGAATGGTTTCGCCCTGATCGGTGCGCTTCCAGATGTCGGCCTGCCCGAGGGCTGCATCATAAGCGAAGATGTTGGTCCAACCACTCCCAAAGGGACTGGTAAGAATATGTGTGTAGCCCGGGTGAACGTCGTTACGAACGTCATATCGGACGATCTCACCCTGACTATTGGTCGCGTAGAATTCCAGCCGTGACTGTGACATAACATTTTCCTCTGGTGTCGGCTCTTCTGGTGTTGGTTCGGGCTCCGGGACGACCTCCCACGTCTCGACAGTCTGGTTGTAACTGACGAAGTGTGGGCCGGTGTGGGAGGCAGGGCCTCCCTTGAAGGCTCCCGTGCTTGACATTGCTGTCCAGTTGTCTGGCAGCCCAGTCATGGAACCTGCAGGATTGAACTGTTCTGCCTTCGGCCCGCCCGTGGCCCGATACAATGTCACTTCTCCCTTGGTGGGGTCATAGCACAAGAAATCGTCCCATCTCCCGCCGAAGCAATTGACAGCAAGAATCTTGGAGAAACCAGGGCGCCACGAGATGGTCAGTTGGTCGAGGATTGTGCAATTGTCGACGACGCACATAACTGCCACACCTTCGACGGCGTCGTAGAGTACAACGTCTTCTTGCCTAACTCCAGGGAGACGACCCCAGGCAACATCCGCTTGCACGACGATGCTGCATCCCTGACGCAAATCGGCGTATTCGGTAGACTTTGTCAGCTTGCCCGTGCCGTCGGAGATCCAGAACTCCCCATGACCGGCTGCCGCGTCATAGAAGAACAAGGCCTGGTATGTATTCCCGTTGTAGTTGCCACGCACCACATGCGTCCATGTGGTGCGCATTCCGGTGATCGTTTGTGCCAGGCTGATTCTGCCGGGTGGATCGACACTGTACACGTGCACGGTGCCAGTTTGTGGGTTGTAAAGAAGCAGATCGGGGCGGTCGGAGTTCGTCAGCTTGGCGTCGATGGCGAGCGTGCAGCCTGTAGGAAGCGAGGTGTTCGTGGACTCCCACACTAGCCCGCCGTTCTCCGTGCGGGCCCAGATGTCACCCTGTCCTGAAGCCGCGTCGTAACAGAAGATGTCTGCGCCGCCACTGACACCGAAATCTCCTGTGAGGATGTGTGTATACCCGGAGGGGACGGCAGAACGAGAGTCGTAGCGAACAATGTTGCCGTTCTGATCCGTTGCGTAGAACTCCATCCGGGACAACGACGCGGGATAGTTGGTGTTAATAATTGTGTTCAGGCCCGATGCCATCTCGGCCTCCTCTGTTGTTACCTAGTCAGATGAAACAGATGAATCTGCAGTGGGGGACGACGACGAAGCCTGCCCCGGAAGCTTCTCTGAACCAGGCGCCGTCGTCGTTCTCGTGGAAATAGCGGGTCCGATTAATCTCCGGTCGGGGAGAAGAATACGACTCGTTTTGTGGTGTCAATAGTGGACATTGACGCCGCCATCTTCCAGCGGCCGATGTTGTCCAGATGCTTGACGGTTGTGAGGCCTCCGCCATCGGGCTGAATATCTTTTGTCTCCGCCCGTTGCTTATCGAAGGAGTAGGCGAGGACCCCTCCGCGCCGGGGTTTCCGATGCCCCAGTGTCACCGGAATCATCAGGTCCCACGTGGCTTGTGGCTCCGATGCTACTGCGACGAGAGAAGCCCAGTACACGTCCTTCTCTCCACCGCGGAAGAACATGACCTGGCCTGTGTCGTAGTTATAGGTCAGATAGTCCATATAGGGGTGCCCGTAGAACTTTCCGGGGATCATCTGGGTGTACAAGTTTTGGCCGTGGGAGTCGTAGGCATATGCCCGGCGTAGGTTGTTCCCTTGCATGTCCATGGACCAGTTCTCCCAATACCCAGTGTCCTTCCTATAGAAGATGAAGTCGTTGGTGATGGTCGAGAAATCGCCCTCGAATTTTCCACGAATGACGATGTCCCATTTTTGGCCCCACGTGGGGTAGGTCTTCAGCAATGTCATCTTCGTGGAGATGACATTGTAAACTTCGATGTCCTTGTCCGGGTGGTAGAGGATGATGCCAGTCTTGAAGGAGTCATACTCGAAGAGAATCGGCATGGCGCCAGTCATCAGCCCTGTGAAGGTTGCGATGGTCGTGAGCGTGCCGTCCTCTCCCACCTCAACAGTTTCTGCGTCGCCCGTGGCGGAGTCATAGAAGAAGAGGTCCGTATCGGGTTGGATGGTTCTGATGGGCATTGAGTCTGAGAAGTTACCCAAGAGCATGTGGGTCCATGCTCGGAGTCCCGTGACCGTTTTCACCGCGCCCAACATGCCCCAATCGTCCATCGTGAAAAGCCCGAGCTTGCCGGTCATCTTGATGTCGGGGGCTGGAGTCTGCGTCGGGTCTGGATCGGTGGGCGGTGTGGTGACCACGGGCACATCCACACCTACTGTTCGGTTGTAGAACACCATGTGGTCCATGGTGGGGGTGGTGGGCCCACCCCTGAAGGAACCCGCACCTCCGGATGCGGTCCAATCCTTCGGTACGGAGTGGGTCTTGAGTGTCGTAATCCCACCTTTACCATCGAGAGATCGCATGAGGAGCTCACCCTTGGTCGGGTCGTACTGTGCAATGTCGGAGTAGGGGCTGTCGGACCACTTGCCGCCGGTAATGTACGTGAAGCTGCTACGCCAATTGTTGATGGTGTAGAGCTGGCGCATTGTGAAATGATCGACTCCGTAAAAGACCCCTTCGGGAACACTCGGGTCGTTCAGCATGATGTCCGAACGTGGCGTATTACCAAAGTTACCGTTGATCACCAGATTGCAGCCCTTCCGCAAATCGGACTGTTCTCCCACCTTCGTCAATCCACCTTGGCCGTCGGCAGCGTAGAACTCACCAAGTCCGGCTGCTGCATCGTAGAAAAAGAGATTGTGATAGGGCCGATCACCGTAATCACCTGCGGCGGCAGCAGTCCACGTTTGACGGACACCGGTTGTTGTCTTCAATAACGTGAGCTTGCCGGGATCATCGACCTGGTGGACGTCGATTGTGCCTTCGGTGGGGTTGTAGAGCACGATGTCACGGTTGTCGTTGCCTGCTTGGTTGGCGGCGATGACCAATGTGCAACCTTTGCGCAACGAGGTGGTGGACAACCAGACCAGGCCGCCGCTATCCGTCCGGTGCCAGACATCACCTTGGCCCAGAACCGGATCGTAACAGAAGATGTCTGCGCCCTGGCCTGAGCCAAAACCGCCGCCAATGACGTGCGTGTAGCCTGGGTGAATGGGTGAGCGAGAGTCGTAGCGGACAATGTTGCCGCCGTTTTCAGTGGAGTAAAACTCCATGCGGGAACGTGGAGTTGGAAGGTTTGTTGTCCCACTGTCATTTGTATAAGTATCCGGACGCATCTCCATTGAGGCCTCCCAAAGTAGAGTCGATGGTCCCTTGACGGTACCGTGTCGCTAGTCACAAGACAATAGTTAATGTACTGATTAGTTCAGTAATGACTCCTTGCCGTATCAAGCAACAATGGCAGTAGGGTGTGGATGCGAGGAGTTCCAGTTACCTGACGTGGGAAGACTTACGCCCCAGCCGCACGCGGCGGCCTTCGAAAAGTGAGGGGTGAATATTTATTATGGTCCAGTTGGGACATTGCAGAAGTGTCGCGGTAATTGAGCGAGAATGAGCACGACGACGGCGCCCGGCCCTGAAGAGTACTCTGGCCAGACGCCGTCGTCGTTCGTGACGAAAAGGCAGGCTATCAACCTATCCTTCCGCGGGGTGGAAGACTGCGACTCGCTTCGTGACGAAGGAAGGCATCGGTGCTATGTCCCGCCAGCGGCCGACGTTGTCGAGGTACTTAACTGTCCTGAGAACTCCGCTGCTCTCGACTTCCATGGTTTCCGCCCGTTGTGCGGACAATGAATATGCCAGAACGCTCTCACGGAACCCGCCGTTGCTCTTCAACCCCACAGGAACCATGCGGGTCCACTTGCGCGCTGGCTGCCCAGACGAGCCTACTGGTGTGAACCAGTAATCGCCATCGTTGCCGCCGCGGTACAGATATACCTGCCCGTCGGTGTTGCTATAGGAAAGATAGTCGTCATCACTGTTGCCCACGAACCGGCCCGCAACGATGATACTGTCGACCTCAGTTGGACCAGTTCCTTTGGTCGTAGAAGCGACGCGCAGTTCGAGCTGATCCGTCAGTTTGACCAGCGCGATATCAACACCATCGGTCTTGTTACTAAACACGAACTCATTCGAGCCTGGCTGGCTACTGAAGCCGCCGCGGATGATGTTGCTGCTCGGCAAACCCAATGTGGGAATGGTCTTCAGGAAGGTCATCTTCCCAAGAGTCGCATCGTAGAGATGGGCACCAGTTTTGGGGCCGTAGAGCATGATGCCACCCAAAGAATTTTGGTAGGTGAAGACGACCGGAACGGTAAGGCGCGCCAGCCCCGTAAACTTGCCGATGGTCGTGAGCTTGCCATTTGCTCCCACCTTGACGGTTTCTGCATCTCCCGTCCAGTAGTCGTAGAAGAAGAGATCACCGTCCGGATTGAGATTCTTGTCGTAGCTGCCCGGTGAGAAGGAGCCCGAAAGCACGTGCGTCCAGTTGCGTAGGCCAGTGATCTCCGTCTGTTTGCCCAGCATGCCCCAATCATCCATTGTGAAAAGGGTCAACTTGCCCGTGAATTTCGGTTGGGCAGGCGACGGGGTGGGTTCCGGACTTACTGTTGTAATTGATTCGGCTGTCACTTCGGTCCAGGTTCCCGGGTTGACGCTGGACCATCCAACGTAGGGCTTCCACGAGGCGGTGTAGAGTCGGCCGTCCTTGCCGGGGCAGAAGACGTCCATTTTGTCAGCGTTACGGGAGGTGAGGCCCAGTGTTGCGTTGGGAGGGAGTGAGCCTCCGATACTGTTCCATGCGCCACCGGCCCGGGTGATGGAGTACCAGCCGGGATCCGGGTCCCACCATGTTTGCCGGATGCACCCGGTGTTATCGATCACGAGCGCGTCGAGATGGTTGGGGGTGCGTTGCACTACCGCCACCTTTGTCCCGGGAACGGCGCCACTGCCGATCTCCAGCCACTTGCCACCATTCTTAATGCTGTACCAGTCCCCGCTGACGGTCCATTGATTGGTAAAGATCTTGCCATCCTTATCCACAGCGAAAAGATCAACACTGCCAATGCCCCGGCTGATTGCGGTAATCGGAGTACCCGGAGCGAACTGACCACCGAGAGACGGCCAGGACGTCTGCCAATCCCTACCCTCCTGCCACCAGGAGGAATAAACTCGGCCATCGGGCCCGGTGAGGAACAAGTCGAGATGCTGCGGACTGCGCGAGACCACGGTTACCGGGGTATTCGCACCAAACGCTTGGCTAATAGGGCGCCAGGACTTGTTCGTCGCAAAGCTGGACCATGGCTTGCCCCCGCCCCAGTTGGCGGTGAGAACCCGACCATCCTTGCCTGTAGTGAACAAGTCGAGATGGTTGGATGTCCGGGCGATAGCCGCCAATGGTGCTCCCGGAGTTAAGCCAGTTCCCAGGATCTCATACTTGTTCCCGATGCACTCCCAGCCCCGTGCCCCACTCCACCATGCGTGGCACACGTTGCCCGTCTTGTCGATCGCGAACAGGTTCACAGAATCCGAAGCACGGCTCACCGCGGAGACAGTACTGCCGGGCACAAAGTTTCCGCCTAGGCCAATTTTGTTGCTCCAGGGCTGCTCATTCGTCTGGGTAGCGGTGTACATGGACCCATCCGGTCCCACCCAAAACACATCCTGGTTTTGATTGGTCCGGGCTATTACAGCAAAATTCATGACGCTTCCTCCTCATCGTCGAAAGTGGACGCAATGAGATAGTCTTCGTCATCCCTTGCATTCCCATGGCACCCAGATGTCCGACTGTCGAAAGTTGTCCTGAAAAATAGAGCTACCATCAAGGTGACAATGTCTGTCCTGAGCTGCCATCTAAAGACCAGAATAGGCCTTTCATGTAATGAACGGAATAGTTCAAACAAAGTGTGTCGACAACAGGATCAACAATGACCTGACCATCTAGGCGCTCATAACACCGCTAAATGAGTCTGGCACTGTGCTCCTGCGGGAGTAGCGGGGCGCCGTCGTCGTTTTCAGAACGGCATATCTGTTCTGTCAACATGTGCGACTGATCCAGAATATCCGCCATAGCTTGTTGAAAACCGTCACGCCGTTCCTGCGGCCAGTTCACAGTGAGAGTGGCGAAAACTTCTTCCTGCCACGCTCGGGCTTCACCGAGTGCGGTGAAGCCCGCCTGCGTGATGGTGATGTTGCGGCGGCGTTGATCCTGGGGATCTCGTGTGGTCCTCACATACCCCGCTGAATGTGCGTCCGAAAGGAGTCGAGAGGCACCGCTTTGATCGATTCCTAGCTCGTGAGCGACCGCGTTGACGGTCGCTTTTCGGCCACGCTGGACGAGGGAATTGACGGCTTCGGTGAACATGACGAGGCGTCCCTGGCGTGCAATGGTGGAATCGCCCGCCGCGCGGTGGGACCAGTATCGTACGAATTCGAACAGGAGTTGTCCTGGGCCCCCGGCGGTCATTCTGTGGCCGCCATTTCTCGGCAAATTTGTGCGAGTTTCAAGGCCTGCTTGACGTCTGATAGCCGAAGTGCGGCGGTGACTTGACCTTCGTTGACGCGAAAGACAGTAGCCACGGACGTGGGCTCGTGACTACCTGGCCAGGTTGCATCGTGTTCGACGACGACGAGCTTCTCGCTCACCTGATGCCACGCGTGCGGAATGAGCTGAATTCCTGATCGCCGCACCCACTGTGCGAACTCGTGGGGTGTAATTGACCCGACACCGCGAGGCCCAAGAACGACAAGTGGATCACCAACGGCGGCCGCGGAACGCTGGGTATCGCCGGAGTTGACGCTTGTGTGCCATTCAGTGATGACGTGCTGGGGGCTGATATCCATAGCCGTTATTATATGCAGATTGCATATAATTTATCGACAAGTTGTCACGCAGTTATTGTCTGTAAAAGAGAGGGCGGTGGAAGAAGCGGAAGAAGCCGTGTGATCCGTAACCCTGCGTTGTGAATCGCTGAGGCGATAGGGTATCTCCGTGGAAAACATGGCGAAGATGATCACGGTGGGTGCGGTAGTGCTGCGTAACGATGTGGGTGAGGTCCTCACGGTCCGTAAGCGCGGCGCCAGCTTGTTCCAGCTTCCCGGTGGAAAGCCTGAGGCGGGGGAGTCGATGCTGGAAACCGTCGTGCGTGAAACCGCTGAGGAAGTGGGTGTTGAACTGGACCCCGAACGGCTGGAGTATCTTGGTGAGTTCACAGCCAGTGCCGCGAATGAACCTGGTCATCAGGTAACGGGCACCGTTTTTACCTATGCCGAGTCCGCTACCTCGGTCACTGTAGATGGCCCGGTCGAATCCACGGAGGGGCAGCCCGCACCTCACGCTGAAATTCTAGAACTCAAGTGGGTGGATCCGGTTCCATTCGCCGAAGGATTTGCCCCACTGCTCTCCACCCAAGTATTTCCGGCGCTCGCACAGTAGTCCTTGGGATTATGGCTACGAGGCGGGGCGTGCCGCCTTTATTGGCGGTGTGGCCGCTGTGGTAGCCACTGGTCCCGCGGTGGCAGACTTAGAGGCATGCGTATCCTGCTTGTCTCTGATTGCTTCGCTCCTCGCCTTGGCGGGATTGAATCCCAGGTCCACGACTTAGCACAGGTCCTCCAGGCTGAAGGGCATGAGGTTCTTGTCGTGACGGCAACTCCTACGAAGCCGCACAGTGCGCCGGAACGACAAACGGTGGACGGGATTCGCGTCCTGCGTCTGACAAGCACGCTCATAGGTTCGACTCCTATTAATCCTTTTGCGGGTCCGCGCCTTCGCTCTCTTTTCACGAGTGCTGATGTGGTTCACATCCATACGGGCGTCATCTCGCCTTTTGCCCAGCACGCGATGATAATCGCCGGAGCACTGCGGGTACCCACTTCGGTGACGTGGCATTGCATGCTTGGGCCGTGGTGGCCACTTTTCCACGTTGCGCGCTTTGCGCAGTGGGCGGCCGCGCGCGGTGTCACGATGAACGCGGTGTCATCACAGTTGGCGCCCACGATTCAAAAGATTGTGGGGGAGAGAACCACCGTCCATATTCTCCCCAACGGTATGGACCCGTCGGATTGGACGGGCGTAGCCCAGCGGCGTTTGGCGCGCGCGCGGGCCACCGGACACTCAGGACTTGCTCCGGCACCTATACGAATTGTCGCCTCCCGCAGGCTCGAGCCGCGCAAAAGAAACGACGTGTTGATTCGCCTCGCCGTCGACGCTCAGAAACAGGCCGGGGTTCCCGCAGAACTAACGATCTTCGGAGAAGGCGCCGAGCGGAGAGAACTTGAGGCGCTCGTTCGGAAACTCGATGCCCCGTGGATCACGCTCCCCGGGCGTGTGGACCGGGCGGCACTGCGCCAGGCCTACGAAGATGCGGACATCTATTTCTCCACGGCGCTCATGGAGTCCTTTGGCATCGCAACATTGGAGGGACGGACGGCGGGTTTACCCGTTGTTGCCCCGGATAAGACGGGAGTGGTTGATTTTTGTGAGGATGGCATTGATGGGCTTCTTGGCGACGGCGACGCAGCCCTACGCGATTGCTTGGCCCGAATGATGTCGGATACAAGGCTGCGGGAGAAGATAGCACGGCACAATGCCGAGAATCTTCCCCCGCAGAATTGGGACACGATCGCTGAGGCAACGCTCGCAGAATACGAGCGGGCCCGCCGCGCGCAAGGTTTGTGACGTCCGAGTTCTCAGGATCCGAGTTTCCAAGAGAGGTAACTGTTTCTGGGATAGCCGCCCCGGCAGATTCTAGTGGTGGGTGCAACACCCGTCATGGGAGGGCGGTTTATGGGCTACCTGTCTTGGCTTCTGTTACCTCTCCGATTGAAAGAACAGAACCCCCTGCCGCCCCGCACCACTACATGCTGTGAGGGGCGAGTCCCTCGGTGGTTTGAAGGACGTCCGTCAAACGCTTCGCGGCAGTGACGACGGCGGCCGCATGCTGGCGGCCGGGCTGACGGCCCATACGCTCTATCGGGCCGGAGATGGACACTGCGGCAATAACTCGGCCCGAGGGCCCGCGGACCGGGGCAGAGATGGACGCAACACCCGGCTCGCGCTCTCCAACGGACTGAGACCAGCCGCGGCGGCGTACAGCGGAAAGATTGGTGGCGGTGAAGCTGGCACCGTGGAGGCCGCGGTGCAGGCGATCGGGCTCCTCCCATGCCAACAGAACTTGAGCGGCGGACCCGGCCTTCATCGAGAGCGTTGCGCCCACCGGAATCGAGTCGCGCAGGCCCATGGTGCGCTCGGCGGCGGCCACGCAGATGCGCTGATCGCCCTGGCGGCGGAAGAGCTGTGCAGACTCGCCGGTGTGGTCACGCAGCGCCACGAGCACGGGCGTGGCGGCGGCAAGCAGGCGATCTTCTCCGGCGGCAGAGGCGAGTTCACCCAGGCGTGGTCCCAGAACAAAACGGCCTTGCATGTCGCGAGCCACGAGCCGGTGATACTCGAGTGCTACGGCCAGGCGGTGGGCGGTTGGACGTGCCAGGTGAGTGGCGGTCACAAGCTGGGCAAGTGTTTGCGGACCTGATTCAAGCGCGCCGAGAACTGCGGCGGCTTTATCAAGAACGCCAACGCCCGAGCCGGATTCGTCTGAGGGTGTGGTGGAAGATACTGCCGATGTGTCCATGACTTGATATTGTCATCCCAACAGGTGAGATGCAACTGCAAGCCACTGTGAGATAGCGCGAATGTTATGGGACGAGAGAAGGAGTCACGCATGAGCCGCACTCTTGCCGAAAAGGTATGGAGCGATCACATCGTCAAACACGGGGAGAATGGCAGCCCCGATTTGTTGTACATCGACCTGCAACTGTGCCACGAAGTCACCAGTCCGCAGGCTTTTGAGGGACTGCGCCTAGCCGGCCGCCCTGTCCGCCGTCCAGACCAGACTCTGGCAACCGAGGATCACAACACACCGACCCTCAATATCGATCTTCCTATCGCGGACGTGACGTCGCGCACCCAGATTCTTCAGCTTCGTAAGAACTGTGAAGAGTTCGGCGTGCCCATTTACTCGCTCGGCAACGCTGATCAGGGCATCGTTCACGTCGTCGGCCCGCAGCTGGGCATCACCCAGCCCGGTATGACGATTGTGTGTGGTGACTCGCATACCTCGACCCACGGCGCCTTCGGCGCGTTGGCTTTCGGTATTGGTACCTCGGAGGTCGAGCATGTGCTCGCCACTCAGACTCTGCCGCTGGCCCCCTTCAAGACGATGGCCATCAATGTGCATGGCAAGCTGAAGCCCGGTACCACGGCAAAGGACATCATCCTTGCCATCATTGCCAAGATTGGCACCAACGGCGCCCAGGGCCACGTCATCGAATACCGCGGTGAGGCGATTCGCTCCCTCTCTATGGAAGCCCGCATGACGATCTGCAACATGTCGATCGAAGCCGGCGCCCGCGCTGGAATGGTTGCTCCGGACGACATCACCTTTGAGTACATCAAGGGCCGTCCGAACGCACCCGAGGACTGGGACGCGGCAGTCGAGTACTGGCGCACCTTGGTGACCGACGACGACGCGGTGTTTGACACCGTCGTCGACCTTGACGCCTCCGATCTGGAACCGTTCGTGACCTGGGGCACCAATCCGGGCCAGGGCGTCCAGATCTCCGAGTCCGTTCCTGAGCCGTCCGAGATCGCGGATGAGACGGAGCGTCGGGCTGCTGAGCAGGCTATCGAGTACATGGGCCTGACGCCCGGTACCCCGATGCGCGATATTTCCGTAGATACCGTGTTTATCGGTTCGTGCACCAATGGACGTATCGAGGATCTGCGTGCGGTGGCTGACGTCATCAAGGGCCGTCCGAAGGCGAAGGATGTTCGCGTTCTTGTTGTTCCCGGCTCGGCTCGCGTCCGCTTGCAGGCGGAGGCGGAGGGTCTGGATAAGATCTTCCTTGATTTTGGTGCCGAGTGGCGCAACGCTGGTTGCTCGATGTGTTTGGGTATGAACCCGGATCAGCTGACCCCCGGCGAACGCGCGGCCTCCACCTCGAACCGTAACTTCATGGGCCGCCAGGGCCCGGGTGGACGCACCCACCTCGTGTCTCCGCTGGTCGCAGCCGCGACCGCCATTCGTGGCACGCTCTCTACCCCGGCTGATCTGGACTGAAAGGACGCATAGCATGGAGAAGTTTTCCTCTCACACCGGAATTGGCGTCCCGCTGCGTCGCAGCGAGGTCGACACCGATCAGATCATTCCTGCGGTTTACCTCAAGCGTATTTCCCGCACCGGTTTCGAGGACGCCCTGTTCTCGTCGCTGCGTAAGGATCCCGATTTCGTCCTCAATCAGGAGGAGTACTCGCGTGGTTCGGTACTCGTCGCGGGTCCAGACTTTGGTACTGGTTCCTCTCGCGAGCACGCTGTGTGGGCCCTCAAGGATTACGGTTTCAAAGCCGTGCTCGCTCCCCGCTTCGCGGACATCTTCCGTGGTAACTCGGGTAAGCAGGGTCTTGTTGCCGGCGTCGTGTCTCAGGAAGATGTCGAGCAGCTGTGGAAGCTCCTGGAAAATGAGCCGGGTCTTGAAGTGACGGTGGATCTCGTGGGCCGCCTCGTGCACTGCGGTGGTTTCACCTGTGAGTTCCAGCTCGATGATTACACTCGCTGGCGCCTTATGGAAGGCCTCGACGATATTGGCCTGACGCTGCAGGATGAGGCTGCAATCACTGCCTATGAAGCGAAGCGCCCCTCCTTCAAGCCCAAGACGCTCCCGAAGAAGCATCTGCCGTCCGTGCAGGTCATCTCGGCTCGTCCCGTAGGTGACGAGGCTCCGCTGAGCTAACAACTCTTGTGAAGAAGGCGACCCGAGAATCTCGGGTCGCCTTCTTATTCCACGAGCAATTGTGAGGCACGTCAGGTGCCCAATCTGCATGCGTTCAGATACTCTAGGTTAGCTAGAAAATAGAGGGGACAGTTATGACTTCGAAACTGCGGGTTGTTGGCGGAACGCCGTTGACCGGTGAGATTTCAGTGCGCGGCGCCAAGAACTTCGTGTCAAAGGCGATGGTTGCTGCGCTGCTTACATCGGATACGTCGGTTCTACGCAACGTACCCCTGATTCGTGATGTCGACGTCGTCACCGACCTGTTGCGTCTGCACGGGGTTGAGGTTGATTACGATCAGGAAGCGGGCCATCTCGCCATCACTCCGGGAGAGATTCACATCCCAGGAGATCCGGTGGAGATGGATCGCCTCGCTGGCTCGTCGCGCATCCCGATCTTGTTTGCGGGTCCACTTCTTCACAACCTGGGCGAGGCATTCATTCCTGACCTGGGAGGCTGCCATATTGGCGACCGTCCGGTGGACTTCCACATGCGGGTCCTTGAGGATTTTGGTGCCAAGCGCACCCAAGCTGAGGGGGGCATGCACCTCGTGGCCCCCAGGGGACTGACGGCCAAGCCTGTTCGTCTCCCGTATCCTTCCGTGGGCGCTACCGAGCAGACGCTGCTCACCGCGGTCATGGCCAAGGGCATTACGGAGCTGTCAAATGCAGCGACAGAACCCGAGATCATGGATCTTATCGCCGTGCTTCAGAAGATGGGCGCTATCATCTCGGTGGATACCGATCGCACTATCCGCATTGAGGGTGTTGACAAGCTGACCGGTTACGCGCACACGGCGCTCCCGGATCGTATCGAGGCTGGATCGTGGGCTAGCGCGGCACTTGCTACTCATGGTGATATCTTCGTCCACGGTGCTGAGCAGCAGGCCATGATGAGCTTCCTCAACGTGTTCCGTAAGATCGGTGGAGCGTTCGAGGTGCGCGACGAGGGCATTCGCTTCTGGCACCCGGGCGGTGACCTCAACTCGATCTCTCTACAGACAGACGTTCATCCGGGAGTGATGACGGACTGGCAGCAGCCCCTCGTCGTCGCCCTCACGCAGGCATCCGGAATCTCGATCATCCATGAGACCGTTTACGAGAACCGTTTTGGCTTCACGGAGGCCCTCGTCGAGATGGGCGCTCACATCCAGACCTACCGGGAGTGTCTTGGTGGCTTGCCGTGTCGTTTCGGCCAGCGCAACTTCTACCATTCGGCCGTTGTTCAGGGCCCCACGCCACTAAACGCCGCGGATATCGAGGTGCCCGACCTGCGTGGCGGTTTCTCCCATTTGATTGCCGCCCTTGCCGCCGAAGGTACATCGGTGGTTTCGGGCATCGATATTATCGATCGTGGTTACGAGCACTTCATGCAGAAGCTGCGGTGCCTCGGAGCTAACGTCGAGAAGCTCTAAGGTGCGTACTCCACTTCTTATGCGATTGGTCGCCCCACTTCTGATGGGGGTGATCAACGTGACCCAGAGGGTGGAGGTTCATGGTGACGTGCCCTGTACGGGGCCTGTCATTATCGCGTCGAACCACACGAATCATTTCGACGGTCCCATCATTGCCGTCGAGTTGTACAAGCGGGGGAGGGTGCCGTGTGCGGCAACGCGCGCTGACCTCTTCAAGGTTCCTGTCCTTGGTTGGGCACTGAAAAACCTTGGGCAAATTCCTGTCTACCGTCCGGATGTCGCGTCCACGCCCACTGGTGGGGACGGACTATCCTCCGTACGTGCCCTGTCAGCTGCGCTCGACGACGACGGCTGCCTCGTCCTGTTCCCTGAGGGGACTTTCACGAGGGAGCCGAACCAGTGGCCAATGAAAGGGAAGACGGGGGTGGCCCGGCTTGTCCTTGCGCATCCTGACGTGCAAGTGATTCCCGCAGCGCACTGGGGTAACGAGCACTTGGTTAAGGGTGGCAAGCTGCAATGGCGCTGGCTGGGACGTAAGAAGACCCGCGTCGAGGTGCACTTTGGGGAGCCCCTTGACTTCAGTGCCTTTCGCGGTCGCGAGGTGACGCACGAGCTGCTCACTGAGATGACGGCATTTGTTATGGCCGAGATTACCGCCGAGCTTCGTAAGCTGCGGTAGAGCACGGGCGGGCCGCCGTCCACTCATGGTGTAGTTGGCGAGGTGAAGAGTTGACACACGAAGGTGCCGTTCTAGGCCGAGGTATCGTGGACAAACTCTTCACCTCGTTGAGGTCATGCTAGCGACGCGTGCACCGCGTTCAGTGCCTGGTCAAGATCACGCCACAGGTCATCGATATCTTCGATTCCCACGCTGACACGCAGTAGATCTTCCGGAACCGTGGGGGCTTCTGAGTCAAAGCGACGGCGTCGTTCGAAGGAAGACTCCACACCGCCCAGCGACGTTGCGGGCAGCCATAGCTGGGCAAACTTGCCGAGATTCTCCGCGGCCTCGACCCCGCCCACGGGGCGCATGGTGAGAATACCGCCGAAGCAGGACATGAGTTCCTGGGCGCGCTCATGCTGCGGGTGCGAGGGCAGCGAAGGATGTGATACCTCCTCGACGAGTGGATGCTTGGCCAGCCGTGTTGCCAGCTCCGCTGCGTTCTCCCAGATGCGCTCCATGCGTAGGCTGAGCGTCCGCATGCCGCGCAGCAACAGCCACGCCTCGAAGGGGCCGGCGATTCCACCGGATTCGGTGCGTTCGTTTTGCAGCTGGAGTTGGAGGTCTTCGCTGTTTGTGACGGTTGCTCCCAAGACAACATCGGAATGGCCGGACAGGTACTTTGTTGCCGAATGAATGACGACGTCGACGCCCATGTCCAACGGATTTTGGCCCAGTGGTGTGGCAAAAGTGTTGTCCACGCCCACGAGTGCTCCCACCTCATGAGCTGCGGCGACGATGGCCGGAATATCCGCGATCTCCAGCATGGGGTTGGTGGGGGATTCAACCCACACCATGCCGGGAGAGGAGTCCTTAATGGAGGCGATAACTGCCTCGGTATCCGCGATATCTACTTCAATGATGCGGCCACCCTCGCGACGGGTGCGATCGTACGCAACGAGAAGAGAAGCATGGTAGGCATGGCGGGGAACGATGATAGTGCTGCCAGCCGGAGCGAGATGCAGCGCGTTAGCCACTGCTGCCATCCCCGAGGCATGGAGTAACGCGGGGAAGGCTGCGTGTTCGAGACGGCCGATGAGTTCCTCGGCGGGATGCCAAGATTCGTTAGTCCAGCGGGCGTAGAGCATGGAGCCGTCGGGTGCGCCCATGTTGTAATACGTCGATGAAATCGTGATCGGAGGATTAACCGGCGATCCCTGTGTACGCGGTGGACGTGCGGTGGACACCACTACGGTTGCAGGCGCAAATTGGGCGTGTAGGGCAGATGTGTTCTCCATACCCGCTAGGCTACTTCTTGTCGACACAATGCCAAGGAAAGGTCTGAACTGTGGCATCGAAGATTCGTGTAGCGCTCATTTATGGTGGAGCGTCTGGAGAACATTCGGTCTCCTGCCTGACAGCAGCCGCAGCGATGCGAGCTCTTGACCCGAACAAGTACGAAGTACTCCCCATCGGTATCCGCCGCGACGGTACATGGGTACCTGGCGTGAGTGATCCTGCCGAGCTTGAGGCCGCGGGACCCCACGGAGAAGTGGGAGAATCCTCTGAGCGGGTTCTCATAGGAATTCGTGACAACAAGGTCTACTCGGTGGCTGACGACGGCAGCCTGACCACCTTGGGAGAGATTGACGTTGCTTTCCCGCTGCTCCATGGCCCCTTTGGTGAAGACGGCACCATACAGGGAATGCTTGAGATGGCAGGGATTCCCTATGTGGGACCGGGAGTCTTCGCGTCGGCGGCAGGTATGGACAAGCACTTTATGAAGGTTGTGCTGGAATCCGCAAATATTCCTGTGGCCCCCTACGTTCTAGTGACGGCAAAGCGCTGGCGCACCTCTGCGGCCGAGGTAACCGCCGAGGTGAGCGAACAGCTCGTCTACCCTGTTTTCGTCAAGCCCGCACGCGCAGGCTCGTCGCTGGGCATCACCAAGGTGGATCGCGAAGAGGATTTGGCTGCGGCTATTGAGGTTGCCCAGGAGACGGATCCTAAGGTGATCGTGGAGCAGGGCGTCGTCGGTCGCGAAATCGAATGCGCAGTTCTCGGTGGTCACGGTGACGATTCCGCACGGGCATCGGTTCTCGGCGAGGTCGTCATGGATGTCGATACGTGGTACGACTATTCGACCAAGTACGTCCAGACCGAAGGCTTCCATATGGAGGTTCCGGCAAACGTTCCTGAGGATGCCGCCGCTCGCATGCGTGTCATGGCCGTTGAGGTGTTCGACGCTTTCGATTGCGAGGGAATGACGCGCGTTGACTTCTTCTTGACGGAAGACGGAGACATCCTCGTTAACGAGCACAATACGATTCCTGGATTTACCCAGTTTTCTATGTACCCGGTTCTTTGGGAGAAGACGGGACTGCCGTACTCGAACCTACTTGATGAGTTGATTTCGTTGGCCCTCGAACGCCCCGTGGGATTGCGGTAAATGTTGTGGGGTAGCGCCACGAGGCAAGTGCCTCGTGGCGCTACCCTGTTCCCCATCTATTCCCGTTTTGGGAAATTTGTTTTCATCACCACTAGGTCTACGTAGAGCTTCCGTCTCTGATTCGTTCAATGTTAAATTACTTTGGTGGCCTTAATTTGGCCTCAACGTTCACATTGAAAGGGAACATCATGAAGATCGGTTACATTGTCGGCAGCCTTTCCGCAGAATCCATCAACCGTGGATTGTCGCAAGTGCTGGAGTCCCTAGCGCCCGAGGGTGTCGAGCTGTTTGAACTCCCGATCAAGGACCTGCCGGTCTACAACCGTGACGTTGATGGGAACTTCCCGCAGGCCGCGCTCGATCTCAAGGCGGGCATCGAAGGCGCCGACGGCATTATTCTCATTACCCCCGAGCACAACCGCATGTATTCGGCGGCCTTGCACAATGCCCTCGAGTGGTCGTCGCGGCCCTGGGGATCGATGTCCCTCGCCGGAAAGCCCGTCGCCACCATTGGTGCCTCACCCTCGGGAATCGGTACCGCGGCCGCCCAGCAGCATCTCATCGCGACCCTTGCGTTCTTTGGTTCGAAGGTCATGGGGCAGCCCGAGGCCTACATCGACGCTCTTAAGGCCGAACTCACTCCGGCGGGCGAGATCAATGACGGCGGCCGTGAGGTCGTCGCCAGCTGGCTCCAGGCCGTCGTCGGTTTTGTTGCCGGAAACAAGTAAACTTCACTTTTCCGCGTACAGGATCGTCCTCGCACGGGTCAGATGGCATGATTGAAATCATGCGCGTGGCTGACCTGTCCGAGGACGATCTTCTTTCACTCATACTCCCTCACCTTCCTCAGGCCGAGGGAATTATTGTGCCGTCCGGTGACGACAGTGCCGTTCTACCCGCTCCCGATGGGCGCTTCACCGTGTCTACCGACATGCTGGTGGAGGATAGGCATTTTAGGCGGCAGTGGTCCACGGGAGAAGACGTGGGCTGGCGGGCTGCCATGCAAAATCTTGCAGATTCTGTGGCAATGGGTGCTCGCCCGCGTTCAATCGTAGTGGCGATGGAGTTGCCGGGGGATCTTCCTGCCTCGTGGGTGAGTGGATTTGCTGCGGGAATGGCCCAAGCGTGCCGGACCGTTGACTGTGGTGTGGACGGGGGAGACCTCGTGGGTGGGAATTCTATTGCGGTGTCTGTCACCGTCATGGGTGATCTGGAGGGGCGGCGCCCACGCCTGCGTAGCGGCGCCCAGCCAGGGCACGCACTACTCCACTGCGGTGTGCTTGGGCACGGCGCGGCCGGATTGGCCCTGTTGGAGCGCGGCTATACGCGGGAACGTTCCGCACTGCCCGCTGCGGATTCTTTGCTTATTGATGACTTTCTGCGGCCCAAACCGCCATTGGCGCAGACACTCAATGCGTGCCGTGACAACCGAATCGGTGCCCTGATGGACGTGTCGGACGGTTTAGTACGCGATGCACGTCGTATGGCTAAGGCGTCGGGCGTGTGGATTGATATTCAGTCCACCCTACTTGCGGCGCATTTGGAAACGCTGATTCCGGTGGCCCGACGGCTCGGTTTTTCTGATCCATGGCAGTGGGCGCTCCAGGCTGTCCTTACCGGGGGAGAGGACCACGGTTTCCTCGCCACGATGCGCCAGCCTGCTGAGAGAGCGTGGGGCCCCGGGATTCCATCACTACCGGAGGGTTTCTCTTGCATTGGACGAGTGCGCGACGGCTACGAGGGCGGTCGCGTAACGATTGATGGAAAGCTGGTATCCCAGCGTGGTGGATGGGATCATTTCAAGGCGTAGTCCTCCGAATTCTCGTTCGCTCTAGATGGGTGATCTACCGATAAGCGGTGGAAAAGCGACGCGCACCGTAAAATACGGATGTCGTAAGATACGGATCTTGTCAGGCGACCTGAGGGAATGAGACCAATGCACATTCGTCATGCCACCTTTGATGACCTCGAAGCAATTCTGGAAATCTACAATGACGCGGTGATCAACACCGTTGCGATCTGGAATGAGCAGACCGTAGATCTACAGGACCGGCGAGAGTGGTTGATTCAGCACCAAGATCACGGCTATCCAGTTTTGGTCGGAGTAGACGATAACGACGACGTCCTCGGCTACGCGACTTTTGGAGACTGGCGCCCGTGGGAGGGTTACCGACATTCGGTCGAGCACTCGGTTTATGTTCGATCAGATCGGCGTGGTGGCGGGATTGGGAAACGGTTAATGAGAGAACTCATCGATTGTGCTCGTACTACCGGTAAGCACGTCATGGTAGCGGGTATTGAGGCTTCGAATGAAGGATCGATCCGCCTCCATAAGAAGCTTGGTTTCCAGGAGATCGGAACGCTGCGTGAGGTTGGAAGCAAGTTCGGCCGTTGGCTTGATCTGACGTTTATGCAGCTCATTCTCGACGACGCTGCGAACCCCGGCGACTAACCTTGGGCACCGCGGTGTAGTTTGGGAGATTCGCGGCACGATCTGACGCCTTGGCGCATCCTGATTCGTCAAAGAATTGAGGAAAATGGAAAGTATTGAGTCCTGTGACGTGTCCAGAACGTCGTTTCTTTCCGAAAAGCTCAATCCTTCGGGAAAGCGGCGAGGGGCGATCGGGGAGCAGTTGGGGGAGTAGCAAGCAGGGGAAGTAAACAGAGGAGCACTTGCGATGACTTTGAGAAACCACACGACTGATCGCTAGCGCAGCCATCCTTTGATGGCGCATCCGTGAGGTACAGCAAAGGGCCGCATCCGAATGGATGCGGCCCTTAACAGCTTGCGGGAACGACGCTCAGATGGCGCGCTCAACCTTTCCAGCCTTGAGGCAAGAGGTGCAAACATTCAGTCGCTTCGGAGCGCCCTTGACGATGGCGCGCACACGCTGGATGTTCGGGTTCCAACGGCGGCTGGTACGCACGTGGGAGTGCGAGACGCTCTTACCGAAGGAAGGGTGCTTGCCGCAGACCTCACATACAGATGCCACGGTTCTCTCCTTTAATCGCTGACGGGACGCCAGCGGCGTCTCCTGACCACCAGCCTCGCGACTGGCAACCTAAGCAGTATACCCATCGCGTCAGCCCCCATCCAAGTTGGGGCGCACGTGGTGTACCGCACGAACGAGTAGAGTATCAGTTGCAGTTCCGAGACCGGCGCTACAAAGGATACACGACGAGTGAGCGTACACGACGAGAGGGTGAGGATGAGCGGAGCAGTTGCCGCTGATGATTGGACCTCGCTGTCGCGGCCGTTGGACCGTGTGCTGGGTAAACGTAGTGCAAATGCGCTGGCCAAGCTGGGTTTGAGGACGGTCGAGGACCTTGTCTATCACGTACCGTTCCGGCTGGCACGGCGCGGCGAACTTATGCCGATTGCCCAGGTTCACGAGGGCGATTCGGTCACGGTGGTCGCCCAGGTTCTTTCTTCTCACCTGCGTCCGATGAATGCGCGTCGTGGTTTTATCCTCAACGTGCGTATTGCTGATGGACTACACGAGATGAGTCTCACGTTTTTCGGCAAGAATTCGCGTCCGCTTCAGTATCACGAGCGCCGCCTCGCACCCGGTGTGATCGCCACCTTCTCGGGAACTATCTCCTCGTACCGAGGCGAACTTCAGCTTTCCCACCCCGAATATGAATTAATCGACGACGAGCCGGATGTGGCCCGCATTGAACGCCCGATTCCGATCTACCACGCTGGCGAGAAGGTTCCGTCCTGGCAGATCGAAAAAGCTGTGGCAACGATTCTGCCCAGCCTGACCGAGGCAGATTTCCCGGACCCCTTGCCCGCGGATTACCGTGCAGCAAACAATCTTCCTTCGCTCTACCAGGCCATCCTCGCGCTGCATCAGCCGGAGGACGGCGAATCGTGGGAGCGCGCGAGAGCCCGCATGAAACACGGGGAGGCTTATGTTCTTCAGAGTGCGCTGGCAGTGCGCGCACACGAAGCTCGCGAACGCACAACCGGTGCGTATCCTCCCTGTCCGGGAGGTCTGCTCGACACCTTCGACGCCCGTCTGCCGTATCAGCTGACGGCCGGTCAGCAGGAAGTGGGGGAGGAGATCTCCCGCGAGATCTCCGAAACCGCACCTATGCAGCGGCTACTCCAAGGCGACGTCGGCTCCGGAAAAACGATCGTTGCGCTGCGTGCGATGCTGCAGATTGTCGACGGCGGTGGCCAAGCCGTCCTTCTTGCCCCCACAGAAGTTCTCGCCTGGCAGCATCTGCGAACTATTGAGGACTTGCTCGGTCCGTTGGCGCTCGGTGGCCAGATTGGAGCACCCGAGAAAGCTACCCGTATCGACATCCTCACCGGCTCTCTCACCGTCCGCCAGCGCAGAGAAACCCTTGCTCGCATCGCCTCGGGCCAGTCGGGCCTTGTTGTCGGAACGCATGCGCTCCTCTCCGACGACGTCCAGATTCCTTTCCTTGGACTGGCCGTCATCGACGAACAACACCGCTTCGGTGTGGATCAACGCGACCGCCTCGCGGCTGGCGTTCACACTCTCGTCATGACGGCCACACCGATCCCACGCACGATCGCCATGAGCGTGTTTGGCGACCTCGATGTCTCGACCCTGCGCGACCTACCCGCCGGCCGCGCCGGCATCACCACTAACCTCGTTCCGGCAAACAAGGACGCGTGGGTCGCTCGTATGTGGCAGCGCGCCCGCGAGGAGATCGACGCCGATGGCCGCGTCTACGTTGTGTGCCCTCGGATTAACGACGACGACGCGGCGAACTCGGCTACTGACTTGGGTTCCGAAGGGGCCTCTCCTAGCGGTCAAGCATCTGCTCCCCAAGCGGACGCGCATGGCAACGATGACCTTTTTGCTGACTCACCTCTTGACTTCGATTCGTCGCTGGGAGGCGACGGAACTGACGCCTCCGGCTCCAAACTCGCTGCCGTGCTCGATGTGGCCGAGCAACTGCGTGCCATGCCCGAGTTCCGCGGTGTGGAGATAGGTATCATGCATGGGCGCCTCAAGCCGGAAGAGAAGTCATCGGCAATGGACGCTTTCTCGTCGGGTAAAGCTCCTGTTCTCGTCTCCACCACCGTTATTGAGGTGGGAGTTGACGTTCCCGAGGCCACGCTCATGATCATTCTGGACGCGGAGCGTTTTGGATTGTCTCAGCTCCATCAGCTGCGCGGCCGTGTCGGCCGCGGCAGCAAGCCTGGGCTCTGTCTCGCCGTGACGGCTGCCGCCGATGGCAGCATTGCCCGCGAACGCCTTGACGCCTTTGCCTCAACCTCTGATGGGTTCCAGCTTGCGGAGGCGGACCTGCGGCTACGCAGCGAAGGGGATGTGCTGGGTGCCATGCAGTCGGGAGGCTCGTCGCACCTACGCTTCCTCTCGGTTGTCAACGATCTGGCGATCATTGATACCGCTCGCGCGCACGCGCGCAAGCTCATCGAAAAAGATGCCTCGCTCTCATCGCATCCGGTTCTTGCGAAGGCCGTGGCAACATTGGATGCAGACAGGGCCGAATACTTGGAGAAAGGGTAGGAGATGACACGGATCGTTGCGGGTAGTGCCAAGGGCCGTACCCTCAAAGTTCCCGCCAAGGGAACCCGCCCCACCTCGGAGCGCGTACGCGAGGCACTCTTCTCGCGCCTGGAGCACCTAGGCTACGTTGACGGCTGTGAAGTTCTTGACCTCTACGCCGGATCAGGAGCGCTCGGCCTTGAGGCAGCCTCGCGTGGAGCTACCTACGTTGAGTGTGTGGAGTCCTCCCGCCAGGCAGCCGCACTTATTAAGCAGAACGTACGGGAGCTGGGCCTCGCCGTCGTCGTCGCGAATGCGAAAGTCCAGACGTGGCTCGCGGGTCCTCCCAATCGGAGGTTTGACCTCGTCGTCGTCGATCCTCCCTACGATCTATCCGAAGACGAACTTGCCGCAAACCTCGAAGCGCTCATGCCTCACCTGGCTGGTGACGCGCTTGTTGTTGTTGAACGGTCGGTTCGTTCTCCCGAACCGACGTGGCCATCCGGCCTCAAACGTAACGATGAACGCCGCTGGGGTGACACCCGCGCGTGGAGTGCGGTTGTGGCGGAAATCCAGCAGGAGAAGCGAGATTCATGACGATTGCCATTTGTCCCGGATCTTACGATCCCATCACGCTCGGGCACGTCGATGTCATTGCCCGCGCGGCCGCCATGTTCGATGAAGTGATCGTGGTGATTGCGATCAATCACGCGAAGAATTACCTCTTTAGTGTGGACGAACGAGTAAATTTGGCCACCAGATCCGTGGCGCACCTTCCAAATGTACGGGTGGAATCGCACTCTGGTCTCATTGCGCAGTACGCTGGTGAGGCAGGGGCAGCGGCTATCGTTAAAGGATTGCGCGGCGCCGCAGATTTTGAGGGCGAACACGCCATGGCCCTCATGAACCGCCATCTCAGTGGGATTGAGACGGTCTTCGTTATGGGAGACCCGAATCTGGGGCATGTCGCCTCGTCCATGGTCAAAGATGTGGCTCACCACGGGGGCCCGATCGATGATCTCGTCCCGCCGTGCGTGGCCGAAGCACTGAATAATAAGGAGAATCGATGAACGTGGATAGGTCGGAGGGCGAATCGCTCGTTGCGGTCCTCGACGAGTTGATCGAGTTGGTGTCCAATGCGCCGACCACTGTGATGTCCGCTGCCATCAAGGTCAATCGATCAGAGATTCTTGACTTGTTGGCAACCGCGCGTGACCTGGTACCGGACCAGATCGTGCGCGCGGACGGATTGCTCGCGAATGCGGACGGCTTCACGCATGAAGCCCAGGCCCGCGCCTCAAGAATCGTTGAGCAAGCTCAAAACGATGCCGAGGACACCATCGCCGAGGCTCGTGAGCAGGCGGCACGCCTCGTCTCGCAGGACGCCATCACCATTGCCGCTAAGGCTCGCGCTCACCGCATCATTGATGATGCAAAGTCGCAGGCCGAGAAGCTGCGTCGCGGTGCCAACGAATACTCGGATGCCAGCTTGCTCTCGCTGCAGAACAAGGTCTCCGAAGTGGGCAGCGAGATTGATTCGTTGACGGCCACCGTGCAAGAGCGCATCGACATCATGCTGTCGCAGATCATTGCCGGACGTAATGTTATTGCCGAGCGCGATGAGAACTCCGATGCCGTTCGCGAGAGTGGAGAAGCCACGCGGGACGCCGCGCCCGAGGAGGAATCGTGGACCTAAGAAGTCCGTTTGTCGTGTCGTTACAGCCGCTGCCGCGCCAAGAGGGCTCGGTGATGGCGTGGGAGAAGGAACTTCCGGCTCCCGCTGACATGGGTGTGGAGCTAATTGGCGTGCCCGAGGGGTCGCCGATGAAGATTTCGCTGGAATTGCAGTCGGTATCCGAGGGCGTGTTCGTCCAGGGAGACGCCCAAGTGACGCTCGAGGGCCAGTGCTCACGTTGCCTGCGTGACATCGCGCTGGACGAGGATGAGTCCGTCGCCGAGTTGGTGTTCTATCCCGAGCGCAAGGCCGCCTTTGTTGCCGATGGTGACGAAGAAGCCGAGGAGTTCCCGGAGATCCTTGACGACCACATCGATCTGGAGCCGATTCTGCGTGACGCCGTGGTTATCGGACTGCCGTTCCGGCCGCTGTGCCGCCCCGACTGCCCCGGACTTTGCTCCGAGTGTGGCGAGCCATGGGACAACCTGCCGGACGACCACACTCACGAGAAGCTCGACCCACGCTTTGACGCACTTGCTGCGCTTCAGGACCAGTTGGCGGGCGACTCGGATGGCTCGGATGAGAGCGCTGATTCAGACGACGAAACTGAAGCCAAGTGAGTTATCGCGATCTCGTTGCACGGTGGGGGATTGATATTAGGCGCCCGCTGTTGCGCCAGGCATTAACGCATCGGAGCTTTGCTTTCGAGCACGATGAGCCACATAACGAGCGTCTGGAGTTCCTCGGGGACTCGGTCCTCAACCTCATCACCGCGGAGAAGGTATACCGCGAGTACCCCGACTTGGCTGAGGGTGTCATGACCCCGATCAAGTGGTACGCCGCCTCCGAAAAGGGGCTTGCGGATATCGCGCGCCAGCTAGGTCTAGGAGAGTTTCTTCGCTTGGGTAAAGGTGAGGCGCAGGAGGGTGGACGCGACAAGGACTCGATCCTTTCGGACACCGTCGAGGCACTGATTGCTGCCACCTACCTGCAGCACGGCCTAGAGCCGACGCGCGTGATCGTCGAACGGCTCATTGATCAGAAGGTCAAGGAAGCTGCCGTGTTGGGGCCGCAGCTGGACTGGCGCGCGGGCTTCGAAGAGCTGGCGCACACGCATGGCTTCGAGGGCAACGCGAGTTTCGAGATCACCGGCGTGGGGCCCGACCACAGCCGTGTCTACACCGCAACTATTTCGATGGGCGGGCGCACCTGGGGAACCGGGGAGGCCACCACGAAGAAGATGGCACGCCAAGCCGCCGCGGAGGCATCTTACAAAATGCTGGCCGAGGGCGAACTGGAGCGCAAGCAGGTCACGGGGCTTCCGGTGCGGGCTGACGAGTTGCCGGAGCGGGATGAGTAAGTAGCCGTGCCTGAGCTTCCCGAAGTTGAATCCGTCCGTCGCGGCCTCATCAAGCACGCTGTGGGGCAGCAGATTGTCAGCGCAGAGTCATTTGGTGCGCGGGTTTCGCGGCGGTCCGTGCGTGAGTTGTCGAGCGTTGCGGGCACGACCGTGGTGAATGTGGCCCGCCGCGGCAAATTCCTCTGGTTTGACCTGGAGACGAGGGGTTCGGGATCGGACGGCCCTGCGGCAGGTGACACTGACGCCCGTGGGCAGGGTATCGGACCTGGACACACCGCCCTCGTGGCCCATCTCGGAATGTCCGGCCAGTTCCGCGTGGACTGCGACGGGCTGCCGCATGTGCGCGCCCGGCTGATGCTGGGTAACGGCTCGCGTCTCGAATTTATCGATCAACGCACCTTCGGATATCTTGCACCGGACGATTACGAGGAGACCGACGACGGCGCCCCGGGTGGACTGGGCATCGACCGTCCCGTTGTTCCACACCTGGCGGCGCACATCGCAAGAGACCTGCTTGATCCGGGGCTGGACCGAGTGGCGCTCGCGGTGACCATGGCATCCAAACGCACAGCAATCAAGAAACTCCTGCTCGACCAGTCGGTGGTGTCAGGTATCGGAAACATCTACGCGGATGAGGCGCTGTACGACGCACGCATTCACCCGTTCCGCCCGGCAAATTCGCTCTCCGGACCCGAAATGTCGCGCTTGTTGTCCGCCGCCACGGATGTGCTGGAACGCTCGCTCGCCGCAGGCGGAACATCGTTTGACTCGCTGTACGTCCAGATCAACGGTGAGTCCGGATACTTTGAACGCTCGTTGCGCGCCTACGGCCGCGGCGGAATGCCCTGCTCGCGCTGCGGCACCGAGTTCCTCAAGGTGATGTCCGGTGGCCGTTCCTCAACCTTCTGCCCCCAGTGCCAAGGCTTGTGAAATGAACTCAAAGAAGGACATGCTGGCATTGCGCGCCGCACTTGTGGCAGGCGAGGAGAGTGGAGAACCCGAAGAGTTCGACTTCGAAGGTTTTATCGTGTCGAAGAAGGCGTAACTATCCCTGCGCCACGATATTCATAGGGAAACCGTTCGTTGTCGTGTTCTCTACGTATCGTAGGCTCGTTCTACCGCCCGAAACAGGGAGAAAATCTTCCCTCTTTCGCTGCGGATCGTGCATCGCACGCCTCATACATGTGTGGCTAATCCGGCCTGCTTTACCGTAGGACCATTGTCATGCGGGTCAATGTTCACGAGAGACGCGCCACATGGTTATATTTCCCGTGGTTACTGGGCTTATATCTCGCGCATTGAACGGTGTAGGTGTGGCAGAATGCTTCCTAGTGAGATGGAACCTAGGTCCCGTGTGAGAACGTAGAGAGGCTGAAGTTATGGCAGCTGGAGAAGACATCCGCGTAATGATCATCGACGATCACGAGGTGGTTCGTCGAGGCATCGCTGAAGTGGTTGATCGCGCTGACGGCCTGACCGTCGTTGCGGAGGCGGGGAGTGTGTCCGAGGCGGTACGTCGCGGTGAACTTGTCCACCCCGAAGTAGCTCTTGTTGACCTGCGCCTCCCGGACGGCACCGGTATCGACATCATCCAGCAGTTGAGCGAAGTTACCCCGGATACTCGTTGTATCGTTCTTACTTCTTTTGACGACGACGACGCCCTCGCCGAGGCTCTCAACGTCGGTGCCAAGGCCTACCTGTTGAAGTCCGTTCGCGGTGCCGAGATCACAGAGAACATTCGCGCGGTGGCTGCTGGGCGTACCCTCCTTGACGAGCGCACGGTGTCGCGCCGCCGCGCCGATCACGATGATCCCACCGCTGATCTCACACCCTCGGAACGCCGTGTCCTTGACCTTATCGGTGACGGACTTTCTAACCGCGAGATCGGTGAGCGCCTGGGCGTGGCTGAGAAGACGGTGAAGAACCACATCACCTCACTGCTGTCCAAGATGGGCCTGCAGCGCCGTACGCAGGTGGCCGCGTGGGTGGCCGGACAGCGCGCAGCAGGCTGGCGCAACAGCTAAGAGGCAGTTCGTAGATGTAAAGAAAAGGCGAGGAGCCCGGGCATCAGCCCCGACTCCTCGCCTTTCTTTGCTCCGCAGGATGGAACACTAGATTCCGCCAGGTGAAGGGTTCGTACACGACGTCCCGGCTGAGGACGCCGACTTGTCGTCAACCCTTCACTTCGCTGATCATCCGAAGAAACAGCTAGTTGATAATCGCCGTCCATATCACCTTGGTGCCGGTGGAGCCGTCACCGGGACGAATGGAGAAGGTGCCATGGTGGCGGCGTGCCCGGGCTGCGAGGTTGGACAGGCCGGAGCGCCGTGACAGCTCGGGTTTCACACCCTGTCCGTTGTCCACAATGATAATTTCAATGCGGTGATTTTCGATGCGAATGTCTATCGTCACGCTCGTCGCTTGGGCGTGGCGGGCCGTGTTGGAGAGGCATTCGCGAACAACGGCGACGACGTCGTCGGCTAAATCCGATCCGAGCTCGTCATCGATCTCCGTGTGCGAACCACTGACGATTACCTCGCCGAGGTTGGTGAGAGTGAACTTGGGTGTGAATCCGAGCGAACCGTGTGCGGACGTCAGCTCGCGGCGCAGCCGCTGGACCACCGGAACCGTGGCTTGGGGGTCACGCAGCGAGTAAATGATCTGGCGGATCTGGTTGACGGATTCGTCGATAGAGTTGATGGATTTATCCAGGCCATCAAGCACCGACTGCGGGACGGTATTTTGGGCGGCAAGATCGTCGCGCACGGACGAGAGCTCCATGCCCGAGGCGAAGAGCTGTTGGATGGCGAAGTCGTGTAGGTCGCGGGAGATCTGGGCACGATCCTCCAACTGCTTGGCCTTCGATTCTGTGAGACGCGCGCTAGCCAGCTCGAGAGCCAAGGCGGCCTGGCGCGCCACATTTTCTGCCATCGAAAGATCGGCGAGGTCAAACTCGGGGCGTCCGGTGTTGCGAAGCAGCACGATGACGCCCTGGGATACGCCCTTAGCGACCAGGGGTGCATAAAGTGCCGCGCCATAGCGCCCCAACTCCGGTACGAGTAGCTCTTTCTGACGGGTCATGGCATCCACGACGAGCCCCGTTCCCTCGCGCAAGACGGTTTGGGCGCGTCCTTCCGGAGGAAACTCGACACCGATGAGGTCCTCGGCGTCGTCGCCATCGGCGATTTCGCAGGCCCACGTGTTACCCACCGAGGGGAGCACGATGAGAGCTGCATCCGCTTTAGAGACGCGTCGCATCTCACGTGCGATAAGTTGCAGCGCCTCCTCTTCGTCGGTGCCTTCCAACAAGGCCGTTGTGATAGCGCGAGATGCCGCGATCCACTGCGCACGGGCATTGGACTCGGCGTAGAGGCGAGAGTTCTCCACGGCGATGGCGGCGGCATGTGCGAGCAGCTCAATGTGCTTGCCGTCCTCGTCCGTGAAGCCTCCCGGCTTGTCTGAAAGGTACAGGCGCCCAAACACGCGGTCGCGGATGCGGATGGGACATCCGAGGAAGCTCGTCATATGGGGATGGTGCTTTGGCCACGGGTGACGTGTGGGGTGGCCCTCCAGCTCGTTGACGATGAGGTAATGCTCGTCCTGCATCTCACCGAAGACGCCATGCCCCTTCGGTGGTGGGCCGATACGCTCAGCGCGCCAATGATCGATCCCGGTAAAGACGAACTGGAGTGTCTCGCCCTCCGAGTCAAGCACTGACAGGGCACCGTACTTACAGCCGGCAAGCTCAACGGCCGAGTCTACGAGCGTCTGCAACACTGACTGGCGATCGAGCCGCGTGGTCAGATCCAGAGCGTGTGTCATGACAGAAGCAAGATCAGACATTTCTGTTTACACTTCCTGCTGGGTAGACCAGCGATAGTCGGCCACGTGAGAAAGAAGTTCCTCGTGGCTTCCAGAGGCGGTGATCATGGTCTTGCCATCCTTCTCGCCAAGCAGCACGATGCGGTCTGCGGCGTCGAGGGGTTGGAGTCGGTGAGTGACCAGAATGACCGTGCGGGACTGAGCCGGATCGTCGTTGTGACCTGCCCGCAGAAGATCGCGAATGAGGGTGTCAGCCGTCTCAGAGTCCAGGTGCTCGCCTGGTTCGTCGAGCAATAAATACTGGGCTGGAGAGGCAAGGGCACGCGCGAGAAGCAGCCTGCGCCGTTCCCCGCCGGAGATGGTTGCGGCGTCAGATCCGAGATGGGTATGGACCCCCTGTGGGAGTTGCGCAAGCCAATCGCCCAATCCGACGTGTCCCAGCACTTCGATGGCTTCGTTAGGGGAGAGATCCGGGCGAGCGACACGAATGTTCTCAAGCACCGAGGACTCAAAGATATGCGCGTCCTCGGCTGTGAGAATGAGTGAACGAGAGACCTCCTGGCGGCTGAGATAGGAGACTTCCTTGCCGTCGAGCCGCACGTGCCCCACGTGTGGGTGGAGCATGCCTGCGAGCGTGTAAAGGAGGGTGGTTTTCCCGATTCCCGAGGCTCCGACAATGGCTAGTGAGTGTCCTCGTTCCACGTCAAAACTGAACGCGCCAGCGACATCGGGTCCGTCTGGCCAACCGATAACGAGATCGCGCACGGTGAGTCCGCTTTCTTCAATGTCTGCAGGTCGCGGGGGGATGTCACGTTTCTTGTTTGCCGCGTCAAGGAGTTCGAAAATCCGCTGGGCAGCCTTGCCGGAACGAACGAGTTGAATGCCCGCGTTCGAGAGGGCTTGTGTTGCTTCGAACGCAGCTAGCGGCGTGAGAACGACGACGGCGAGTTCCACCGGCTTGAGAGTCCCTGCACCCACCTGCATTGTCCCGATGATGATAGAGAGCACGACGGTGATGGCAAAGGCGAGAAGGTCAATTGCCACGGCTGTGGCTGCGGGCCGTGCTGCGTGGTCACGATTGCGGAAGATACGACGTTCCGTAGCCGCCACAGCCTTCTCCATGGCGTTGAGCTGCCCCGACACGCGCAACTCGGAGGCTGATTCCAACATCGTCAGAGACTGCGCTGCGAGTTCAGCCTTATCTCGAATCTGCGCTTCCTCGGCTAGGCGAGCACCGCGCATGGCAAAGAAGGGGCCAACTACACCGGAGATAAGGAGACCGAGCGCGAGCACCATCCCGATAGCGGGGGAGAGCGCTCCCACGATACCAACGGCGAAGATGGAGACCACGAGCGCCACCACGGCGGGCTGTAGTGCGCGGACCACAAGATCGCCGACGGCGTCCACGTCACGGCCGGTGCGTGTCAGTAGGTCACCGCGACGTACGGATGTCACCACGTCTGTGGGAGAGTCCGCTAGGTTGTTGTACACGGCGCTGCGCAGTTCAGACATTCCGTAGAGCGCTACACGGTGCGAGGCAATCTGATTGAGGTAGCGGAAAACCGCCTTACCCACACCGAGAGCGCGCACGCTGGTCGCTGCCACGGAGAGATCGAGAACAGGAGGCATCTGGGAGGCACGAGCAATGAGCCACGCGGAGACGGCAGCGAGCCCCACGGAGGACATGAGCCCCGCCGAACCCGCCGCAACTGACCACGCGAAGCCCGGCTTGTCGAGCTTGAGTAGTTTCAATGCGCGGCGGATTGCCACGCGTTCTTCCTTGGGAAGGGGGGAGGTCACTGTGCCACCTCCGTTTCCACAGCAGAAGTATCCGCAGTAGCCACCACATCAATAATGTTGTCAGCCTCGCCGAGAATGGCGCGACGGTGGGCAATAACGACGACGGTGTGACCCGCCTGCTTCAACGCCCGCACACTGCGTGTGACGTACTTTTCATTCATAGCATCCAAATGTGCTGAAGGTTCGTCAAGAATAACGAACGGGCGGGTGGAGACGAGCGCGCGCGTTAAGGCAAGCCGCTGACGCTGACCGACGGAAAGCCCAACCCCGCCTTGCCCAAGGAGCGTGTTCCAGCCCTGGGTCAAAGTGGCGACGACGCCGTCGAATCCGGTGAGAGCAGCGGCCTCTAGCAGTTCCGGGGTGGGTTCCCCGCCTACACCAAGATTTTCTAGTACTGTTCCTGGCACGATAACGGGACGCTGTGGAACCCAGGTGATTTGTTTCCACCAGGACTCCTGCTCGATGGAGTCGAGCGGCTGGTCACCCACGGTGACGGTGCCGGAGGTGGGTTCGAGCAGGCGGAGGAGGACGGACGCCGTCGTCGACTTTCCCGAACCGGACTGGCCACGCAACACCGTGATGCTTCCCGGCGCAATTGTGGCGGAGAGGGAGGCGGGCGCGATCGTCGCGCGACCGGGAGCCTTAACGGAGAGATTCGAAATGACGATTGGGGTTGTGCGAAGGTCCGGTGCCGCAGTGGTTCCCGGCACGGATGGCAGCGGTTCTTCGAGAATGTCAAACACCTGGGCGGAAGCGGCGACACCGTTGGCAGAAGCGTGGAACTGAGAGCCAACCTCGCGCAAGGGCTTGAACGCCTCGGGAGTGAGCATGATGATCGCGAGACCCGAGAAGAGATCAAGATTCCCATAGACGAGGCGTAGGCCCACCTCCACGGCAACAAGCGCCGTCGAGAGTGTGGCGAGAAACTCGAGCACCGCTCCGGAAAGGAAAGCGACGTAGAGAGTCTGCATGGTCTTGCCAGCGAAATCGTCGCCCAGATCCTTCACGCGCCGGCGGGGACCCTGCTCGCGCCCGAGAGCCTTGAGTGTGGTCAGTCCGGCGAGAAGATCAAGAAGTTGTTGGCCGAGCCGCTGCATGGATGCGAGCCGCGCATCCGAATAGCTCTGGGTCATGCGCCCCACAAGGATCATGAAGATGGGGATGAGAGGAAGACAGATGAAGATAGCAACGGCGCTGATCCAGTCAAGCCAGAGAATGATGGCGAGAGTCGCAGGAGTCACGGTCGAGACGAGGATGAGCTGGGGAAGGAACTTCACAAAGTACGGTTCCAGATCATCGAGGCCATCGGTGACCAGGGTGATGGTGGGCGAGGTCTTTCCGCGAGAGAGCCAACGGTCGCCAAGATCGCCGGCATGCCGGAGGACCTTGGTGCGTAGGTCCGTAATGACGCGCAGCGCCGCCCGATGCCCAAAGCTTTCCTGGGCGTAGGTGATGAGAAGCCGAACAGCAATAACTCCGGCGAGAGCGGCAATCAACGGGATAACGTCGTTGAAGGTTTTACTGCCATCGATGACGGGTGATATTGAACCTGAGATCAGCAATGACTGTGCGATGACAAGTATGGCGGCGAGCGAACCCGTGAGCCCGAGAAAGGCGATATATTTTCGCGTGTCCTTGGCGTAGGCGAGGAGGCGTTTGTCCAGTGGCTTCACGCGGCGAAGACTCCTTGGTTGCAAATGATGAGTACCGCATCCATTGTCTCAAACAGCAGTGCTGCTTCAACAATCTTGGTGGTTACGCACGCTGTCACGTCATGCTACATGCGGTTTTTTCCATTCTAGTCACCTTCATCGCTTCCAGGGCGAAAGTCCTAGGTGCGGGTTTGTGAGGTAGATACTGCGTGAAGGCTCCTGGTACCGGGCAAGCAGTGGGAGGCCAACCAAACGGTCCGGGGCTAGTAAGACATATGGAAGAGAAGACTTGTACACAACATGCCGACACACAACATGAGGGGTGGGCACCAGAAAATTCTGGTGCCCACCCCTCATGTGACATGTAACCCTAAGCGGTTTCGAAGGTTCGAATCTTCTTTGGATCAAGACCCGGAGACTTTTCCGGAATGTCCTCGACACGGATGCGCTTAGCAAATACCTTGTAAGCCCAGATGGTGTAACCGAGAACAATCGGCACGAACACCACGGCGGCGCCCGCCATGATCATCTGGGTGGGTGCAGTTGCTGAAGCCTGTGCAAGTGTCAGCGAGTACGCCGGATCAATCGACGACTTCATGGCGTCGGGGAAGACAGCAAACCAAATGAACACGACGGCACTTGCAATAGCAACGAAGTGGGCAACGAACGCCTTAACCTCGTCACCCTTGTAGATGAGAGCAATTGAAGCGACAAGCAGAACGGCCGTGAGTGCCAATGGAACGATGGACAGACCATTGTTCGAGTAGCTCAGCTGTGCCCAAATTGCCCACACCGCCGTCACTACGGTTCCGGCAAGCAGCGACTTCTGGGCGATGCCCTGAGCGCGTCGCTTAAGATCGCCGGTGGTCTTGATAGAAACGAAGAGAGCTCCATGGGAGAGGAACAGCAGCATCGTGACCAAGCCACCGAGAATGGTGAACGGGGTGAGCAGGGAGAAGAAACCTCCGGTAAGGAAGTGCTTGTCCACTGCATCGAGTGCGGTGTTGACCTGGTCCACGGGAACGGCTTGGAAAACGCCGTCCACGTAATGACCCACTTCGATCTTCATGCCCTGGACCAGGTTGGCGAAAGCTACACCCCACAGGATGGAAACGACCCATGCAACGATGGTGTGGATCCAATCCCAGTTGGAGCGCCAGCGATCAGTGTTAATCATCTTGCGCCATTCGAGAGCACACACGCGGAAGATGAGGCACACGAGGATAACGACGAGGGCGAGGTACATGCCCGAGAACATCGTGGCGTACCACTCAGGGAAGGCGGCAAAGGTAGCGCCACCCGCAGTGAGCAGCCATACCTCGTTGCCATCCCAGTGCGGGCCAATGGCGTTGAGCGTTGCGCGGCGTTCCTTCTCATTCTTGGGAAGGATCTTGAGCAGCATGCCCACGCCAAAACCGAAGCCCTCGAGGGTGAGGTAGCCGGTCCATAGGACCCCGATGAGGACGAACCAGAGAAGCTGGATGAATGTCAGTTCCATGAGTGTTCTCCGATCAGTAGACGAACTTTAGCTGTTCGGCAGAGTTGGAGTCATACTCGATGACCTTGCTCTTGGTATTGATACCTTCGAGCGCGTAGCGGCGCAGCAGCATGATCCAGACAACGCCGAGAGCGGTGTACAGGAGGGTGAAGACGGACATAGAGATCGCCACATAGGCCACGCTCACCGAATCCGACACACCAAGGCTCGTCAAAAGGTAGACGTTGTTCTCGCCCGGGTTAACCACCCACGGCTGACGGCCCATCTCGGTGAGGAGCCAGCCAAACGAGTTGCCCAGGAAGGGCAAGGGGATGGCCAGAAGCCAGAGTTTGCCCAGCTGCTCGGAACGAACGATATTTCTTCCCCGCAGAAGCAGGAGGCCGAGTAGCGACAATGCGATGCCCAGCATTCCAATTCCCACCATGATGCGGAAGGAGTAGAAGGTGACAGTCAGATTGGGGCGGTAATCCTGGTCAGGTCCGTACACGTCGGCGTACTTCTCCTGGAGCTCGGCATTGACATCGTCAAGGCCGGGCAGGAAGGATTCGGGGCCGGTGAAGTGGTTGGTGGACATGAAGGACTCGATGCCCGGGATGGGTAGAACGAGCTGGAAACCGTCTGTGCTTCGGGTGTCCATAAGCAAGACCAACTCATGGGCTTCCCCGGACTCCATGGTTCCCATCATGGCTGCGGCCTTCGCGGGTTGAATCTCCACAACGTGCTGGCCCATGAAGTGACCGGAGAGGGAGACGCCCACGGAGGCGATAAGCATGGTGACGAGGCCGATCTTGGCCGCAGGCTTCCAGTATCCGCGCGCTTCTTCCTCGTTGCCCGTCAGACGGACAGAACGAGCCATCCACCAGAAGGAGAGGGCGGCAACAACGGTACCAGCCACCAAGAACGCGGCGGTGATGGTGTGGGCAAAGGTCCACATTGAGGTGGCGTTGAAGAGCACCTTGAGGAAGCCTCCGGCTCCATCGAGCTCGGCACGCCCAGTCTCGGGATTGATGACAGCACCTGTGGGGTACTGCATGAAGGAATTGGCAGCAAGGATGAAGAACGCCGAAAGCAAGGTTCCGATAGCAACCAGCCAAATGGTGAGGTTGTGAATCTTGGGTGAGAGGCGGCCCTTGCCGAAGATCCACAGTCCGAGGAACGTGGACTCAAAGAAGAATGCGAGGAGAGCTTCGAATGCGAGAGGTGCGCCGAAGATGTCGCCCACAAAGCGCGAGTACTCCGACCAGTTCATACCGAACTGGAACTCCTGAACGATTCCAGTGGCGACGCCGAGGGCGAAGTTGATAAGAAGGATCTTGCCGAAGAAATCGGTCACCTTCTGCCACTTGGGATCTCCGGTTTTGCGTGCCTTCGTTTGCATGACCGCTACGAGGGTTGCCAGTCCAATGGTCAGGGGTACCTGGAGGTAGTGATAAACCGTCGTGATACCAAACTGCCACCGGGCGAGGTCGAGGGCATCTAACACGTGAACACCTTTCGAACGACCTGTGAAGTTAGGGACTATGTCGCGAAGTACTCTAACAGAGGCTGGGACCCAGGTCCCCGGTAATATCAGGAAAAGTGCCAACGTTGTAGCTCTTGGGCTGACCCACCTCCGACGAGATTAACGCCTTACCAGCTAATTCTCGCCTAATTTCGTGAGTCATGCCAGCAAAATGGACGATGATTCCAGAGCAATTGATGTCTGAGCCATAGGTCCGCCCGTAAGGAGGAGATCTACGGCACAGCCACAGGCGGCGGAGTGTTGTCGACGAGCTATGTGGACCCGCGGGTGACGGGGTGTGCATCGACGACCCGCCGAAGAATCAGTGTCATTGTGAGGTGTATGGCTCAAGTGGTGGGCCAGTTTGTTTCAATGTGCGACAATAGGGGTGGAGTTGGGCATGCCCGCATAGCCCAACATCTCGACCGCCTGATCCAGTTGACTGTGCGCCGCTGTTGCGCCGCCGCCGGTGCTGGATATCGGCTCGAGTAGTAAAGCTTTCCGCGGCGATGCCGCGATAACTGGTCCGATGGGATACGTGTATGCGGGGCGTATTCGTCGGGCGGGAGAGTGCGATTACGTATGGCTGATCAGGCCACGACGTCGGAGCGCCCTGAGCGCTCTGGCACAAATAACGAAGTGAACACCCGAGAAACCGCGGCGGAAGCGCCTGCAAACAAGACAACTCGGACCCGCACGAAGAAGGCGACGACGCCCGCAGGTGCGGAGGTTTCAGGAGCTATTGCGGCATCCCTGGCGGCTCTGGAAGCTGAGGCTCCCAAGCGCGCAGAAGCGCGGAAGAGTAGTGCGCCAGCCGGTGACGTCATTGACGGTCTCATGCAGGCAATTCAGACGAAAGAAGCTGAGCATGTAGCCACTAAGCAAGAGGCTAAAGGTAAGCGGAAATCGAAGAAGGCTGGCTCCGCCGAAGCCGAAGGAACAGCTCCTGCTGCTCAAGGTGCGTCGCGGAAGAAGCCAGCAAACAAAAAGGCGTCCACGAAGAAGTCCGCTGCTAAGGATTCCGTAGAGAAGACGGCAGATGCAAAGAACGCTGGTGGCGAGGTCATTTCAACCATGTCGGCCTTCTCGTCGCTTGAAGAAGAAGTAGCTCCGGCTCCGTTCGCTCCGGCAATGACCGCGTTGCTGTTCCAGGAACCTGATGTTGCTCGTGCGCGTCCACGTCGCCGCAAGGTTGAGGCACCCGTTGACGTTGCTGAGCCTGTCGAAGAAGTAGTGAAGGAACCGCAAGAGCCAGCCACCTCTGAACAGGACGAGACCACAACGTCGGAGACTTCGCGTCGCAAGCGAGGCTCGCGCGGTCGCCGTAAGGTCGCCGAAGCAGCGGTTTCTGCCGCGACCCCCGAAGAAGCTGAAACTGCTGAGTCTGATTCTGAGAAGGTAACTCCGGAAGCGGAAACGGGAGAGGTGACAACGCGTCGTCGTCGCCGTCGTCGTAGCTCATCGTCGACGTCTGACACCAGTGATGAGGTGACGGCTCCCAAGGGTTCGACGCGTCTGGAAGCGAAGCGTCAGCGCCGTAAGGAGGGCCGTGAGGCGGGCCGTCGTCGTCATACTGTGACGGAATCGGAGTACCTGGCTCGCCGCGAATCGGTTAAGCGTGACATGCTCGTACGCGAGCAGGATGGTCTCAACCAGATTGCAGTGCTTGAAGACGATGTCCTCGTTGAGCACTATGTGGCGCGCCATACCCAGGTATCCATGGTGGGTAACGTTTATCTCGGCCGCGTCCAAAACGTGCTGCCATCGATGGAAGCTGCCTTCGTGGACATCGGCAAGGGGCGTAACGCCGTCCTGTATGCGGGTGAAGTGAACTGGGAGGCCGCGGGCCTCGAAGGCAAGCCACGTCGTATTGAACAGGCCCTGAAGTCTGGCGATACCGTTCTTGTCCAGGTCACCAAAGATCCTATTGGACATAAGGGTGCTCGCCTCACCGCTCAAATTACTCTCGCTGGCCGTCACCTCGTGCTGGTTCCCTCGGGCGCCATGACGGGAATTTCTCGTAAGCTCCCCGAGAAGGAACGTCAGCGCCTCAAGAAGTTGCTACGCGAGATCGTGCCGTCGGAGCACGGTGTCATCGTGCGTACCGCCGCTGAAGGCGCCAGTGAGGAACAGTTGCGCGCGGACGTCGAGCGCTTGACGAAGGCCTGGGACGACATCCAGGAGAAGTCGAAGGCTTACAAGTCCGCTCCCACGCTTCTTAAGGGCGAACCGGAATTGGCGGTTCGAGTGGTTCGCGACATCTTCAACGAGGACTTCGCCTCGCTCAAGGTGCAGGGTAACGGCGCGTGGCAGACACTCTCCGAGTACGTTGGTGAACTCTCTCCGGAGCTGTCCTCGCGCCTCACGCACTGGACCTCGAACAAGGACATCTTCGCGGAGCATCGCGTAGATGAGCAGCTCGCTAAGGCATTCGACCGCAAGGTATGGCTGCCTTCCGGCGGTACCCTTATTGTGGATCGCACCGAAGCAATGACGGTCATTGACGTCAATACCGGGAAGTTCACCGGTTCAGGCGGAACCCTCGAAGAAACAGTCACGCGCAACAACCTCGAGGCCGCCGAGGAAATCGTGCGCCAGCTGCGTCTGCGAGATATTGGCGGAATCATCGTTGTCGACTTCATTGACATGGTGCTCGAGTCCAACCGTGAGCTGGTTTTGCGTCGCTTGGTTGAGTGCCTGGGCCGAGATCGTACCCGTCACCAGGTTGCCGAAGTGACGTCGCTCGGGTTGGTGCAGATGACTCGCAAGCGCGTGGGCCAAGGCCTTGTTGAAGCATTCAGCACTCCGTGCGAGGAGTGTGAAGGGCGCGGCTACATGCTGCACACCCACCCGGTGGAACGCAGTGACGGGGGCGATAACCAGCCCCGCCGCGGCAAGAAGAACACGAAGCCGTCATATACTGCTACTGCGCCCGAACCCGCGCAGATCCCCGAGGATGAAGCCAAACGTGACGGTGTCAAGGCCGCGCTGAACTCTATTGCTGCTGCCGCCGGAAAGGCGCACGAAGCGAACGAGGAAAAAACGAGCGAGCGGGAACGGCGCGGCACCAGGGGTACGCGTAAGCCACGCGAGCGTGTTGGCCGTGCGAGTCAAGATGACGTGGCACGTGGCAAAGCGGATGATTCGGGTAAGTCCGGGAATGCTGCGGAGTCCGAGGCAAGTTTTGAGACTGTCGCAACGGAAGCGGTTCCGAAGGGAGTGGCTAGCCGGCAGGACGTCTCTTCGACCGAAGTGGTCAAGACCTCCTACCGGGGCAAGACGGTAACGAAGATAGATAAGTCGTCCAAGCCGGCGGCATTGGTGAAGGCTGCAAGCCTTCCGGTGGGGAAGGTGGCCGGTTCCGCCTCCGTGACCTCCGCGACCAACGAGTCAAATGGTTCGGGCGACAAACCCGCACGGAAGCCGCGCCGCGCGGCTTCCTCAGGAACCATCACCCCCGGTTCAGGAACTGTCCTCAGCTTCCCCGCGAAGTGAGAGTGAGGGTTTGCGCCGACAGGGAATTGAACTTGCCGGCGCAAACCCTCAGAAAAGTCCTGGGGTGGCGTATCCCATAGGTTGCAGAGGCCGAAACGGCCACTTTGGACTTGATTAGGGAGAACCAAAGTTAGTAACCTTTAGAGTCGGCGCGTTAATCCCGTGCCCAAAAGTCAGCAATGCTCCGCATTTTGTGAGAGCAGCCGTAATCAACAGAGATGAGCAAGAACGTGGTTTACGCGATCGTCAAGGCCGGCGGCCGTCAGGAGAAGGTGTCCGTCGGGTCCGTCGTCGTCGTTGACAAGATGGAAGGACAGGCCGGCGAGACCGTCGAGCTGGAGCCCATCATGCTCGTTGACGGTGACAAGATCACCACGGCTGCCGATGGCATTTCCGCAAAGGTAACCGCTGAGATCGTGCGTGAGGACAAGGGTCCGAAGATCTCGATCGTCAAGTACAAGAACAAGACTGGCTACCGCAAGCGTCAGGGTCACCGCCAGAAGCTGACCCGCCTCAAGGTCACCGGCATTCAGTGAGTATTCGGGCCTAGCCCGGTCCACTCCGTCAACGATTTATTAGAGAGCAGGTCATAGAGATGGCACATAAGAAAGGCGCCAGCTCCTCCCGTAACGGGCGCGATTCCAATGCACAGCGTCTTGGTGTGAAGCGTTTCGGCGGCGAGTTCGTTAAGGCTGGCGAGATTATCGTCCGTCAGCGCGGCACCCACTTCCACCCCGGCGTGAACGTCGGCCGCGGCAAGGATGACACCTTGTTCGCCACGGCAGCTGGCAACGTCCAGTTCGCTACTCGTCGTGACCGTAAGGTCATTGACATCGTCACTGCGCAGGCCTGAGGTTTCTCGGTTTCGTAGGTTGTGAAGGGGTGGAAGGCAATGCCTTCCACCCCTTTTCTTTTCCCATTTTTCTGGTGGTCGCTCGTGGTGACCATTCCCGATGGTGGTCTTCGGCCACCATCCCAGTACTTCCCAAGTCGCCCCACGGCGAGAGGAGAATCATGGCCAGCTTCGTCGATCGCGTTGTCCTTCATGTTCAAGCCGGTAACGGTGGTAACGGCTGCGCCTCGGTGCATCGTGAGAAGTTCAAGCCTTTGGGTGGGCCGGATGGCGCCAACGGCGGTCACGGCGGCGACGTCGTCATCGAAGTTGATCCGCAAGTGACCACCCTGCTGAGCTACCATCATTCACCCCATCAGAAGGCGGAGAATGGCACGCAGGGTGCGGGAGATTGGCGCGCGGGAAAGAATGGCACATCGCTTGTCCTCAAGGTTCCTTCCGGCACCGTCGTGCGTTCAACGGAAGGCGATGTCCTGGCGGACCTTGTGGGAACGGGAGCGCGCTACGTTGCCGCACGTGGAGGAGTAGGTGGCCTCGGAAACTCCGCCCTCGCCTCTCCCAAACGTAAGGCGCCGGGATTCGCTCTTTTGGGCGACGAAGGCGAAGCTTGTGACATCGTGCTCGAACTTAAGTCCGTGGCGGACGTGGCCCTCGTGGGCTTCCCTAGCGCCGGAAAATCCTCCCTCATCGCGGCGATGTCGGCGGCGCGTCCGAAGATCGCGGACTACCCCTTCACCACGCTTATTCCGAACCTGGGCGTTGTTCAGGCGGGCGATGAGCGTTACACGATTGCTGATGTTCCCGGTCTCATCCCCGGCGCCTCTGAGGGTAAGGGCCTGGGCCTGGAGTTTCTGCGACACATTGAGCGCTGTGCCGTGATTGTGCACGTACTCGACTGCGCCACGTTGGAACCCGGACGCGATCCAATTTCCGATTATGAACTCATCGAGTCGGAGCTGGCTGCCTACGCTGATCAGATTCCGCCGGCCGAGGATCGTGTGCCGCTCATGGAGCGTCCTCGCCTTGCGGTTCTCAACAAGATCGACGTGCCCGAGGCACGCGAGCTGGCCGAATTCGTGCGCGACGAACTAGAGGCGCGCGGGCTGCGTGTTTTTGAAATCTCCGCGGTGTCCCATGAGGGCCTCCGCCCGTTGTCCTTCGCGTTAGCTGAAACGGTCGCTCAGGCCCGTGCAGAGGCTCCACAGCCTGAGGAGGCACCCCGCATCGTTTTGCGTCCTCGAGGCCGCGACGAGGCTACTTTCACCATTGCGCGGCGCTCGCGCAGTGGAGAAGATTTCTTCCTGGTACGTGGAGAGAAGCCCGAACGCTGGGTACGCCAGACGGACTTCGACAACGACGAAGCGGTGGGTTATCTTGCCGATCGTCTCAACAATATTGGTATTGAGAAGGAGCTGCTGCGCGCTGGTGCCAAGGCTGGCGACATGGTGGTTATCGGTCCGGAGGATTCCGGCTTCATTTTCGACTGGGAGCCCACTATGCAAACGGGTGCCGAGCTGCTTGGGCCGCGCGGTACCGATCTGCGCGTGGATGAGAATGCCCGTCCCTCTCGTAAGCAGCGTCGTGACGCCTATCTAGACCGTATGGATGCCAAGGAGGAAGCGCGCCAGGAGTTGTGGATGGAGCGCGAGGCTGGACACTGGACCGACCCATCGGCTGAATAGTGGCACCATTGCCTATGTGAAGGCATCATTCCTCAATCGTCATCTGCTGGGGCAGGCAAAGCGCATCGTCGTCAAGGTGGGTTCATCCTCTCTGACGCTGCCTGATGGCAATCTGAACTCGGAGCAGCTCTCTCAGCTGGCCTCTGTGCTCAGTGCTGCCCACGCGCGCGGCCAGCAAGTTGTTCTCGTTTCGTCGGGTGCGGCTGCGGCGGGTATTGCCCCACTGGGATTGAATGGAAAGCCGCGCGAGATGCATCTGCATCAGGCTGCGGCGATGGTGGGGCAGTCCCGCCTGATGGCTGCCTATCAGGCGGAGTTTTCGAAGTCCAACATCACTATCGGTCAGGTACTGTTGACTGCCGAGGATGTGGTGAACCGACGCCATTACGCCAACGCGCAGGGGGCGCTCTCCACGCTGCTCTCGTTGGGTATTATCCCGATCGTGAACGAGAACGACGCCGTCGTGACTGACGAACTGCGCTTCGGGGATAACGATCGTCTAGCTGCCCTCACGTCGCATCTTGTGGATGCCGATGCTCTCATCCTGCTCACCGATGTGGATGGCCTCTACACCGCCCCTCCGCGCATTCCTGGCTCTCGTCTTATCTCCGAGGTCAGTGCGATGGGGCAGCTCGAAGGACTGGAGATCACCAGCCGTGGTTCTAATGTCGGAACTGGCGGCATGCGCACCAAGGTAGACGCCGCAGATCTCGCCTGCTCTGGAGGTGTGTCGGTGCTCCTTACCTCGGCGGAGAACATTGGTCGAGCCCTTGACGGAGAGACCGTGGGTACCTGGTTCTATCCCACTGGACGCCGTTCTAGTGCGCGCAGGCTGTGGCTTGAGCATGCGGCGCAGGTGAGGGGCAAGATTATTGTCGACGACGGCGCCGCGGCCGCCCTTCGTCGCCGTGGAACCTCCCTTCTTCCTGTTGGTGTGATGGCCGTGGCGGGACGCTTCGCTGCCGGTGATTTGGTTGAGATTCGTGAGATGACCGGGCACGTTATTGGGCGAGGACTTTCTGGCTTCTCCTCAGAGGACTTGGCACGTATTGCGGTCAATCGTGAGGAGGCTCACGGCCTCCGTCCTGTGGTCCACGTCAATGATCTTGTGCGCACAAGGAGTCGTGAAACGCACTGATCGCGTAATTGGGGGCATGATACAAAAGCTTTAACCTTTTATCATCGTGCGGTTATCACATCCGTGCGTTTCTGGCTGTTCTTCCAGGTAACTACGGTTGAGTAAGTTAATGGTATGACTTTGTTGTGAGGTTTTAGCAGTCATTTTTTGCCGCAAATGTGACACGAATTCACTGGATACTTTGCAGCGTCGAGGGACGATAGGCCTACTAGCACTCTAATCGTGACATCGTCCACTCTTACGAATCTTCGTCTTGATATACGGACGCTTTGCTGTCTACTCTTGCTCCGTATCCACCAAACGGATACATCCCGCCACCAGCGGGGCTCTCCTCAACACAATGTGCTGGAAGGGATGAAAGCAATGGCCCAGCTTCAGACCATAGAAATCGAAGATTTCGCTTTCGTGTACACCCTCCATCGTGTGGATTTCTTGTGGCGAATGTGTAAATAACCCTGCCTTCGACTAAAGAATTCACCAGCCAAGGAATCTGCGCTACCAGCCCACAGTGCAGACCGGGAATTAGGCACATGCCGTGAACGGATAGAAGACTATGACAGTCCAGTTACCCACCATTGATACGTCCACCAATAGTGATTCTCGCGAGCAAGAGCGCATGACGGATGCCTTTATTGGCGTTGATCTCAGCTTGCTCGGCGCGGTCTCGGCAGATGAGTATGCCTCTCTTGGCCTTGACTTGCCGGTTGAGTACGTGAATTTCCCCAAGCTTGCTTCGTGCGCTGGCGCTTCCTTCTCCGGCGGTCTCGATTTTATTTCCCTCTCCATGGACTTTCAGACGAGGTCCGATCGCGTCAGCTCCATGGATGCAGTGCGGACAATGGCACGGATTCTCGATGCTGGTGAAGGCGGGTTCTCCGCGGAGATTCCAGGCGACAAGGAGAGCTTTGAAGAGGCTATCTCGTTGCTGGCCAAGCAGCGTGATGGTTGGGGATGCATTGAGATTGCGGTAGTTGAGAATGCCGACGTCATGCGTCTCGCTGAGCCCGCAGCGCAGGCCCGGGCACGGGGTATCCAGACAACGGTGCGAGTCCGCGTTGAAGATCTGACCGACCTCGACGTTGATGTCCTCGTCTCATGGGCAGATTCGATCCGACTTCTTACTTCTGATCCACACAAGGCACGCGAGGCGCGTTTTGCCCTCCGTTCGGCGGCAAAGAAGCAGGGCCGTTCCCTCAGCGTGCTGGTAGAGATCGGCATTGTTATCTCGGGGAGTCAGCAGGCCGCTAACGAGCGTGCGCTTTTGATTGGTGCTATGCAAGGCGCTCCGGCTTTTGAAGGTAAGGCTTCCGTGGTGGGCACCGTCTACGACGTTGCAGACCTGGTGGAGTCCTGGATTGGTTTGGGAGCTGCCGATGGCATTATCTTCCTCCCGGCATCGTTGCCGACCGATCTTGCCTCGGTGATTCGTGGAGTCCTTCCATTGCTCAAGGCACGGGCAACCTCGCTCGAAGGAACCAAGTAGCGAGCACGGTCAGCACTGAAAGTTGAATACGGCAACCTTCCAGAAGGTGGTTGCCGGCAGCCCATTCACGGTGAGCTATGAAGCATAGAGAAATGGTCCGCAGGAAAACCTGCGGACCATTTCTCTATGCTGAGCCTGTGGGCTGGCGGGAATTTACTTCCCTGCCTCCATCTCGGCGATCTTTTCGCGAACGGCGTCCATATCGAGACCATTGACCTGGCGGATCAGGTCCTCAAGGGCCGGGGCAGGGAGAGCGCCCGCCTGCTCGAAAACGCGAATGCCGTCGCGGAAGGCCATGAGGGTGGGGATAGCGGTGATGCCAAAGCTGGAGGCCAACGCCTGCTGATCCTCGGTGTCGACCTTGCCGAACACAACATCGGTGTGAGCCTCGGAGGACTTTTCGAAGATAGGGCTGAACTGGCGGCACGGGCCGCACCACGACGCCCAGAAGTCAAGAAGAACGGTGCCTTCCTTGACCGTGTCGTTGAAGTTCTCTGCAGTGACGGCGATGGTTGCCATATCTACCTCTCGTATTGTGAGGGCCCCTGTGACCGCTCCTACGAGTAGAACGATGATGTTACCCGGAGTATTCCCGAACACTGGAATCGCCCAAGAAAAGTGTTGTTATCTCGGACGCGACTTCGCCGCGAGAGGGCAAAAACACGTAGGCTTGGCCCATGGCGAATTTGACACCCGTAGAAGGCGTCGAGGCAGCAGCCCGACAAGCACAGATTGCTTCACGCAGCCTTCGAGAGGCTACCAGCAGCACCAAGGATGCTCTGCTGCTTGGTATTGCCGATGCTTTGGAGGCCGCAGCACCACAGATTATCGAGGCGAACGCTCGAGATATGCAGACTGGGCGCGAGAGTGGAATGGGGGAGGGACTGCTTGACCGTCTCCTCCTCACCGAGGAACGAATTGCTGGAATAGCGAATGCTACTCGGCACGTGGCGTCTCTTCCGGACCCCGTGGGCGAAGTAGTGCGCGGCCAGCGTCTGCCCAACGGCCTCGTACTGCGTCAGCAGCGCGTCCCGATGGGCGTCATCGGGATGATTTATGAAGCGCGCCCCAACGTCACTGTTGACGCCGCCGCTCTTGCGCTGAAAGCGGGATCTGCCGTTCTCCTGCGTGGCGGCCGTGCGGCCCTCGAAACTAACGCAATTCTTGTCGAGGTGATGCGTGACGTCGTCGTCGCCAATGGGTTTGACGCCGATCTCGTGCAAACCATCGATGTCTACGGACGCGAGGGGTCTGTCGCGCTCATGCGCGCTCGCGGCCTTGTGGATCTTGTTATTCCGCGTGGTGGCTCAGGTCTTATCCAGACGGTTGTGCGGGAGTCGCTCGTGCCCGTTATCGAAACCGGTGTGGGCAACTGCCATGTCTACATCGATCGTGCCGCCGATCTCGAGAAGGCCCTTGCGATCGCTATTAACGCGAAGACTCATCGACCCAGCGTGTGTAACGCGGCTGAGACGCTGCTTGTCCACGCCGACGTCGCCGATGTTTTCCTTCCGCAGGTGCTGCGTGAGCTGGCTGATCGCGGTGTCGTGCTACACGGCTGTGCAGCCACGGTGGAGCTTGCCCCCGAAGGTGTGGTAGTTCTCGACGCGACCGAAGAGGACTGGGAGACCGAGTATCTGGCCCTAGAGATGGCCGTGCGCGTTGTCGCCTCCGAAGAGGAAGCCATCGAGCACATCCGCACCTACTCTTCTGGGCACACCGAAGCGATCGTGTCGCAAGATATGGCGGCGGTACGTCAATTCACCGGGGCCATCGACAGCGCAGCTATCATGGTCAACGCTTCCACCCGCTTTACCGACGGCGGGGAGCTGGGCTTGGGAGCCGAAATCGGCATCTCCACCCAGAAGCTGCACGCCCGCGGTCCCATGGGCCTCACCGAGCTGACAACCACGACGTGGATTGTCGAAGGGGATGGGCATGTCCGATAACGTTCATGTTCCCATCGAGAAATCCCCGGGGCGCCCTCGGCGCATTGGGATCATGGGCGGAACGTTCGATCCTATCCATCATGGGCATTTGGTGTCCGCGTCGGAGGTTCAGAACCACTTCGGTTTGGATGAGGTGGTGTTTGTCCCGACGGGGCGCCAGCCGTATAAGAGTGATCGTGATGTGGCTTTGCCTGAGCACCGCTACCTCATGACGGTTATTGCGACGGCGTCGAACTCGCGGTTCTCGGTGTCACGAGTGGACATTGAACGTGAGGGTTGGACCTACACCATTGACACATTGCGTGACCTGCGCGAATTCTACCCAGATGCCGAGTTTTACTTCATCACAGGTGCGGACATCCTTCCTGAAATTCTCGGTTGGAAGGATTCTGAGGAGCTCTGGGAGATGGCGCATTTTGTGGGGGTTACTCGGCCTGGACACAAGCTTGACGTGACGGGCCTACCTCCCGAGAGCGTCACCGTGATGGAAGTGCCGGCCATGGCGATTTCGTCTACTGACTGCCGTAAGCGGGTGGAGCGCGGCGCGCCGATTTGGTATTTGGTTCCGGACGGTGTGGTCCAGTACATCGCCAAGTATCGTCTGTATCAGGGGAACCCTGCTACAGCGGCGGCCTCAACGGGGAAGGAACGAAACGGATGAGCGAAGAAAAACCACGTCTTTCTCGGCGCGAGTTGAGGGAACGAGGGCTACTGGCCCCCATCACGGATGGTACGTCTCCGCTTCAGGAACGTTCGCGCAACCGGGAGTCGGCGGGCTTTCGTTCGTCCCGTCGGGCCGACGTTACTCCGGATGTGAACGAGGTCGACTCGACGGAGCAAGAGATTGAGGTACGCGAGTCCGAAGAGAATCGGCGTTCCGTCTTTGACCGTTTTGTTTCTGACGACGACGAAGCCGCAGCAGAAGTTCTCGAGGACCGTGTAGTTTCCGGAACTGTAGCTACCGTTACTCCGGACGGTGCGTCAGATGAGGAAAGTCTTGAGGAACGTCTTCTTACCCGAGTTCGAGAGAATGGTCTCGCTAACGAGGCCGACGCATCTGATGATCCCGCTGCTATCGGCAATGCCGGGACCGTCTCCCTTGCGGATGAGGCGCGAACTGTGGGGGTGGATGACGCCGTCGTCGACGCTGAAATTATTGAAACCGAGTATGATCTCGATGAACTTGCCGAACCGAAACGTCACAGCTTCCTCATGATCCTTATCTTTATTCTCGTTGGACTTGTGATTGGACTGTTTATCGGGGTGGGGATCAAGTCGTTGGGAGCGTCGCTGGACGGCGAGATCCAACCGAAGTTTTCTGTGGCCGTTCTGCAAACGGTCGATTCACTGCAAGAGGAGAACAGTGTCAGCATCTGAAGAAATCAAGGAATACGCACGGAGGGCCGCTGAAGCAGCATCCGAGGTCAAGGCAACGAGCATTGTTGCCCTGGATGTCTCCGAGCGACTAGTAGTGACCGAAGTCTTCCTAGTGATATCGGGGTCGAGTGATCCCCAGCTTCGCGCGATCGTGAATGGTGTGGAGCGCGCGCTCCACGAGGCGGGGCTCAAGCGCAAGCGGCGCGAAGGTTTGGATGCAGAGATCCACTGGGTCCTGTTGGATTACGGTGATCTCATCGTGCACGTGCAGCGTGATGAGGATCGCGAGTTTTATGCATTGGAAAAGCTATGGGGCGATTGCCCGGTGGTTGATCTGGGCATTGAGCTTGAAAGCGAGGAGCCGAGCACCCTGGACCGTTTGCTTGCGGGGACTGAGGAGTGACGGCCGGGCGAGTCGTTCTTTGGCGGCATGGGCAGACTGACCTCAACGTGCAGGTGCGAATCCAGGGCTCTCAAGACTTTCCCTTGAATGATGTGGGAAGGGCGCAGGCTGCCGCCATTGCTGCGGAAATTGCCGCGTTGGAGCCGGTGCGTATTCTCAGTTCGCCATTGTCGCGAGCTGCGGATACTGCGCAATGCGTCTCGGACCTTATGGGTATTCCTGTGGAACTCGACGAGCGTTTGAGAGAACGTGACTACGGACAGTGGGAAGGTCTCAGCCGGGACGAGATTTTCGAGCGCGACCCCGAGCAGTTCGAAGTATGGCGAGACGGCGGGCAGCCGGTTGGTTTGGGAATTGAACCCAATACGATCGTGGGGGCGCGAGTTGCCGCCGCGGTGGTGGATGCCTCCGAACAGATGGAGGGGGGCACACTTCTGGTGACGGCGCACGGCGCTGCGATCCGGGCCGGTGTGGCCGCGTTGTTGGGAACCGTTGCTGATGACTGGAATGGGCTGCGTGGGCTAGACAACTGCCACTGGGCGATGCTCATCCCGCAGTCGAACCGTACGCCTAACTGGTGCCTGACCCACTACAATCAGACAATTGCGCCGGTCAATGCGGCGCGTATGGCACTGCGGTAAAGGCACTGGTCTGGGTACTGGCGCGGGGACCGGTGGTTGTATCGGTGCGGGTTTTGGCGTGGTGTGAATCTCAGAAAACTGTCCGTGGTCAATTTGTGCCGGGGGATCGGAACTTGTAAAGTTATACAGGTCCGAGGGGCTATGGCGCAGTTGGTAGCGCGCTTCCATGGCATGGAAGAGGTCAGGGGTTCGAATCCCCTTAGCTCCACTGAGTGATGGGGTCCGGCTTTAGCCGGACCCCATCACTCATTTAAGTTCGGTGGGGTGAGAACCCCGAGAGGGCGCGGGCAGCGTGGGATAGTAGCCAGTGGACCTAGATGAATCG
>JBDIAV010000014.1:0-50845 GCA_039812645.1 Actinomycetaceae bacterium
CCTGTTCCTGGGCCTTTTCGGCAGCCTTTTGAGCGTCGGCCAATTCTTTCAACCGAGCCTTTTCCTCGTCCGCCTGACGCTTGGCCTCGGCCTTTTCAGCATCGGCACGAGCCTTTGCTTCGGCCTTTTCGGCATCGGCCCGCGCCTTCGCTTCAGCCCTCTCGGCCGCCATACGAGCCCGCTCTTCGGCCTTGAGCCGTGCGGCCTCCTCGCGGGCAGTCTGCTTTTCCTCTTCGGCGCGCCGTTTCGCGTCCTCCTCGGCAGCCGCCTCGTTCGCGATGCGTTGTTCCAGCAGCTCGAAAGCGCTCTCCGGATCCACGGCATCGCGATAACGGGCCATTAACGGTGAACTTGTTTCACACTGAGCAACAGCTTCTTCGCTCGCCGGTCCCATAACAGCAACCGGAGCCCACAGCTTTGTCGGTGCCACCGGAGTCGGACGCCCGGACGGATCAAGCACCGTCACGATCGCCTCGCCGGTCCCAAGCGAGGGCAGCAACTCCAACAAATTAAGCGGTGAGCGGGGGAACGTCTCCGCCGACGCCTTGAGCTGCTTGAGATCCTTCGGAGTATGCGCGCGCAGTGCGTGCTGGACTCGCGAACCAAGCTGGGCCAGGACGTCGTCGGGCACATCCTTCGGCGTCTGGGTGACAAAGAAAACTCCGACTCCCTTCGAACGGATGAGCCGCACCGTCTGCACCACCTGGTTGAGGAACTCCTTCGACGCGTCGTTGAACAGCAGGTGGGCCTCGTCGAAGAAGAAAACGAGGCGAGGCTTGTCGAGGTCGCCTACTTCGGGGAGGTCGCCGAAGAGCGAGGCGAGCAGCCACATCGTGAAGGTGGAGAACAGCGCGGGCTGCGACTGCACGTCCGGCAGTTCAAGGCAGGAGATGAGGCCGCGACCGTCGGAGGCGGTGCGCAGCAGCTCGGAGGTGTCGAAGGCCGGTTCGCCGAAGAAGGAGTCGGCGCCCTGGGCCTGCAGCGCGGAAATCTCGCGCAGGATGACGCCCGCGGTGGCCGGAGCGACCCCACCGATCTGCGTAAGAATCGGCTTACCCGCGGGGCTCGTCAGGTATTGCAGCGTGGCGCGCAGGTCCGTCAGATCGATGAGCGCCAGTCCCTCGGCGTCTGCCCATCCGAAAATGAGGGAGAGCGTCGCCTCCTGCGTCTCGTTGAGACCAAGCGCGCGGGCCAGCAGCAGCGGCCCGAAATCCGTCACCGTGGTACGAATCGTCACGCCACGGCCCTGCCCACCGAGCGAATACAGCTCAACCGGGAACGCCGCCGCCGCAAACTCCTGCCCGTTCGCCGCCGTGCGTGCGAGCAGCTTCTCGGAGGTTTGACCCGGTTCGAGAAGCCCTGTGAGATCGCCCTTAATGTCCGTGATGAACACTGGAACGCCATTCGCGGACAGCCCTTCGGTGAGCAACTGAAGCGTGCGCGTCTTGCCGGTGCCGGTTGCGCCAGCAACGAGCCCGTGCCTGTTGAAGGAGCGCAACGGCATGGATACGGCGGCCTCCGGGTGAGGCGACCCTGCTTCGAGATACGACCCCAGTCGCAGACTCGGCACCTCGAATGCGTAGCTGTCACGTACCGTCGTCCCGTAGTCGGAAAGCGTTTCGGACGACGACGGCGGCGCGGCCGCCACCGGTTTTGCCGGGGGTTCGGTTTCAGTGACCGGAGCCTCTGAGGCATCCGAAGGTGAGGTCGCAGAAACTGGGGTGACGGACGTCGTCGTCGGTGAATCTGGTGACTCAACCGGGGCCGAGTGAGAAGGCGTCGACTCAACCGGGTTCGATTCATCGGCCCCGGATACCGGAGAAGTGGCAGCCGCGAGTGCGGCCTCCAGTGCGGCTTGGGCGGCGGCAGCTTTCGCAGCGGCTGCGTCAGCGGCGGCTTGAGCAGCTTCGGCGCGCAGGCGGGCGATCTCAGATTCAGACAGGCTCATGTGCCCATACTAGGTGCGCCGGGCTGTCGGGTGTAGCTAAAAAATCGTGTCTCTTTTTCTGTTTTCTTTTTCGGAGATGGTCAACTGTCTACTTTGGAGATGCTCAACTGGCGAGCTGCGCGCGCATCACAGCGCGATTGATGAGGAGGTATGCCTGCCGGAGGGTCGGAGGGCCGGAGGGTCGGGGTGACGGGCTGGCCCATTCTCCACAGCGACGAGCAGCCTGCCGTGGACGAATATTGTGTGATAGCTGGTCTGGAAAACGTACAGATCACGTTGTTCCGTTGGAAGCACGTCGTATATTTTCCAGTCGAATTCGAGACCTGGAAACTGTACTCGTATCCACAGAAACGCTTCGTGCGTAGCCCATCCACAGCAGTTTCGTGGCGAGTGCGGGGGAGCGGCGCGGCGTCGGACAATTCGGTTATGCGACAGCCTCCTCCACGAACAGCGATACGGACGATCCGGCAACCACTGACTCCGCGGTACGACGTGGCGTCGTCGCTGGATGCCGATTCCTTCGACGACGACGTCACGTCGGTAGTCCGTGACTCCCCGCAAGATGTTAGTTGCGATGAGGAGAACGACGATGCTATTCGGCCGGCCCGTCACCTGGTTCCAGATCAAGACGACGAACCCTTTCCGCGGCGGAAGCGGGTGCACATCGTGGATGAACGCCGTGATGCTGTGAGGGATCGTCGCGAGAATACTCGGATACGGGACCGGGGAAGAGAGACGCCAACTCTCGAGGAACCGGTAACTCTCGAGGAACCGGTGAAACAGCTGAAACCGGAATGGCCTGCTCTCGCGGAGGGGTCAACAAAGGAGGAGTTGTCGCCCGAAGCCGAGCCCCGGCGGCGGCTTGCGAGTCTGGCATTGGCATCAGGAACCGGGGAAGATGTAGCCGCATTGGCAATGAAGGGGCCTCGTCCGCGCCTTCGTCTTGCTATTCAACCGTTCCGCGTGCTCGTGGTTTTCCTTGCCGTTCTACTTATTGTTCTTTGGGGTTGGTTGGCGCTACGCATTGCCCCCTCGTCGGAATTGGCTTCGGGGGACGGGCCGGAGTCATCCAGCCTGACGGAATCTGATAAGAGCGCGGGGGAGAAGACGGGGGAGAAACTTAAAGATGACGAGGAGTCCGCATTTGATGGCTCGAACCCAGTGGCGAACGGGGATAAGGACGTGGCAACTGAGGAAGTCAGCGGCAGGTTGAAGGAGGGGGCGGATTCAACTGGGGTGTCGGGCACCGTCGTCATTTATGTGTCCGGTGCCGTACAGCAACCGGGAGTCTACACGCTGCCAGCGTCGAGCCGAGTCAATGACGCGGTAACGGCAGCCGGTGGGATGACGGAAAACGCCGATCCGGCCGGAATCAATCTCGCCGCGCAGCTCGAGGATTCGCAGCACGTGCATATTCCTGAGCCCGGTGAAACTCCGATATCCGGCTCCCCGGCCGGTTCCTCAGGTGCCATGGAGACAGGTTCTGGGAGCACGAATGGAGATTCTGGCGGGCCTATTAACATCAATACGGCCGGGGAGACCGAGCTTCAGGAGTTACCAGGAATTGGCCCCGCACTATCGAGCGCGATTGTGCAATGGCGAGATGAGCACGGATCCTTCTCTTCGGTGGATGACCTGCTGGATGTCCCCGGAGTAGGGCCAGCAAAACTGAGTCAGCTGCGTGAACGTGCGACGGTTTAACGCACTCACTCACTGGCCCGTGCCACGGCAAGATTTTCGACTGTTGCCGCTGGGAGTGGCAAGCCTTGTCGGAGCCTGGTTGGGGCTGCGCTGGCCTTTGGGACTGACCATGGTTGGCATTCAAGCCGCGCTCGTGACGGGTGTGTTCCTAGCGTGGTTACCATCCTGGCGAATGGTCAAACAACTGTTCATAAGCGCTGCCCGACCCGGCGCTTCTTCAAGCGGTGGTGAAAGTTCATGTACTCAACAAGAACGCGATTATCGGGGCGCTTCTGTGCGCCGGCACGTGATCCTTATATGTATGGGCGCCTATACGCTTTACCTCCTCACCTCGCTTAACGTGCACGTCGCACATCCGGCCACTCTCCATGCACAAGCGCAACAGAAGGTACGAGTGGAAATGGCGGGAACGGTGAGCTCGCGGGTGGAGGTACGGGTCAGCCCATGGGGCACGCCATCATGCCAGGGCGATCTGACAGTGCCACAACACCCTACCGGTGCCCTTATTCAGACCGCCCCACTCGTTCGCGCCGTTGGTCTACCATGCGACGTGCTCGAAGGCCAGCACGTCGAGATTCAGGGAAAACTTGCCCCGTTAGAGCACGCCGATCGCCCCGCAGCCCTCGTGTATGTCTCTCATGTGACGGTGACCGGAGAGCCACATACATCCGCACGGGTCGTCGCCATAATCAAACGTGACCTGACGGAGCTCATTGCCACCCGGCCCGACCACGTGACGGGGTTGCTTCCTGGTGTTGCCCTAGGCGACGATGGTCAGATCTCACCGGACCTATCTGCCGCCATGAAACTCACCCAGCTCACACACCTCATAGCGGTCTCCGGTGGGCATATTTCACTTGCGGCAACGATCATCCTCGCAACCATTGGGAGGCGGTTCCCGATGGCTTGTGCGCTCACCACACTCGCCGCACTTGGTGGTCTGATTATTCTCGTAGGCCCAGAAGCGTCAGTCATTCGTGCTGTTGCCATGAGCTGTGTGGTGCTTGCCGCATTAAGCATTGGTCGTGGCACCCAGGCCGTCGCCTCGCTGAGTATCGCCCTCTTTGCTGTAGCGGCACTGAACCCGTGGATGGCGGTGAGCTACGGATTTCTTCTCTCCGCGAGTGCCACCGCCGGCATCGTCTTGGTAGGAACTCCGCTGGCTGAGTATCTGGGCCGAGTCCTGCCCTCGCTCCTGGCAGAGGTGGTGGCCATCCCGCTTGCGGCGCAAATGGCCTGCTTACCCGTCCTCGCATTATTCACGGATACCGGTTCCATCTGGGGTGTGCTTGCCAACGCGCTTGTTGCCCCGGTGGTTGCGCCGCTCACGATCAGCGGTCTCGCCGTGGCTCTCATCTGCCCGGTTGCCCCCGCTGTCGCGCAGTGTCTGCTTCTACCCGTCCACATGTGTACATGGTGGATCGCTACCGTGGCACGAACCCTCGCCAGCTGGCCCGGCTCGGGTATCAGCCTCGCGTGGTCAGGGGTGTTCTGCCTGGCTCTAGGAACGATTCTTATCGTGGTGAAACGGCCGGTCATTTTCGCCATGATACTTGTGGGCCTGCTTCTATTTGGGTTACGGGGACTGCTTCCAGGTGCACGTACTCCAATCCCCAAGGATTGGGCGGTGGTGCAATGCAATGTCGGCCAGGGATCCGCCCTTCTCGCCCGGTCACCACTCGCCAACTCAGGAAACCCTGATGCCACGATTGCTGGCTCCTCCACCGCGAACCTCACCATCATGATCGACGTTGGCCCGGAAGGTGACGCCGCAGCCAGCTGCCTGCGCGACGCAGGCGTGACTCATCTCGATCTCCTCGTTTTGTCCCACTCGCACTCGGACCACATCGGCGGATTGCCAGCGGTCCTCGACAATGTCAGCGTGGGTGCCGTCTGGCTCTCACCCAACCCCGACCCGCAAGAGAACACGCAATGGCTCCACAACCAACTCGCTGCCTACGCCGTTCCCTACGAGGAGGTGATCTCCGGAACTGTCCTCGCTTTGGATGGAACAACGGTGCTCAGGGAAGGAACCGCTGGCGATACTCAGAAGAACGACGACGGCGCAGCGCCAGATGCCTTCGCCACCGTCCTGTGGCCCCGCGTCCGAGACACCACCCCGGGCGAGGCCAATGCCCAGTCCCTCGCGCTTCACCTCAATGTTTCCGGAGGGGTACTTGTCCTCTCCGACCTCACGGCCGAATCACAGGGCAGGCTCGCACGGGATTCCAGGGTAACCAACAAACATGCGCAAGCCCATACCGTCGTCGTCGCCCATCACGGAAGTGCTGACCAATCGGCCGCGCTCGCGAAACTTCTTCATCCGGACCTGGCCCTGATCTCCGTGGGGCATAACAGCTATGGTCACCCCAGCGACCGGGCGCTCGATCTCTATGGTGAGGCGTCCATCTATGACACGCTGACCTGCGGTGTGATCTCCGTGGATGCCGCGGGAACAGCGACGTCAGGGTGTGAGGGTGGGCGATAGCCCGGCCAAGCTCATGAGATACTGGAGCGCAGTGGGATATCCAGATGGCAAATAACACGCCGGACGGAAACGGAACGTGCCGCACGGCAGCGTAGCGAGCCACTCGGCACACAACGTAGACAGGGTAGGAATGGCGCGCGGGAGAAAACCAGCAGGAATCAGATGGGATGCACTCGAACTCGCACCCATCGTTCTTATCAGCGCCGGTGAGGACGTGCTAGGGGAGCAGGCGGCGGATCGTCTCGTTTCCATGGCGTTCGAGCGCGATCCCGGTACGGAGATCACCAAGCTGGATGCTGCGATCTATTCGCCGGGCCACCTCCCCATGCTTGCTAGTCCTTCTCTCTTCGGAGAGGCCCGCCTCATTCTTGTCCCTAACGGGGAGTCGATGAACGACGCGTTTCTCAAGGATGCGCTGGGTTATGTGCAGGCGCCAGAGGAGGACGTCGTCCTCATCATCCGGCACAAGACGTCGAGCGTGCGTGGCAAGAAACTTTTTGACGCCATCGTTGCCGGAGGTTTCCAACGGGCCGAGATTCCCGCACTCAAACGCGACAGCGAGAAGGCGGATCTGGTCAAGGAGCAGGTGCGCCGCAGGCAACGGGCAATGACAGCTGGTGCTGTTCAGGACCTCGTCGATGCCCTGGGTAACGATGTCCGAGAGCTCATTTCGGCGGTTAACCAGTTGCTTGATGACGTGGATGGGCGTATTGACGAGAAGACCGTTCACACCTATTACGCCGGACGTAACGAGGCGACGCCGTTCGCCGTGGCAGACGCCGTCGTCGCCGGACGAACCGGAGACGCAATCGCCCTCGCCCGCCATGCGATGTCCACTGGAACCGCCGCCGTTCCCATCGTGGCAGCGATCGCTACGAAGTTGCGAGCCATGGGGCTCTACCTCGCCTCTCGCGGCCGCGCTCAACCCAAGGAAATTCGGCTGGCTCCGTGGCAGCTTGATCGCGCCAAGAACGATATGCGCGGCTGGAGTCAGGAGGGGTTAGCACAAGCGATCCTTGCCGTCGCCCAGGCGGACGCTGAGGTTAAAGGAGCCTCTCGCAGCCCGGAGTTTGCGCTAGAACGAGCGATCCTTCGGGTTGGGCGAGCTAGGAGAATCCCGGCGTCAGCGAGCTGACGATTTCTCACCTATTTCTTCTCGCGGTTGCCGTGCATGTGGGGCCTTTTATCCCAGGTCACGGGTGTATTTCACGGTACTATTGGCCGGAGCGGTCAGACCGAGGAAAACCCACGGCCTAATCGACGTCCATCAATGTCGACATTCGTTGGTTAGACCGACCGCTCACAACGATATGTGAGGAGAAGAAGGTTGCTACTGGGTGTGCCCAAGGAACCTCGCGCAGGAGAAACCCTTGTCGCTGCAACCCCCGATACCGTCGGAAAGCTCATCAAATTGGGATACACCGTATTGGTGGAAAGTGGGGCCGGAGAAGCCGCCGCCTATCCCGATGAGCACTACCGACTCGCGGGTGCTGAGATCGTCAACCGAGATGATGCGTGGGGCGCTGACATTGTCACGTGCCTCGATACGCCTCCAGAGGAGGAACTGCGCCTCATGCGCAGCGGGGCGACGCTCATATCCCGCCTCAACCCCGGAGGGTCGCCGGAGTTGGTGGAGCGGCTGGGGGAACTAGGCCTCACCTCCTTGGCGATGGATGCGGTGCCACGACTCTCACGAGCCCAGTCAATGGACGTGCGTTCTTCCATGGCAAATATTGCCGGGTATCGCGCGGTTATCGAGGCCGCAAGTGCCTTCGGCCGGGTGTTTACGGGGCAGGTGACAGCGGCTGGAAAGGTTCCACCAGCTACCGTGTACGTCATCGGTGCGGGCGTTGCGGGTTTGGCCGCCGTAGGTGCGGCTAGTTCGATGGGAGCCATCGTCAAGGCTACCGACGTACGCCCCGAAGTAGCCGAACAGGTTGTCTCGATGGGCGGCGAGTTTGTGGAAATTCCCGTTACCCAGGTATCCGCGGATGGCTATGCCAAGGCCATGACCGCCGAGCAGGAAGCCCTGGCGATTCAGGTGTATACCGAGCAGGCCAGTGCGTCGGACATCGTCATTACGACGGCATTGATTCCCGGGCACCCTGCACCGCTACTCATCACGGCGGATGCCGTCTCTCGGATGAAACCAGGGTCGGTCATTGTGGATATGGGAGCTGCTGCGGGCGGCAACTGTGAGCTCACCGTCCCGGGGGAAGCCATTCGGACCGCCAACGGCGTAACCATCATCGGTCACCCAGACCTGGAGCGCCGCCTTCCCGGTCAAGCCTCCCAGCTTTACGGGCAGAACATCGTCAACTTCTTTAAGCTCACGACACCGGATCAAGATGGGCTGCTGACCCTCGATGAATCCGATGAAATCGTGCGCGGTGTAACCGTTACGTTGGGCGGTCGCGTCACCTGGCCGCCGCCTCCCATCCAAGTCTCGGTGGCGCCGCCAGCAACTAAGCACGCGGAGTCCCCTCCGGTTCCACTCCCTGATCCTCCGCGTCTTCATGTGCTTCGCAGGCTCGGATGGAGAGCTACTCTGGCGGCCATTGCGTTCTGGCTGATTATTACCGCGCCGCCGGGGATGCAGGGGCACTTCTTCGTCTTCGCGCTGGCTGTTGTGGTGGGCTTTTACGTCATTACGGCGGTGACACACGCCTTGCACACGCCCCTCATGTCCGTGACGAACGCGATTTCCGGCATCATCGTTGTTGGTGCGCTCACGCAAATTAATTCTGACAGCATCATCGTGACCATCCTGGCGGTTATCGCCACCACCGTCGCCTCGATCAACATCTTTGGTGGCTTTACCGTCACGCATCGTATGTTGAAGATGTTCCACAGGAGTTGAGATGACTCCTTTACAAGAAAGTGCCGTTCATATCGCCATGCCCGCAACCTCTGATTTTGAACTTGTCTACCGGTTCGAAAATCTCGCCTACCTCGTGGGTGCCCTCCTCTTCATCCTCGCGTTGGCTGGACTGTCGAAACAGACGAAAGCACGGCGCGGGAACCTTTTCGGAATGTTCGGCATGGGGCTTGCCCTGGTCGCGACGGTGTGGGTCGTTATTGTGGGTGACGTTTCACGCCCGGTCATCACCGCGCTCCTCATTGGGGCATCCGTGGCGGCAGGTGCTGCGGTTGGCGTCATGCGTGCTCGCAGTGTTGAAATGACGGAGATGCCCGAGCTCATCGCCATGCTGCACTCCTTTGTGGGCCTTGCGGCGGTGATCGTCGGATTCAACTCGTTTATCGAACAGCCAGGCGAGGATTCCGCCTTCAATGCCTACCACATGGGAGAAGTGGGTCTCGCCGTGTTTATTGGCGCGATCACTTTCACCGGCTCGATCATCGCCTACCTCAAACTCTCGGGCACGGTGTCAGGCAAGCCGCTCACTCTTCCCGGACGCAATCTTCTCAATCTTGTGGCGATTGTGGTGTCCATCCTGCTGATTGTGTGGCTTGCCCACACGCGCTCCCTTGGCGTGGGTCTCCTCCCGCTTATTTTGCTCACTATTGTTGCGCTGCTAGTGGGAGCCCACATGGTTCTCGCGATCGGAGGCGGCGACATGCCCGTTGTTGTCTCCATGCTTAACTCTTACTCGGGCTGGGCAGCAGCCATGGCCGGATTTACGCTGGGTAACGATCTGCTCATCATCACGGGTGCTCTCGTAGGAGCCTCAGGTGCCTATCTTTCCTACATCATGTGTCAGGCGATGAACCGCTCCTTCATTTCGGTGATTCTTGGAGGTTTCGGCTCCGATGGGGGCGCCGCTGCATCAGACGAGGAGCTGGGCGAGCATGTCGAGGTGAGCGCGGCCGACGTCGCCGAATCCCTCGCCAATGCCTCCTCGGTGATTATCGCTCCTGGTTACGGGATGGCTGTAGCGCAGGCACAAACCGCGGTGGCGGAACTGACCCGGCGGTTGCGGGAGAGAGGCATCACGGTGCGGTTCGCTATCCATCCGGTGGCCGGACGCCTGCCCGGGCATATGAATGTGCTTCTTGCCGAGGCGAAGGTTCCTTACGACATCGTCATGGAGATGGATGAAATTAACGAGGACTTCTCTAGCACGGATGTCGTCCTCGTCATCGGTGCAAACGATACGGTCAACCCTGCCGCCAAGGATCCCGGCTCACCGATCGCGGGAATGCCGGTGCTGCACGTGTGGGAGGCGCGGGCCGTCGTCGTCTTCAAACGATCGATGGGCAACGCGGGTTATGCGGGCGTGCAAAACCCGCTGTTCTTCAAGCCGAATACACAGATGCTGCTCGGAGATGCGAAGGCAACCGTCGAGGATATCCTCACGAATCTGTAGTACTCCGGTATAGGTAATAGCCCGGCACGATGGGGCTGGCCACGAGCGTGTGGCCAGCCCCATCGTGCCTCTGTGCTTTCTCTCCCGGTCCTTGCGGCCGGGCAGTCAGGGCCTATCAGGGGAGAACTCTCACGAATTCAGGGGAATCCCCGATAGCTATGGGGCCGCCCGGACCGGCATCATAGGGGTATGAGTCAGAACAGCTACGGTCAGTTTAACGACGACGACACGTCCCGCTTCTCCGGTTCCGGTTACGGACCTGGGCAGCCCGATCCGAACAACAACGCATGGAACGGCGACGAGGGCAACAACGCGTGGGACGATAACACGTGGTCAAACCCGCCGTTCGACTCGAATGGTCAGACTTACGGCGATCAGCCCTACAATGCCTACGGCCAGTACGGCGCGGGTTACAATTCTTTCGGTGAGCCGCTCCCCGGCCAGGGCCAGCTGTCTGCCGACGACGACAAGACGTACGCGATTCTTGCGGCCCTGTCCGGGCCGGTGGCCATGTTGTTGTCTGCCGGTTGGTTGGCTTTTGCCGGCCCGTTGATCCTCTGGTTCCTCTTCCGGGATCGTAGCCCGTATGCACGAGCTGCCACGGCCCGCGCATTTAACTTCCAGATCGGGATGACGGTTGCCAGCGTCATTGCTTGGCTGCTGCTTTTCACCGTGATTCTTATCCCGGTGTCTGTCATCATTTGGATTGCGGTATTCGTGCTGTCGATCTACTACCCGATCATGGCTTGTGTTGCCGCCTCGCGCTACGAGCCATACCACTACCCGTTCAGTCTTTCGGTGCTGAACTAAGAAGCATGCGTAAGGGCGGCAGACCGTGAGGTCTGCCGCCCTTTCAAGCATTGAGGCTAAGCCTCAGGCATGAACACGCATCACTTGCCGAGCTTGTTCACCGCTGCAGCCAGCTTGGACTTGCGGTTAGCAGCCTGATTCTTGTGGATAACACCCTTCGAAACGGCCTTGTCCAGCTTGCGGCTCGCAGCTGCGAAAGCCTTCTCTGCGCCCTCGGCATCGCCAGTGGCGACTGCCTCACGGGTCTTGCGAACGAGGGTCTTCAGCTCGGACTTGACAGCCTTGTTGCGAAGACGGGCCTTCTCGTTGGTGAGAATGCGCTTCTTCTGCGACTTGATGTTTGCCATTGATACTCTTTCAACTCAATCGCCTGGTGGCGATTATGTACATGGTCGGTGAGGGATGTGCCATCAGCGGGACTGGGGAAGTGGGGTTCCCGTGGAGTGCCAATGACCGGACCTTCCACCCGACCAGGTGTGAAGTCCATTGCGAAACTTTACCAGAATTCAGCGGTAAACCTCAGTGATCGCGCCGACCACCTCTGTGAAGCGCGTTGCATTCAACCGTGCCCCTTCGCGCCGCACCTGTGAAGGATGGACGCACAGCAGCCGATCGAGACGCACTTCTGAGGGGCGTCCACGAGAATCCCACGGCCCGGAACCAATATCCAGCCAGGAGTTGCCGTGTCGATCTTGTCGCACACCAGGCTGCACATTGTCTTTGCTTGTTAGCTGCGCGAAGATGAGACGGCCAGAGTCCTCGGCGAGCACGAGGACAGGGCGATCCTTTCCCTGGGAACGGTCCTCCTCATAGGGGACCCACGTCCACACGATTTCGCCCGGATCGGGCTTGTCATCCTCCCGCGGCGCATATGTGAACGTCGGGAGTCCAAGAGCTGACACATCATAGACCATGGGGATATCGCCGGGGCCAGGAAACCTGGAACGGGCCCTCACCGTTAAGGTTGGGCCGGTGCCGGTTGCTGACTCTTCTGACTGCTTTGGCGTTGCGGCTCGAGGCGCTGAGGGCGTGGGCTCTGCTGCGGATCGTGAATGTGCTGAAGGGCGCGCAGCCGCTGTTGACGCCTTTGAGCGCGACGACGTCGAACGTGAGCTTTTCTTCGTCTGACTGGGTGGACGGAGCATGTCGCTGACCACGGCACCGGCCAGGCGAATCAGTGAATCTTTAAGTCCCACGCAATACCTCACAGACGGTTAGAGGGCACGCTACCTTGAAACAGTGGCGAGCCGGTATGTCGAGACGATAGCACGCCGTACTGATCGTTGACGCTGAATCTAACGCAGGTGGCGGGGTTTGCGCCGCCGTGTAACCCCTACGCCGCCATTGTCCAGTCCCGAGCGGAAACTAGCGATCTGTTTGCGGAGCAGATCGGCGGCGACGTCGTCTTTCCCCTGCGACTTATTCCATGCCCACCAGCGGTAGGCGCGGGCGATCTCGGGCGCCGGGCCGTCTGCGATGAGGGAGCCGTGGTGGAGCCAGAGAGCGCGGGTGCAGGTCTCCTCGATGGTTTGCGCGGCGTGGGACACCGTAAAGATTGTGCCAGCAGCCTCGCGAGTTTCAGCCATGGCGGCGTTGGCGCGGGCGGTGAAGGCGGCGTCGCCTGTTCCGAGTGCCTCATCGATGAGGAGAATCTCCGGGCGGATGACGGCTGAAATGGCGAACCGAAGGCGGGCTTGCATGCCGGAGGAGTAGGTTTTCATGGCGCGGTCGGCGGCGCTGCCGATACCGGAGAACTCCAGAATCTTGGGAACAAGGTCGTCGGTTTGCTGCGGGGTTAATCCCATGGCCAGGCAGCCGAGCCGAGCGTTGCGGCGTCCGGTGAGATCGGGGATAAGCGCTGCATTGACGCCCAACAGTGCCGGTTGATCGCTCGCGTAAATCTGACCGCGATAGGGCATTTCAAAGCCGCCGATAATACGCAAGAGAGTGGACTTGCCCGCACCATTTTCGCCGAGTATCCCAATGTTCTCGCCGCGGTAAGCAACAAAACTAACGTCGCGCACCGGATAGATAGCTACCCGTACGTTGCGGCCCAGGAGGCGTGCCACAACGCGCCGACCAAACGACGCTTCTCTGCGTGCCTCGGCGGACTGTGAAGGTGTCATATAACGTACGGTCACCCTGTCGACGATGACACTTGGCAGATTGGCAAAAGATTCTGAGGAGCCAGTGCGGTGACCTGGGGACAGGTCGGGGAACTCTGGGCTGGGGTTAACGGTCATTGAGGGCTCCATAGGATTCTTCGGAGAGCCAGAAGACAAGGAAACCAATCACGAACAGGCCCACCGCCCACGCGGAGAAGTATTGCCACATGAAGGGTGTAGGAAACTGTTGGTAGAGCAGCACGCGTCGTCCCATCGTCAGCAACACGTAGGCGGGATTGGATTCCATGACAAAGGCGATCGCAGGATGGGAGTAGTAACGCGACACATCAAAGAAGACGCCCGAGATCATGAACCAGAACGTTGAGGCGAGCTGCCAGATAAATTTAAGGTCCGGTAGATGCGCGGTGAGGGCCGCCACGAGAAACGAGAGCCCCAGGTTAAACACGAACATCAGTGCCAGAACACCGAGGAATGCCAGCCAGTGGACACTTGGCACCACCCGATCCCCGGCGACGGTGATGAAGAGGACCATCGCCACGATGGCGGGCAGCGTATTGATGAGATTCCGGATCGCAAAGGAAAAGACGAGAGCCGCACGTGGGAAGGTGAAGGAGCGAATGAGGCCCTGAGCGCCCCGAATGATGTCACCCGCGGGTGCGAAACTGCGCTGAATCGCCGTGAACATGATCGATCCCACGAAGAGATATCCGAGGAAGTTGTCGATGCCGCGGCCGGTGGGAAGAAGAATCCCGAACATCACCAGGTACATCGCGGCATTAATGAAGGGTTCGATGAGCAGCCATATTCTGCCAAGAACCGTGCCGCGCACCGATTGGAAGGACTTGCCGCGCGCTTCCTCGACGATGAAATGACGGAGGCGCCACAGCTCGCTGACATACCGTGCCAGCCCGGGCCGGTTTCCGACTTTTCGCAACTCCAGAGCTTCGACGTCCCCCACGCTCCACCCCGGCAGCCATGGAAAGGCGAGTTCGTCCTTACGTCGTCGGGTCACTGTATCCTCGCATAGACATCACTGCATGTTAGGGCGTTGTGAGCCCAACTGAAATGTTCTGCCCGCTTCCGGGCCGTGTGAGACATTGTCACATATTCAGCGCTGCCTGGTTGTGTGGCGGCCAGCGCGGCGGCCCACGCGTCAACATTTTCGGGCGTGACAATCATTCCCGCTCCCTCTCCGGCAATCTCGCGTAGTGCCGGGAGGTCGGACACCATGACCGGCGTTCCAAGCGTCATCGCTTCGAGTGGTTTGATCGGGGTGACAGAGCGGCACACGGGGGTATCCTTGCGCGGCACAGCGAATGCGTCCAAGGCCTGGTACCAGAGGTGAGATTCCTCGACGGGCACGCGACCAGGCAAAATGACATGGTCACTCACCCCGAGTTGGCGCGCCAACTCCCGTAACCCCGGAAGCGAGACGCCGTCACCCACGATGATCGCGCCGACGTCGTCGCCTTTGTCCCGTTGCTTCGCCACCGCGCGAAGCAGTGTCTCGAAACCTTCGTAATCAACGATGGCACTCACCGAGCCGACCCACAGCCGCTTGCCCGGGAGTCCCAGTTCGGCGCGGGCCTCTTCCCGGCCGCGAAGGACGATCCCCTCGGGCATGTCGAAAGCGTTGGGAACAATCGACATCTTTTCAAGCGGAATCCCGCGAGCCCGCATGTCCTCCCGCTGCGTGTGAGACAACACGAGGACGGCATCTGCTCGCCGAGCCATCTCGGTCTCAGCTTCGTGCCACGCACGATACCGCGGCGAACGGACGACGGCGGCCTGTAGCTCCGCTTCGTGCCGCGCCACCCACGACTTTTCCAACTGTCCACGCATCTCGTACACCCAGGGGATACCGAGCGAGTGAGCGACTGCTTCGACGACGACGGCGTTGCGGAAGTCGGTGGTGGTATGCAGCACCGCCGGGGAGAGTCGCCGCGCCAAACCCTCGAGCATGACGGCCTGCTGCGCAAGGCGGTCGACGGGCATACGCTCCAGTGAGGTGGGGAGTAGCCGGTGGTACTCGATGCCTCCCACGACGCTGGAATCGGGTACCCGCCACGACCCGGTGATGACTGGGTAGCCGATCCGGGTAGCCGCGGCAACAGTCAGCCCCATGGCCGCCTGCGTTTCAAGCAGGCGAGCGGTACGCACGGTGTAGCCAGATTGCGTGTAGGGGGCGGAGTTATTGAGGAAGTGAAGGACGTCAATTCCTGCGGAGTTCACTGCGGGCGGGCGCGAGAGTGGAACGTGGCCAGGAGACGAGGGGGCACCGCCGGGCAGATGAAGCCGGGGAGCTCTGAGAAGCTGCCACTCCTCGGCGAGCCGTCTCGCTAACGAGTCATGTGGGTCGAGTGTAGCGAGTGCGCCTGGAACGTCTCCCAGATCCCAGAGGCGCCGCGCTCTGCTGCGACTGCCGGATGTGCTGTGTGTGGCCTCGCTAGAGAGATCCGGACGATCAGACACCAGTGCCAGCGCGTGCCGCACAGCAGACGATGGAGTGTGCTCAGCCAGCCGTCCCAGTGCGTCACGGACGTGAGAAGGGAGATAACGCCGCGAAGCTTGAGCAACAAACAGCGTGGGATCCTCGCGGATCATCGCGGTGATAGCGCTCGCAAGGAGGCTCACTCGAACCGTCACGCGAGCCCCTCCAAAAATCCGACAAAGGAATCCAGTGTGTGCCTGTTGGAAGGCAGCGAGGCTAACCAGCGGGCACCGCGTGTCCCCACATCCAGATCGCTGCGATCACGAGAGAGTCTCTCCCACAGCTGTGCCAACGCTCGAGGGTCACGGGGAGGCACTGTATCCCCGGCATGGGACTCGCGCACCATGTCCGCGGAGTCACCGGCACCAACGAAGGTCACGTGACGGCCCGAGCCGATCGCCTCGTACAATTTCGACGGGACAGTCCATCGGAGTGGTTCCCAATCCTCCAGATGAACGAGAAGAGTATCGGCGTCTTCGTAGCGTTTCATCACGTCGTCTCGAGGCATCGAATCGTAGAACGTCACCGGGAGATCGCGGCGAATGGCCTCGGCACGCAGGAGGGACATCTGCGCCCCGGAACCGATGAGACTCAAATGCACATTGACTCCACGTTCGCGGAGCAAATCTAGGGCGTCGAGGGCATTCGCGAGGCCCTGGGCGCGCCCCACTGTGCCCGTGTAGAGGATTTCGAGCCGATCTGAATCTGCTGCGGGCGGGTACTCGAGGGGCGGGCGGGCTTTCCACGCCCGCAGATTGGATATGTGAAGAGTGGGAACATCCCAGCGCTTGCCGAGAATGGAAGCGAAACTCGCCGTCGTCGTCACGACTCCCGCAGCCCGGCTCATCTCATAACCAATAACTTTGGCCGGCAGATGTACAAGGGCGCTAAAGACGCGGCGCCCGGCCGAGGCCGAGCTATTCGTTGTTCCTCCGCTGGAAATGTAGGTGGAAAGGTCAGGCCAGGCATCCCGTAAATCTACGACAAAAGGCACCCGCAGAAGGCAAGCGAGGATATGAGCCGTGGAGACGGCAGGCAGTGGTGGTGCCGTGGCGAGGATGATGTCGGGACGTTGCCGTCTGAGTGCCGGAATGGCCATACGCAGAGATGTCAGGGCGATTACCGCCTGATCGATGACACGGGTGCGCAGCTGGAAGTTGTGAGGACGAAAATTACCGCGCCAGATCAGTTCGCCGCTTGGTCCGCGAGAGACAGAGTAGGGGCCATGATCAGGCTGATCTGAGAGTAGATGCCCGAGTGGATAATGCGGGGGAGCCGTGAGGACGGCAACGGAATGCCCGCGAGCGATGAGGGCATTCGTGATCCACTGCATGCGTCGCTGTGCAATACCACGCTCGGGTGACCATTGCTGCGCAACGATGAGAACATGCATGATCGGACTCCAGGAGCGGGCAAGAACACAACGAACTAGGACACAACGAGCTGATTCTACTGGCGTTGGGCGTTCGGGTCCGAATCGTCCGGGTTCCTAATAATCCGCGGAGGCTGAGCATTTGGGCGCTCTCGCGAGGAGTAGTCGGTGGGCTTGGCAGGCAACGCCGCGTCTGGTTGAGCTGCCGGCGGGATTGATGGTGGCACCACGGGAGATGATCCTGCTTGAGTATCCCAGGGTGCGGATTCTTCGGAATCGTCGCGGAAGGCATCCTGCTGCGACAGATCGTGATGGAACAGCAGGTCAGTCAGCATGACATGAACCTTCTCCACCTTGGGAATGTCATTGAGGTAGAGCGGGTCCGAGGCCGATGTCTGAAGGACGAGAGTGCCGCAGCCAAACATGCGGTCGAGCAGACTGTGCTCGTAAGAGACATCGGAAATCCGCGTCAGCGGAATGTCATGCCCCGTTTTTGTGAGTACCCCCGTGCGGGTGATGAGGCGGCGGTTCGTCACCGTATACGTGGATGTAAGCCAGTTGAGCCAGGGCCACACGCCAAAGATCAGCACGAGGGTGATAGTCACCGCGAGAATCACCCAGCCGCTTGTTGGACGCCAATCTAGAGGCAGATAGACGTACGCAAGCACGGCAGCTACCACGATGACGATATTGGCCACGATATTGGGGATCAGCGCTTTGATATGCGTGCGCAGATGGAGGATAACGTGCTCGTTCTTTCCGAGGAGTTTGGGTGAGAACTTCATGGCGCAATCGTTTCACATAAGCTGCGTTACCGGGAGAGGAAAGCGCCGATTACCAGGGGATGAACAGGAAATGATCGGGCAAGGGACGACGACGGCGTCGCATCGTCAGTACGTTACACGGCCTTTTATGCCTGGTTGATCGTGTTTAGAGCAGGGCAAAGAAGGCCACAAAGGCAAAGAAGGTAGCCGCTGGAATGGCGAGGCCGCTGAGGATGGCGGAGACGATCGTCACGCGCAAATCGTCCTTGAGATAGGGGGCGTTGACGGTACCACCGGCCGCCGCGATGGCTGCGCGTTGTGCAGCTTCGACCCGGGGCATCCAGGTATCGCGAAGTTGTGTCGCTTCCATCTTAGCGTCGTGTTGGCGCTGCGCCTGGTCGGGGGCTAGCGAACCGAACATGGTAAAAGGATCGGATGTTGGATTGTCAGAAGCAAAGTTGCCGCCAGCACCTGTACCGGCACGTGCTCCCGTGCCGTTGAAGCCCGCCGTGCTTTCGTTGCCATCTTCGTCGATCACGAGGATTTCTTGAGACTCGGAGGGAGCCTGGCCCTCGTACATCGCGGAATAATCAACGGCTTGCGTTCCGCCTTCGCCGTCGAACGTATTGACGGTGTCTTCGACCCACTCAGCCACGGCCTTTTCTAGCCGGTACCTTCGCCATCCAAAGAAGAGCGCGCTGGCAAGGCCCAGCACTCCGACAGCGAATGGAAGGGCACTGAAAAAGCCGGATGACGAGCGCAGAACAAGCCATCCGAGGATAAGAGCCACGAGGCTTGCGAGCGCGGCCGAGCGCGCGAGAAGCTTGCCGGGCAACCGTGTGAGCTGCTCGACGATGGGAAGGAAATCTTTCAGCGCACCGTACATGGCCCTATTCTTCCATTTCGCTTGGCACCCGTGCCCGGTTCCCTTCTCAGGGCGAACAATGGGAAGGACACGAAGCGAGCTTGATTCGCCAGGGGAAATAGTGGATTCTTGACAGTGCTCGCGCTGTTTTGGGACAGCGCTCGTACATAGAGAGAGTTAGTCGCCGTGAGTTTACGTGGGTTCCGACGAGGGCTGTGGCACCTACGCCATGGTGGCCCACAGCAGCTGAAAGAGTACCGGCGCCGCACTGCGCGCCGGACCAATGAGGCGGCGGCACCATCTCGGTGGCGCGGAGGTGAAACCCAGGCACCTGATTCGCCTTCGCTGCGGGCTACAGTGCAGCCGTCAGACTTCGTACCGTGGCCATTGCCGAAGTTTCCTCCGCGGCGCTCCCTTCGGGTGGGAGTGATCGCTGATACCTTCACCGCGCTGGCGTTCCGCTACGAGTGGGACGGCGTTCCGCTCCGCCCTGGTGCGTCCTACGAGGAGATCGCGAGCCTTGACCTGCTGTTCGTGGAATCTGCCTGGCACGGTAATGAGCATGCCTGGCAGTACCAGCTCACCGGATCGAAGGCACCCTCGGAGCCGTTACGTGAACTCGTTGTTCACTGCCGTGAACTGGGAATCCCCACGGTGTTCTGGAACAAAGAGGACCCGGTCCATTTCGCCGACTTCCTTGACACCGCCCGGCTCTTCGACTGGGTCTTCACCACTGAGGGCGAGTGCATTGATCGCTATCGCAGCGCGCTCGGCCACGACCGCGTGGCACTACTAGCCTTCGCCGCTCAACCTGCCATCCATAACCCCATGGGCCGACCCTCAGCGGAGAATTTACGCGACATCGCCTTCGCAGGCACCTATTTCGCCCATAAGTACCCCGAACGGCGCGAACAGATGGACATGCTGCTCGGCGGAGCCATGGACGTGCACGAGAAATACGGCATGAGCCTGGATATCTTCGCTCGCTTCCAGGGCGTGGACCCCCACTACTCCTATCCGCCGCCCCTCGACGGCTTTGTGCGTGGCGAGCTTAGCTACCAGCAGGTTCTTTCTGCTTATCGCTCCTACCGGACCTTCATCAACGTCAATTCGATTCCCAACAGTCAGACGATGTGCGCGCGCCGGATCTTTGAAATCACAGCGTGCGGCGCCGTCGTCGTCTCGTCGCAGACCCCCGCGATTGACGAGTACTTGGGGGACGCCGTCGTCGAAAGTCGGGATCGTTCCGAAAGTGCCGCGGTGTTCCGGGCGCTCGTGCGCTCCCCGGAACTGCGTGAACGGCTCCTCTATCAGGGGCAGATGACGATCTGGGAGCGCCACACCTACTCCCATCGCGCGGACCAGATTCTCACGGCGGTGGGCCTCCACAAGCACGTCGTGGGCCAGCCGCGCGTTTCAGTGCTCGTCTCCACCAACCGGCCACATCAGATTGGGCACGTGCTCGAGCAGATTTCCCGCCAGCGCGGGGTCGAGATCCAGCCGCTCATCCTCACCCACGGTTTCGCGCCCGATGCGAGCGACGTCGAGCATGCTAAACGCCGCGGACTCAACGTTGAATGGGTGGAAGGGAATTCCGAGTGGACGCTGGGTGCGTGTTACAACGAGTTGCTTTCGCGAGCTCGCTTCCCGATCTCCGCCAAGTTCGACGACGACGACGAATACGGCCCCCATTACCTGCTGGAACAGTCGATGGCCGTGATGTATTCGGGCGCGAGTTTGGTGGGCAAGCAGAGCCATTTCACAAGGCTTGAAAGCAACACTCAAAACTATGTGGCGGTTCGCTCACCGGGCTTCGAGCACCGTTCCACGCACTTTGTCTCCGGCCCCACGTTCGTATTCCGTACCGAGTTCGTGCGGGCGATTGGCTTCGAGGATCGCAGTCGTGGAGAGGATACGGCGCTGCTCAAGGCGGTGTTGGACGCGGGGGGCACCATTTGGTCCACGAGCAGGTACGGTTTTATCCAGAACCGCAAGCGCAGCGCCCATACGTGGCATGTCAAGAATGCGGACATTCTCGCCAACGCGGAGGTGGTGAGTGGTGACTACACCGGTGTCTGATACCTGGGGTCATGACCTGAGCGGTGAACGCGGTTCGGTGGTCGTTATCGGCCTCGGCTACATTGGATTGCCGACGGCTGTGGTACTCGCCCATAACGGGTGGGACGTCACCGGTGTGGACGTCAGTTCGGCGACTCTAGCGAGCGTAGCTGCAGGCAAGCTGCCGTTCCTTGAGGAGGGATTGGAAGAACTGCTGGACGAAGCGGTAGCCGCTGGACGGTTGCGGACTGATTCCGAGATTCCGGCAGCGGAGCGCTTCATCATTTCAGTGCCCACCCCCATGACGGAAGCGCATGAGGCCGATCTTGGCGCCGTCCGTGCGGTGTTCGAGAGTTTGGCGCGCGTACTGAGGGGTGGGGAAACTGTCATCTTAGAGTCGACATCGCCCACCGGAACCACTCGCGAGATGGCCGAACGTGTGCAGGAGCTACGGCCTGATCTGGTAGTGGACGGGGTGGGCGATGACGCCGTCGCTGCGAGGGCGAGTGCCCCCGCTACCGAAGCCGTCTATGTGGCGTATGCACCTGAGCGTGTGCTGCCCGGGCGCATCGTGGCCGAACTGCACACCAATGATCGTATTGTTGGTGGGCTGAGTAGTGAGGCGGCCGAGCGGGCCGCAGCACTGTACCGATCGTTCTGTCTGGGCGAGGTGGTCAGCACTACTGCTCCCACCGCCGAATTGGTCAAACTCAGCGAGAACGCCTTCCGGGACGTCAACATCGCCTTTGCCAACGAGCTCTCCCTCATCGCGGACGCCGAGGGCGTGGACGTCTACGAACTTATCCGCCTTGCTAATCGACATCCGCGCGTCACAATCTTGCAGCCGGGACCCGGCGTGGGCGGCCACTGTATCGCGATCGACCCTTGGTTTATCGTGCAACGCAATCCCGAACTCGCACGGCTGGTTCGCAGCGCTCGCGAGGTCAACGATTCCAAACCACACTGGGTGGTGGAGAAATTGGGGGTGGCGCTCGGCAAGTTCGTGGGGAGTGGCGTGAGGCCGCGAGTAGCGTTGCTTGGGTTGACCTTCAAGCCCAATGTCGACGACGTCCGCCAGTCACCGGCGTTGGAGATCGTGCGTTTGGCGGCGCATCGATTCCCCGGTGTAAGTTTTGTGGCGATCGATCCGCATGTGCGCGAGCTTCCTGCGGATTTGAAGGCAGCTGAAAATGTCATGTTGGACTCGGGTCCTGCGCTGGTGAGAAATGCGGACGTCGTCGTCCTTCTTGTTGCTCACCGAGAGTTTGCGGAGTTACGTAAGGCGATCGGACCTGACACCGAGGTCCTCGACGTGACCGGCATGTGGCACGGGTAGGAGAGTGGGCTTATGGGGCGCAACCGGGGAGTACTCATTTACGGTTCGTGCGTGAGCCGAGACCTGCTTGCGTTCCATCCAGAGTTGGGCGAGCTCACTGGGTACATCGCCCGGCAGTCGTGGCTGAGCGCTGATCGTTCCTGGCCACTACCTGATTGTCCCGACGGCCTCGACTCAGAATTCCGGCGGCGTCAACTGCATGGAGACTTTGCTGGCAACGCGTTTGAGATGGTACGGGAAGCCCTTGAACGAGGCGATTATCTGCTCATAGATCTCGTTGATGAACGGCTGGGGATCTATACGAATTTGGCTGGTCAGAGTGTCACGGCATCGCAGGAACTCAAGGAATCCGCGTGGTACCCGGAGGTTCAGGAACAGGGGCTCTACACCGCGTTTGGCGACTCGGAACATGTTGCGGCATGGAAGGATGCGGCGGCGAAGTTGTACTCGGCGGTTGCGGAGTGTGGAGCGTTGGGGCGGACCATTGTTGTTGCGCCGGATTTCGCCGCTCTAGATGATGAGGGACACGATGTGAGCGGTTCGCTCGGCCGATCAAGCGTGACGTGGAACGAGGCATATGCGCCGTACTATGCTTGCGCTCGCGAACTCGGGTTCGAGGTACTGCGCATTGATGCTGTGCGGGCTGATTCTGGACACCAATGGGGCGCAGCGCCCTTCCATTATGTTCCCGAGGTCTACGCCGAGATGGCCCGGCGGATCACTGAGCGCTGGGCTAGCGAGAATTAGTCCCCGTGCGGATTTGGGGTTCGCGGAATGCGATCCCGTCCGGGTTGTGTGGGCTGTGAACGGCGCAACAAAGCGAAAACATATCCGGCGAAAACAACGGGAAGTGCTGCTGATTCGCCGCGCCAAAAGAGCAGGACGGCAGCTATCAGTAATACGGTGATATGTACGACCTTTTCCCATGTAGGCATATGTTGCTCTCCCTTCAAACCTGAACATCGTGTCTATGCCGCGCGGCGCGGCATCGTGAAGGCCGCGATGGTGAGGGCGAGTAGCCCGAAGCCACCGAGGACGGCAAGATCAACTGTGAGGTCCGAACTGAATCCGGAGTTCGTGTCCACAACATGGAGGGCGTCCACCGCGTAGCTCATGGGCAGGATATTAGACCACCATTCGAGCACGGTGGGGAGTTGGTCGCGGGCCACGAACAGACCGCACAAGAAGATCTGGGGTCCGATAACCACCGGCATGAACTGCACCGCCTGAAACTCGGTGCGTGCAAAGGCACTGGTGAGAAGGCCAAATGCTACGCCCACCACCGAATCCAGGGTAGCGATGAGAAGAATCCATGGTGAACCGGCCGAATCCACGCCGAGCCAAAAGTACGCGACACCGCACAGAATGAGTGACTGCACGAGTGCCATGACGGCAAACGCACTGGCGTAACCAAGTAGTAGATCGGCCCGGTGTAGGGGAGTGGTCCAGAGCCGTTCGAGGGTTCCCGTCACACGCTCGCGCTGCATCGCCACAGAGGTGACGAGGAACATCGCGATCATGGGCAAGATTCCCAGCATCGTCAGCGCGATATCGGGGAATGCGGGATCAACTCCCGGAATCCCGGGATAGTCGCCGTATACGTAATAGAGAAGCACAAGCAAAATGGTAGGAACACCAAGAATCAGTCCAATGGTGCGGGGATCTGCCCTGAGTTGGCGCAGTACGCGATAGGTGGTGGCACGATAGGTCCGGAAGTTCATGACTGCTCCTCTCCGCGGGAATCCTGTTTGCCGTGAGGTTCGTACCGGGTGTCTTCAGGTTTGCGGTTTTCGTTGCTATGTTCGCCATGAGTTTCTTGGCTACGGTCGTCATAGGTTTCTTGTTCGCCCTCCGCTTTCTCGCGCCGATGCCGCGCCTGCCTCCGCCCACCCGTCGCGTGACTCTTAATCAGCACTAGGAATGCCTCATCTGGCGATTCGACACCCGTGCGCCGCATGAGCTGCTCCGGAGTGAGATGGCCGAGTACCTCGCCCTCGCGCATGAGGAGCAGACTGTCGCAGCGCGTCGCCTCGTCCATGACGTGGCTGGAGACGATGAGCGTGTGCCCCGCGCCCGCCAATGCCCGGAACGTATCCCACAGCTCGGTGCGGGTAACGGGATCGAGCCCCACCGTCGGTTCATCTAGTACAAGCACCTCGGGATTTCCCACCAGCGCGCACGCAAGGGAAGCGCGGCTAGCCTGCCCGCCTGAAAGCTGGGAGACCCTGCGCGCCGCGTAATCCGCGAGCCCAACCGTGGCCATCGCTTGCGCAACGGCATCTCGCCCCACCCCGTACAAGGTGGCAAAATACTCGACGTTCTGCTTGACCGTGAGGTCGGCGTACACGGAGACCTGCTGCGTTACGTAACCAATCCGCCCACGCAGCTCGCGGGCACCCGTCTCCAACCCGAGCACTTCAATACTGCCTCCGGCGATTTTCTGCACTCCGACGATGGAACGCATGAGTGTTGTCTTTCCGCACCCAGACGGCCCAAGCAATCCAATGATCGAGCCGCGAGGAACCGCGAGGTTAACATCACGAAGAATCGTGGTCCCACCACGGACCACGTCGAGGTGATTGATGACGACGCAGTCCGAGCTGGATGCGCTCGCGGATGCGGGCGAGGACCAGGATGCCGTCTGTCCGCGGAGGGGCCCTACAACGGCCGGGACGTCACCAACGCGACCGGAGCGGACGTCGTCGTCGCCAATCTCTCCGCTGCCAGTGCGCTCGCGGTCAGCCGCGTGCTTACCGAGTCTTTCCATAGGTGAAACGTAGCACTAGCGAACGCAGCCAACCCCACACGCGGGAAAATTCCTGCCGGGAGAAATCCCCACTAGAATGGGCGGGAGCTTTAGAGATCTCGCCGATGGGTCATGGCCTACTGCGGATGTCACGGACATCTTGTCCGGCGGCGTTGTCCTTCTCGTCGGCACCACCAGTGCCGACTCGTTGTCCGCCTTGCCAGCCAAGTCCCGTGTCACCCTCGTGACGGCCGAACCCATCGGCGAAATCTCTCATCTTCTAAGGAGTACTGTGCCCGTCACTACGCCCGCCGATATTCGGCCCGCCGCCACGAAGCCGGAGCTTATCCGCAACTTCTGCATCATTGCCCACATCGACCATGGCAAGTCCACGTTGGCCGATCGTATGCTGCAGTTGACCGGTATCGTCGATGAGCGCCTCATGCGCGACCAGTACCTCGACCGTATGGATATCGAGCGCGAGCGCGGCATCACCATTAAGTCGCAGGCGGTGCGCCTGCCGTGGACGCTGGACGGCCAGGCCTACGCCCTCAACATGATTGATACGCCCGGGCACGTGGACTTCTCCTATGAGGTCAACCGCTCGTTGGCGGCGTGCGAGGGTGCGGTGCTGCTGGTGGACGCCACCCAGGGTATCGAGGCGCAGACCCTTGCGAACCTCTACATGGCCATGGAGAACGATCTGACGATTATCCCCGTGCTCAATAAAATCGATCTTCCTTCGGCACAGCCGGAGAAGTACGCGGCCGAGGTGGCCTCGCTGCTGGGTATTGAGCCGGAGGAGTGCATCGCCGTGTCGGGCAAGACGGGCGCCGGAGTTCCCGAACTGCTTGACCGCATCGTGCGCGAGGTCCCTTCCCCACAGGGAGATCCAAATGGCCGTACCCGCGCCATGATTTTCGATTCGGTGTATGACATCTACCGCGGCGTCGTGACCTACGTGCGTGTGAAGGATGGCCGTCTCTCCCCGCGTGAGCGTATCTCGATGATGTCCACCGGCGCGACTCACGAGCTGTTGGAGATCGGTGTCATTTCGCCGGAACCGACGCCCACCGAAGGTCTATCCGTGGGCGAGGTGGGTTACCTCATCACCGGTGTGAAGGATGTGCGCCAGTCGCGCGTGGGCGATACCGTTACTTTGGCGGGCAAGCCCGCTTCCGAGGCCCTTGCTGGATATGCCGACCCCAAGCCGATGGTGTTCTCGGGTATCTACCCGATCGACGGCTCGGACTACCCAGCACTGCGCGAGGCGCTCGATAAGCTCAAGCTCAACGACGCCGCCCTCCAGTACGAGCCGGAGAACTCCGTGGCGCTCGGTTTCGGTTTCCGCTGTGGATTCCTTGGTCTGCTTCACCTGGAGATTATTCGCGAGCGCATCGAGCGCGAGTTCGATATTCCCATCATCGCCACTGCACCCTCGGTAATTTACCGTGTGGTGACCGACGGCGGCGAGGAAGTCATCGTGACCAACCCCTCCGAGTTCCCCGAGGGGAAGGTTGCCACGATCTTTGAGCCGGTGGTTAACGCGACGATTCTTACCCCGTCGGACTACGTAGGCACCCTTATGAAACTGTGCCAGCAGCGCCGCGGTGCCCTGCAAGGCATGGATTATCTTTCCGAGGAGCGCGTGGAGTTGCACTACATTTTGCCGCTCGCCGAGATCGTCACCGACTTCTTCGACCACATGAAGAGCCGTACCAAGGGTTACGCCTCCTTCGATTACGAGGTGGACGGCGAGCAGGATGCCGATCTGGTCAAGGTAGATGTGCTGCTCAACCACGAGAAGGTGGATGCCTTCAGCTCCATCGTGCACCGCGACAAGGCCTACTCCTACGGTCTGGAGATGACGAAGAAGCTTAAGGCTCTCATTCCTCGACAGCAGTTTGAGATTCCGGTGCAGGCCGCGATCGGTGCCCGTGTCATCGCGCGTGAGACCATCAAGGCGATGCGCAAGGACGTCCTCGCCAAGTGTTACGGCGGCGACGTTTCCCGTAAGCGCAAGCTGCTAGAGAAGCAGAAGGAGGGCAAGAAGCGTATGAAGACCATCGGCCGCGTGGATGTGCCGCAGGAGGCGTTCGTCGCTGCCCTCACCTCCGATCAGCCCGCTGGAAAGTGACAGTGACGGTTCAGGCAAAAGTTCATGACGACGGCGACGAAATCCGAGCTGCGCACGTTTACTTGCGTGAGGGGCAAGGACGCAGTCTGAAGCATGAAAGCTCGCTTTCACGACTGACGTCAAGGAACTTGGATGGGGCTTACCCCGGACGAGGAAGCCAGCTGACCCCGCAGGAGCACGGCGGCCTGGGGCCGGTTCGTGAGGGCTTTCCGGTAGCGCTGGAAACGGGCGCTCACGCCGGTGAGGTTCTCGCGGTGTGCGTCGTGCATCAGCTGCACCCAGATTCGGGAACGGTGGGCGTCACCGCCATCGACAAGCGGGCCGTCGACGGCCCGGTGAAGGTGGGAAAGCTCGGGCTCTATGGTGACGTGCAGGCCGATCGCAAGCACCACGGTGGCTTTGATCAGGCCCTCTACGCCCTTGCCCAGGAAGAGATCGACTACTGGGAAGAGACGCTAGGTCAATCTTTCCCCGCCGGCCAGTTTGGTGAGAACCTCCGTGTCTCTGGTCCGATTGACGATCTAGAGATTGGCGCGCGGCTTCGGGTGGGCAGTGTAATTCTGGAGGCGACGGGCACCAGAACTCCGTGTTCCACTTTTGCTCGATGGATCGGGCACGCGACGATGGTGAAAGAGTTCTCCCAACGGGAGAAGTCCGGCGTGTACTTCAAGGTCATCAAGACTGGGCGTATCGAGGCCGGTGACCAGATGGAGGTTATCTCCACACCCGGGCACGGTGTGAGTTGTGCGCGCTGGTATCGCTACGGGAATCCGCAGGATGCTCAGCGACTGCTGTGGGCACACGAGTGTGAGGGCCCGGAAGAGTTTCGCCTTTGTGAGCGTATGCTCCGCCTCGCGACGACGGCGGCCTCCCGCCAGGTTGATACCTCACGCCACAGCTGACTCTTTCCGATGTGTGGGCCATCCTAGGTTAAGCAACCTCAACGACTGACAGAACAAGATGAAGGGCATCTCCTCGTGACAAACAATGTTTTCGCTACCGATTCAGACGGTGGCTCGACCGCCTCGAATACGGTTGCGCGGGAGTCTCAGCGCGAACGCATCCCCTCACGGATCAAGTCGTTTAGCCGCCGTGGCGGGCGCTTCGTGCGCCAGTACGAGGACCTGCTGGCCGAACACGGCCCCGAGTTCGTCATCGACATTCCTGCGGGTGACACACCGACAACAATCGCTGTGGACGCCGTCGTCGACCTCACGAAGGAATTCGGGCGCGAGGCTCCACTCGTCGTCGAAATCGGGCCGGGATCCGGCGAGCAACTCGTCTCCTACGCGAAAGCCCACCCCGAGCAGAATATTCTCGCGATTGAGGCGTGGCACCCGGGTGTAGCGCGCTGTGTCGCAAACGCGGTGCGTGGCGGCGCAAACAACGTGCGGCTTGTTGAGGGCGACTGCGCACAGATCTTGCCCATCCTGTTTGGGCTGGCCAGCGCCGGTGTAGAAGATCCGGCCCAGATACTGGAACTTGGGCCGGAACTTGATCTGACCAACCCGAACTCGTCGAACCCGCGTGCGTCCATGATGTGGACTTTCTTCCCGGACCCGTGGCGCAAGGCTCGCCATCGCAAGCGTCGCCTCGTGAGTGCCTCGTTCACCGGGATTGCCGCCGGAGTTCTCGCTCCGGGCGGGCTGTGGCGCATGGCCACCGACTGGGAAGATTACGCTTGGCAGATGCGTGACGAAGTCGAGGCGAGCCCCTATTTCGATAACGCGCATGCGGGTGAGCGCCCCGATGCCAACGATCCTGATGGCAAGCGTGGGGGCTTCGCGCCGCGCTGGGACGGGCGCCTCATGACCCGATTTGAGGAGCGCGGCCTGGAGGCGGGGCGCTCGGTTCATGACGTGACGGCCGTGCGGCGCGAGCTAAGCGCGGGCGGGAAACACTAATGCCAGTGTTACCTGACGGCGAACCGGCACCCTCTGATGGCTCGTTACCCAACCCGGACGTGAGCGGGGGATTGGCCGCCTACGTTCATATTCCGTTTTGCAGCGTGCGCTGCGGCTACTGCGATTTCAATACCTACACGAACCTGGATTTTGGTCCTGGAGCAAGTGTTGCGGACTTCCCTGATTCACTGGAGCGCGAAATCGCGCTTTCTGAGCGCGTGCTCACGGGTGTTGGCGAGGAGCCGCAGCTTACCAGTGTGTTTTTTGGTGGCGGTACCCCCACGATGTTGGCCACCGAGCAACTGGTGGCGGTGCTGGAGCGGCTTGATCAAGCGTTTGGTCTGGTTCCGGGCGCCGAGGTGACCACCGAGGCTAACCCAGAGAGCGTTACCCGTGATTCGTTGCAGCGGCTGCGCGACGGCGGCTTTACTCGAGTGTCTTTTGGAATGCAGTCGGCGGTGCCCGAGGTGTTGCAGATCCTTGACCGCCAGCATCGGCCCGAGCAAGTGCCAAAGGCCGTGGCGTGGGCTCGCGAGGTGGGGTTGGACGTTTCCGTGGATCTTATCTACGGTGCTCCGGGAGAAACCGACGATCAGTGGCGCGCATCGGTCGAGGCTGCGATCGCCATGAACCCTGACCACATCTCCGCGTACGCCCTCACGGTCGAGCCCGGAACGAAAATGGGTGCGCAGGTGCGGCGCGGTGAACTCTCGCTCCCGGATCCTGACGAACAGGCCGATCGCTACGAGATCGTTGATTCGCTGCTTCATGCTGCTGGTTACCAGTGGTACGAGATTTCCAACTGGGCCAAGCCCGGCCACGAATGCCAACACAACCTCATGTACTGGCACCGCGGCGACTGGTGGGGTTACGGTCCGGGTGCGCATTCTCAGATTGGTGGAACTCGTTTCTGGAACGTCAAGCACCCGTTGGCGTACGCGCAGCGATTGGAGGGTGGCCAGCTGGACGACGACGGCGCCGCGATCGTTAGTCCCGCGGCCGGACGAGAAGTCCTCAGCGAGTCGGAACGGGCCGAAGAAGATGTCATGCTCGGGATCCGCCTTGCCGAAGGGATCGAGGTTCCGCGCGGAGTTTCGCCGGCGGTCGTCGCTGGCTTTATAGCGGATGGGTTGGTCGTTCCCGCGGTGGCGCTTCGTGGGCGTCTTGTCCTTACTCTCAAAGGGCGCCTTCTTGCAGATACAGTGACGCGAAAGCTATGGGACGCTCAAGATCTCTGATAGCGTTAACGTTATTAAATCGTTATATTCTCGTGACGTTATTGTTATAATAAAAGCTTTTGCTAGATGGTTCATGAGGTATCCAACTTTCGTAGGAGTGCTCTGAGGAATATAGGGCGTACTATTCGTCAAAATGCTTGTGGATGAGGAGTCGTATGGCCAGTACCCGCGTAAATGAGGCGATTAGCAACCTCTTTGAATCCATTCTTGACGGCACTTTTGAAGGGGGAAAACCACTTCCGGCGGAAGTTGAGCTTGCCGCCTATCTGGAGGTTTCCCGCCCAACAATGCGCGAGGCCGTACGTGATTTGGCGACCCGTGGGATTCTTGATGTCGTCCATGGACGCGGAACGTTCGTCAGGCCGGTATCTACGTGGACTGATTTTTCCGCGGTGGCGCTTGCCATGACCCGCAATTATTCCGAGCGTCAACTAGGCCTTCAACTTTCTGAAGTGCGCATCATCATTGAAGTGGGGGCTGCGGGCCTAGCCGCGCTCAAGCATTCGGATGAGGAACTTGAGTTGATGCAGCAGCATCTTGATGCGTTCGATCGTGCTGCCGAGCGTAATGATGTGGAAGGAATTGTTGCCGCAGATCAGGCCTTCCACAACGTGATCCTGCAGGCCAGTGGAAATCCTTTCCTTGAGTCTGTTATGCAGCCGCTGCAGCAGATCCTCATTGATCCCCGCCGCAAGATGGGTATGGACGATTCCATTCGCAATCGTGTCCGTTCCCACCACTTTGCTATTCGTCGTGCCATTGCGTCAGGAAATGACCGCGCCGCCGAAGCTGCAATGCGTGCGCACCTGGAACAGGCGCGTAATGATTTGGTCCTGGGGCTGCCGGATGTTCGCCCATCCTGGAAGTAGCGGGCGGGCGTTGACGTTGTGGACCAGTACTGGTACCAACATCAACGACGCTGGCGTTGAAGTAAACGAGCTTTGGTGAAACAACCGAGGGAAACGATCAGGTATTTCCCTCGGTTGTTTCTGTTGCGCTCGGTTATTCACGTGGGAACTTTGTGGGTGGCGAGCTTGTGACGCGACCTCTTCCCCGTGGCGAATTCCGCTATCGAAAGCGACTAATCCTCGACCCACGCCATGGCGCACACCTGTGAGGAATCCGCACCCTTGATGCGCAGCGGCCCGAGTGTCACGGCCTTAATCTTGCGATCGCCGAGCGCGGCCATTGGCATGTCCTCGATGGCCGTGATGACGTGATCAGTGTAGTTACCCAGCAGCCAGTGGTGGGCCTCCTCGCCGTAATCGTTGGTGGGTGAAGCAACGGAGAGCCAGTCCATGGCGACACACGCCAGATCGGGGCATTCTTCGTTGAGCCAGCGGCACAGATCCGGATGCAGGCTGAGGCCCTTCATCTGGTAGAACTCCTGGTTCGTGGCGCGGTACTTCTCGTAACCGGTGCGTAGAAGCAGCAGGCGAATGCCTGCGAGCTGCTCGGCATAGGGCTCCACATCTTCTTTGACGATCACTTCGGCGGGAGCGCAACGGTGTGGCAAGTCAACAACAAGAACCTCGTCACCCTCATACCCGAAGGTCTCGATGGGGAGTTCGTCAAAGGCTGTGCCCACGGTATTGAAGTGGTGGGGGCCGTCCATGTGGGTGCCGAAGTGGTTGGGCAGCGTGGAAATGATTGAGTTAAAAGGTTTGCCGGTTTCGTGAATGACGGTATCGGGGCGGACCTCAAGGACCGGCTCGTCGGGCCATGCGTAGTCGCTCGGATCCAGGACATGAGCTAGGTGTATGAACGCCATCGTTCTCCTCCATCGGTGTGTGGTGTGGGGCACATGCCCCATCTCCTCAGGATAGAACTCATCAGCCTTGGTCCGCTACCACATTGCGGGTATTCTTCCTCGTCGCAGGCTTGCGCCGTTCGATCCGTCAATGCGTTCCCGGCTCGGTGACGAAATCGATGAGTTCTTCCATGCGGCCCAGGAGGCTTGGCTCGAGGTCCTTGTAGGATTGCACGCGCGAGAGGATACGCGCCCACCCGAGGCCCACATCGTGAGCGGTTGCGTGCGGCCAGCCCATGCGTCGCAGCGTGCCTACCTTGATGTCCTCGCCGCGTGGCACCTGCGGCCATGCGCGCATTCCGAGAGCGCCCGGCTTAACTGCCTGCCACACGTCCACGTAGGGATGCCCACGTACGAGTACGCCGGGCAGGTGGGCAACCTTCTCGGCAATACGTGATTCCTTGGACCCGGGCACCAGGTGGTCCACGAGAATACCAGCGCGCCGATCGTCGCTGGGCCCAAATGCCCGCAGCACATCCTCCAGGTGATCCACACCGAGCAATTCTTCGACGACGACGCCCTCCAACGCCAAGTCCTCACCCCACACCTTCTGCACCAGCTCGGCATCATGTTTACCTTCAACCCAGATGCGGGACTCGCGCGCTACTCGGGCGCGGTGAGCAACATGAAGCGATCCGGAGGCGGTTACGGTGTGTCCGGCGACCGTGCGGGGCGCCGGCCCTGTCTTCTTGGCTCCCACCCCCGCGGTATAAGCGGCGCTCCCGACTTCCGGGGCAACGAGTTCCACGGGCCTGCCCTCAATCCAGTAGCCGCGACCCATCGGGAAAGATCTCCGTGCTCCCACACGGTCCTCCAGCTCGAACTGCCAGGCGCCAGCGACCCTCCCAACTCGCACGATTTCGCCCACGAATCCGGACTGAACATCTTCAATGAGGAGGCCGGGTTCGGCGGTGATGCGTTCGGAGGTGGGACGCCGGCGTCGTTCCTCGCGCAGGTGGGGGTCGGAGGCGAGAATGTCGTGGCCGTAACGGTCTGAAGAAGGAGGGATAGTCACGTGAACAGGGTAGCGTGCCAAGTGGCATCGCTCATCCTTGATAGGCGAGCTTCGCCAAAGCGCGTAGGATTAGCACTCAGAATGACCGAGTGCTATCGACTGGGAGGGGCGATGGGAAGCGAGGAACGCCGGGCGAGGGTGCTAGAAGCCATCGTCCGTGACTACGTGACAACCCGTGAACCAGTGGGCTCGCGCGCGCTCGTCGAGAGGTACCAGCTAGGTGTCTCGCCGGCCACGATCCGCAACGACATGGCTGTTCTGGAAAATGAGGGGCTCGTTCATCAGCCACACACGTCGGCTGGCCGCGTTCCTACAGACCAGGGATACCGCAGTTTCGTTAACTCCCTACACGAGATCAAGCCGCTCTCGACGGCGGAACGCCACGCCATTGAACGCCTGCTGGAAGGCGCAGTTGATCTCGACGACGTCGTCGGACGGGCAGTTCGTTTGTTGGCTGGAATCACGCGGCAGGTCGCCGTCGTTCAGTATCCCTCGCTCCAGAAGGTCTCGCTACGTCACCTGGAACTTATCCCGCTGGGAGAACGCCACGCGATTCTTGTCATCATCACGGATGCGGGGCGTGTGGAGCAGCGCACGCTGGTCTTCGAAGTACCTGTACCAGCCGAGGGGCTAGAGGAATTGGCTCGCAGGCTGAATCACCATTGGGCGGGGCAATCTCTCAACACTTTGAGCGATGCAAGCGACGTGGTCGAGGATCTTCCTAGCGCCCTTCAAGATGTTGCAGAAGCTGTGAACTCCGTGGTGGGTGAGGCTCTGCGTGCCGAAGGCGAAGAGCGGATTGCACTGGCTGGAACGGCCAACCTCTCGCGTCATTCCGTCGATTTTGCCAGAACTATTTCTCCGGTTCTGGAAGCACTCGAGGAGCAGGTGGTACTGCTCAAGCTCCTCACCACCATGCACGAAGGTATGGCGGTTTCCATCGGGCAGGAGAACAAGCATGAGAACCTCACCGAGGCCTCCGTTATCTCCACTAGCTACGACGTGGCGGATCGCACGGTCGCACGCGTCGGCATTGTGGGGCCCACCCGCATGGACTATCCCGGATCCATGGCAGCTGTTCACGCAGTTGCCCAGTATCTATCTGATATTCTCTCGGGGCGCTAAGCGCACCGGAAACTAGGACCCAAGAAGAGAAACTGTGGCAGATTACTATGCAACCCTCGGCGTTGATCGCAACGCCTCTCAGGACGAGATCAAGAAGGCCTACCGCAAGCTTGCCCGCAAGCTTCATCCGGATGTGGCTGGACCGGACGGTGCCGAGGAATTTAAGGCCGTCAACGAGGCCTACGACGTACTCTCGAATGACGAGCAGCGCCGGTTGTACGACATGGGCGGCACTGACGCCCTGCGTGGCGGCGGTGCCGGAGCTGGATTCGGCGACTTCTCCGATATCTTTGCCTCCTTCTTTGGAGGTGGCATGGGTGGCCAACGTGGCCCGGTGCCGCGCGGACGCCGCGGCCAAGATTCGCTCATTGCGTTGACCCTTGATCTTGAGGACGTCGTTTTCGGAGCAGAAAAGCAGTTTTCGCATACTCTTGCGGCCGAGTGCCCGGTGTGTCACGGCACCTGCGCCGCCCCCGGTACACAGCCGATCACCTGCCATGATTGTGGCGGTACGGGCAGCGTGCAACGCATTACCAACTCGCTGTTTGGGCAGATGGTCTCGCAGTCGCCGTGTACCACCTGCCACGGCCATGGCACCATTATTGTCTCGCCGTGCCAGGAGTGCGCCGGCGAGGGTCGCGTGCGCGCTACCAAGACCATCAAGGTCAAGGTGCCGCAGGGCGTTGAGGAAGGCATGCGTATCCGTTTGGCCGGGCAGGGCGACGCCGGCGTGGAAGGCGGTCCTGCTGGAGACCTCTTTGTTGAGGTTCATATCAACCAGAACGCGATTTTCCAGCGCGTGGGTGACGATCTTCAGTGCGAGTTGCAGATCCCTATGACGAATGCGGCGCTGGGCACCACCGTGCCGATCGAGACCTTCGATGGTCAGCGTGACATTGTTATTCCGGCGGGAACCCCGTCCGGTCACGTTGTCGTGCTGCAGGGGCTTGGTGTGGGGCGTTTGCGCCGTACCGGCCGCGGCGATCTCAAGGTCACCATTGCTGTGAAGACTCCCACGCGACTCGACGAGGCCCAGCGCCGCCTGCTGGAAGAACTTGCGCATCTGCGTGGCGAGGAGCAGCCGGTGGGCAACCTGGTCCAGACCAGCGGCTCCCTCTTCTCCAAGCTGCGCGATAAGTTCGCCGGTCGATGACGGCGCCCGTCTACATTGCTCCGCTTGACGGCGTGAGCGCCGGGATGGCCCTCGTCCTTGACGGAGACGAGGGCCATCACGCCGCCACGGTGCGCCGTACCCGGGTGGGGGAGCGGATTGACGTTGTGGATGGGAAAGGCACTCGAGCTCGCTGTGAAGTGACGGCCACCGGGCGTGGTTCTCTGGAACTGCGGCTGGACGAGGTGGTGACCGAACCGGCACCGCGTACCTCCATCACCCTCGTCCAGGCGCTCGCCAAGGGCGGCCGCGATGAGCAGGCGGTGGAGACGGCCACGGAGTACGGAGCCATGGGTTTCATCCCGTGGCAGTCTGCGCGCACCATTGTCAATTGGCGCGGCAAAGAAACGAAGGGGCGCGGCCGCTGGGAAGCCACGGCGCGCTCTGCCGCCAAACAGTCGCGCCGCGCATGGCTCCCTTTGGTCGCCGATGTCCAGACCACCAAACAATTGACGGCAACGCTGCGGGGTGTCATCTCCCAGGGCGGGAAAGTCTTTGTCTGCCACGAAGAGGGGGCGTTGCTTCTTTCCGCCGCGCTTCGCACAGCAACCGCGTGTACAGACCAGATCAGCGGTGAGCAGGCGGAGGCGGAGGCGTGCTACGTCGTCGTCGGTCCCGAAGGTGGAATTACCCCGGAGGAACTGGACGCGTTCCGTGATCTGGGGGCAGAGATTGTGCTGCTGGCCCCGCACGTGCTGCGATCGGCAACAGCCGGGCCCTACGCGATCGCCACACTTGCCGCGGTGGGACCGGCGTAACTGCCATATTCTGGGCACTCATGCCACAATATTGAGTGAATAATTGCCTGCCGGGAATCACCGATCAACCGGACGGGCACCGAAGATCAAAGGACCTCATGACAGAATCACTGGGCGAACGCACCATTTTGGTACCCGAACGCGTTGCCATGATCAATCTCCTCGGCCATCGCGACGAGGTGTTGCGGTCTCTGGAGCGAGGGCTGGCTCCGGTATCGATCTACGTGGTCGGCCACGAGATGAAGCTTGCAGGTCCGGAAGCTGCGCTAGAGATGGCCGATACTCTCATTGGCGAACTCATTGATGTGGTGGCCGATGGCGAGCACCTCACTGTGGACGCCGTGGAACGGGCGATCTCTATTCTCAAGGCGGGGGTGGCACGCCCCACCGAGCTTCTCAACGCGGACATTCTCTCGGCCCATGGCAAGACCATTCGTCCCAAGACGCTCGGACAGAAGGCCTATGTGGATGCCATTGACGAGCATGCCATTACGTTTGGCATCGGCCCTGCGGGAACCGGCAAGACCTATCTGGCGATGGCGAAGGCCGTCGTGGCGCTGCAAACGCGTCAGGTCTCGCGCATTATTCTCACCCGCCCGGCGGTCGAGGCTGGGGAGTCGCTCGGTTTCCTCCCCGGTTCCCTGACGGACAAGATTGATCCCTATCTGCGCCCGTTGTACGACGCGATGTACGACATGATCGATCCCGAATCGATCCCCAAGCTTATGGCCGCGGGAACCATTGAGGTGGCCCCGCTCGCCTACATGCGTGGGCGCACCCTCAACGACGCCTTTGTCATTCTTGACGAGGCGCAGAACACCACCCCGGAACAGATGAAGATGTTCCTCACCCGCCTCGGTTTTGGCTCGAAGATGGTGGTAACGGGTGATGTCACGCAGGTGGATCTGGCGGGCGGTAAGAAGTCTGGTCTCATCGTGGTGCGGCGCATTTTGCGCGATGTCCCCGGTGTGCGTTTTATTGAGCTCGGTTCGGGGGATGTGGTGCGCCACCGTCTCGTCAGCGAGATTATCGACGCCTACGAGCGCTGGGGACAGCGCGATGAGCATGATGCGGACGGTCACCGCGGGCAGGATGGTCGAGGCCAAGGCTACGATCGCGGCCAACGCCGCGGCCACGGAAGAAGGAACACGCGATGAGTATCGAAGTCAACGACGAGTCGGGATTCCAGCCGGCGCAGAATCTGGCCGAGATCGCGGCGCTCGCCACCTACGTCCTCGACCAGATGCGTGTGCATCCCCAGGCTGAACTGAACGTCATTCTTGTGGACGAGGCCGCCATCGAGCGCCTTCACATTGAATGGATGGATCTTCCGGGCCCCACAGACGTGTTGTCCTTCCCGATGGACGAGCTGCGGCCCGCACCGGCGGACGAGGAACCACAGGAAGGTATGCTCGGTGATATCGTCGTGTGCCCGCAGGTGGCCATCCGTCAGGCTTTGCAGGCCGGGCACTCGGTGGCCGAGGAGATCCTGCTGCTGGTCACCCATGGCATCCTCCACCTGCTAGGTTACGACCACGTGGAGCCGGATGAGCGCGAAGAGATGTTCAATCTCCAGCGCACTCTGCTCCTCACCTTCCTCGCCTCCCGTGGAGGGCCGTATTCCGTTCCTGAACCAACCGTGAATTGATGCGGTGAATTGATGAACACAAGCGACTTACCCCTTCTTCCTTTCATTCTTCTGGCACTTGTCTGCCTTGTCGGAGCAGGCCTCTGCTCGGCTGGCGTGGCGGCTCTGGGACGAATCACCCGTAATGAAGCCGCGGAGGCCTTTGCTAACGGTCAACGCGGTGGGCAGCGGATTATTAAGATTGTGGCGAAGCGCCCCGCGGCTATCGCAGGGCTCGCCTCGTTGCGCGCCCTGTTTACCTCGTTCTTTGGCGTGTTTGCCACGCTCGCTATCGTGGGCATTGTCCACACCTGGTGGCAGGCTGTGCTCGGATTCGTGCTCGTGTGCGTTATCGTCATGGTGGCGCTGGCTGGCTTTTCTCCGACAACGTTCGGCGTGCAGCGGCCAGTGCGGGTCCTTGGTTGGCTCTCTGGCCCGGTTCTCACAATTACGGGCTTCTTCGGGATGTTTATTCGTAGCCGCGAGCCGTCTCCTGAGGAGACGGAGCAACTTCACGAGAATCAGCTAGCCGTTATGGTCGAGCGTGTCACCGAGTCGGAGGCGTTAGACGACGACGAACGAGAGCTGCTTCAGTCCGTCTTCGAGATGGGAAAGACTCTGGTACGCGAGGTGATGGTTCCACGCACCGATATGGTCACCATCAGCTCCGATCAGGGCATGGACAAGGTGATGTCGCTCTTCACCCGCTCGGGATTCTCCCGTGTGCCGGTCATGGGCGACGATATCGACGACATCTTGGGCGTCGTGTATCTCAAGGACGTCATGCGCCGCACCCACCACCGCAACGACACGGAGGGTTTGACGGTCGCCGGCATCATGCGCGAGCCATTCTTCGTTCCCGAGACCATCGTGGTGGACGATCTCATGCGTAAGATGCAAGATTCGCAGGTCCATATGGCGCTGGTGGTTGACGAGTACGGCGGCATCGCAGGCCTCGTGACGATCGAGGATCTTGTCGAGGAACTGGTGGGCGAGATTTCTGATGAGCACGATCGCGCCGAACCGGTGGTGGAAGTACTCGGGGAGGGTGCCTATCGTGTCCCGTCACGCCTGCCGATTGACGAGTTGGGTGATTTGTTTGGTGTCGAGTTGGACGACGACGACGTCGACACCGCCGGTGGCTTGTTTGCCAAACTATTGGGACGCGTGCCGATTGCCGGTTCCGAGGCGGACATTGAAGGAATTCATTTGAGCGCGGAGAGGTTTGAGGGGCGCAGGCACCGACTCTCCACGATTCTTGCGATGCGAGTAGAACGAGAAGATGACGATGAGTGAATTGATGAATGACTGGCCCGAGGGCTTCAAGGCGGGTTTCGCGTGCATTGTGGGGCGCCCCAACGCTGGAAAGTCCACCCTCACGAATGCCATGGTGGGTCAGAAGGTAGCCATTACCTCGGCTCGTCCTGAGACGACGCGTCGGGTTATCCGAGCCATCGTCAACACGGATGCCGGTCAGGTTGTCCTGGTGGATACCCCCGGTCTGCACCGCCCGCGTACCCTGCTGGGCGAACGCCTGAACGATATGGTGCGGGACTCCCTTTCCGACGTCGACATCGTTGTTTTGTGCCTGCCCGCCGACGAGAAGATCGGCCCCGGTGACCGTTTCCTTATCGACCTCATCAAGGAGGTCAAGACCCCGGTGATCGCCGCCGTAACGAAGGCGGATAAAGTATCCCGTGAGGTGCTGGCCAACCATCTTATCGAGGTGTCGCAGGCCGGTAATTTCGTGGAGATCGTTCCTGTGAGCGCTGTGAAGGGCGAGCAGGTTGAGCTACTCACCTCGCTGCTCTTGGAACAGATGCCAGATTCGCCGCCGCTATATCCGCGCGACGCCATTTCGGATGAGTCGGAAGAAACGCTCATTTGCGAGCTGATTCGCGAGGCGGCCCTCGAAGAGTTGCGTGATGAACTCCCGCATTCTCTGGCGGTCACCCTCGAAGAGATCATCGAGGAGCGCGCTAAGAAGGGAGCGAAGGATCAGCGCCCGCTCATGCGTATTCACGCCAACCTCTATGTGGAGCGCGATTCTCAGAAGGGAATTGTCATCGGCAAGGGAGGTTCGCGTCTCAAGCAGATCGGACGTGACGCCCGCATGGGTATTGCGCGGCTTCTTGACGCCCGTATTTACCTTGATCTCCATGTAAAGATTGCCAAGGACTGGCAGCGTGACCCCAAAAAGCTAGGACGGCTTGGTTTCTGATGGCGGGCGGACTCCAAGGAGAACCGCGTCCTGTGAACGACGACGTCGCGGGCACGGCCGACCCCTCTGGGGAGGAGACGGTTGACAACGCCGTCGCCGATCTTGCCGTTGGTGATGTGGTGTCCACGAGTGAAATCTTTGCGGCCACGGCGACTGCCTCGGCTGAGAGTGCTCGTGGTCTGCGACGTTTTGCTTTGCGCCATCCGCGCGTCAGCGTGTGGATTATTCTTACCCTTATTCTCGGATTGTGGGGCACGTGGGCTGGTCCTGGGTGGAATCCCCAACCGATGCAGTCGCTCATTGTTCCAGAACGGGCCGATACCGCGATTACCACGCAATGGGACACCCCGGCGTTGGGAACCTACGACGTGTCCATGGAAGTGTCCGAGGTGACGTTGCGGGATGGGACGGTTATTCCAGCGACGATCCGCCGTCCGATTGGTTTCGACGGATTGGCACCCGGTGTGCTTTTTATCCACGGTACGGGAACGGATTCGCACACAAACTTTGAGCGTGAAGCAGCGGCATTGTCGTCCGCTGGAATCGTCACGATTGTCCCTGACAAACGAACGACGGACTACACGACGACGCATCGCGATTATCCGGCACTGGCCGATGACTACGAAGATGTGTATGAAGACCTCCTGAAGCTTCCCGGCGTAAATCCGCGCCAAAGTGGCATTTATGCTGTCTCGGAAGGATGTTTTATTGCGCCGATCATTGCGGCGAGGAATAACCACGTGGGTTTCGTTGCCCTCATTTCGGCCCCAGTTCTTCCCATTCGAGAGCAAGGCGCTATGGCCGCGGATACGTACCTGCGTAACCTTGGTGCTCCGGAGCGATTTATCGGGGTTATTCCGAGATTGGTGGGCCAGGACTTTGGTGCGGATACCTTTAAGTACATCGACTTCGACGTGTCAAAATACCAGCGCCAAATGGATATGCCGGTTTTCATGCTCTACGGCACGGGCGACATGTCGATGCCCACAATCCAAGGCCCACAAATTCTCCGCGACGACCTCGCGCGCAACGGAAACCATGACTTCACCGTGCGTTATTACGGCGGCGCCGATCACGGTCTACAGGTTGACGGCGTACTTGTTGCCGACGCCATGCGTGACACTGCCGACTGGATCAATGGACTCCCACAGACGGCAGATGCCCAGCCTCATATAGCTGGCAAGCAGCCCACCCAGACTTACCAGGCGGGTTCGGTTGATCAGCCACATTGGTTTGCCTCCGGACCGTTTGCGGTATGGACGTTTATTGTTGGTCTCGTTCTTACTTTCTCCGGGATCATTTTGACCATTCTTGGGGCGATCAGGATTCGCAGCTGGAGACTCTGGGACTTCTGCGGCTGTGGGCCAACGGTGAGCTTTGCTTCACTGGCGGTCATCCTCGCCTGGACGGCGGCCCTCGCCTACGTGGGAGCGGTGGCTATGCTGGCGCTGTCCTATCAGCAAAACCGCTTCATTGTTCAGGGAGGATGGTTGGCCGTTCAGGCCATCGCCTTTATTGCGGCCTGGATGGTGGTGAGGGTTCCTTTTGCTTGGCATGCGGCGCACTATCCCAAGGATGGCTCGCAGACGCACGCCCTTTCGGGCCTGGCGAACGTCATTGTGGTGGTCAGCTTCTTTGGACAGATTACGCTGCTGTTTGCGCTGGCCTACTGGGGATTCTATCCGTCAATTGTTTAACAGCTCCCAGCGAAGCCGACCGGAATCCGTGGGCGGCGCCCGGTAGACTTCCCCTTATGGTGTATACACTGCGCATGGCCGGGGTGAGCGACGTCGGCAGGATCCGCGAACGCAACGAGGACAGGATCCTCATCGCACCACCCATGGGAGCCGTGGCTGACGGTATGGGAGGCCATCTGCGAGGAGATAGGGCAGCGCAAGCGGTTATCGATAGCCTCAGTGGCGTTGAGTGGGCGGGGCTTTCTTCCGATGAGGAACGCATCGATCACGTTGAATCGGCAATCGCGTCCGCGCAGTTAGAGATCCAAGAAATGGTGAGTGCTCGTCAACAGGCGGGGTCAACGCTGGCTGGGGTGCAGTATTGCCCGGACCCTGCCCACTGGTTCGTCTTCCACATTGGCGATTCGCGTGCTTACCTCATACGTGGCGGCGAACTTACCCGCCTCACTCACGATCATTCCCACGTTCAAGAACTTATCGACGAGGGTGTCATCAGTGAAGATGAGGCCCGCGTACACCCGGCCCGCAGTTCCCTCACACGCGCCATCGCGGCTCGTGTACCTCCACAATTGGAGGTGAGTAGTGTACCGGCCGTGGCTGGCGACGTCGTCGTCGTATGCTCCGATGGACTCACCGACGAACTGACGGATGCGGACATTGCTAGGATAGTGACGGAAATGTCGGAAGAATCCGCGCAATCGCTCGCCTACGCGCTCCGCGACACGGCGATTACCCGTGGAGGCCACGACAACATCTCGGCGGTCATTATGACGATTGGACACAAACAATGAGCTTGGCACTGGAATTCTGTGGCGAATGGTTCCACGTTGATCCGCAGGAACCCTTCCTCATTGGACGCGAGGGGCCACTCGAACTCGATGACAACCAGTACCTGCATCGCCGCTTCCTGGTTATCTCCTTCCAGGATGGCCTGTGGTGGATCGATAATATCGGCTCTCGACTGTCCGCTACGCTTGCTGATACCGACGGCACCACGCAGGCTTTCTTGGCACCCGGCGCCCGCCTGCCGCTCGTGTACGCGCAGACCACGATCCTTTTCACCGCGGGTCCCACCACCTACGAGATGACGCTCGTCAACGATTCGCCGGCGTACGCGCCCTCGGCGGTCACTGACACCACGGAGACCGGTGAAACGACGATCGGTCCAGTGACGCTCACACCCTCCCAGCTGCTGCTTGTGCTCGCGCTGTCCGAGCCGGTTCTCACCGGGCGCGGCACCACCTCCTCGATTCCGTCCTCGCAGAACGCGGCGGATCGGCTCGGATGGTCCATTACCCGTTTCAACCGCAAACTTGACCATGTCTGCGAGCGCCTCACCAAGTACGGCGTGCGCGGGTTGCATGGTGGCCCGGATCGGCTGGCCGTCAACCGCCGCGCCCGCTTGGTCGAGCACGCGGTGGCTACTCGCCTCGTGACAGCGGATGATTTGTATCGTCTCGCGGATCCGGCTGCCCACGACGATCCCCAATGAGTCCGCTGAATACCGCCGAGTGGAATGATGTCGTTCTGCGTTGGGGGAGCGCGTCGAGCGACGACGACGCCGGCCTGATCGCCGGTTTCCCCGTTTTTCTGCTCGCCGATCCCGATCTTGATCGGGCGCTGGCGCGCGAGGCCTCATGGACGATGCTCGACGCCTTCGAGGCGCTGCGCGATGCTCATCCGGAGGGCCCGAGTATCGAGGCGATTCAAGATGTGTGGCGCGAATGCGTGCGTATTATCCAGCGCAGGCTCGCGGAGGCCACCATTTTTGGTATGGATGAGACGGTGGGCGATGCGGTGCCTTCCGTCCGGCTTGCCGGGCTGGTAGCAACGATGCGGGGCGGCGAGCCACTGTGGGTGGTGATGTCGAGCGGCGGTGCACGCATCATGGATGCCTCAGATGGCCAATTCCACGTGGTGCCTGAGCAGGACGATGTGGGCTACGACCTGCCTGGAAAACTGTGGACCTTCCCGATGCGGGCAGGTCAGCGGCTGGTGCTTGCCACCTCAACGATGCTTCGATTGACGTCCCACGGGCGAATGCTCTCCGCGTTGTCGCACCTGCGCCGCGCAGAAAGGGCCGCCACCACGCTTGTGACCCAGCAGGGGCAAATGGCCGCGCAGGCGGCCATCGTGGTGGACATTCTCTCGCCTGAGCAGGCCGAACAGCTTGTCTCGCCGCCTACTCTTCTCGCTGATATCGAAGAACCCTCACTGGAGGACACGGCCACCGGATCAGGAGTGCTGACCGGCGGCTGGGGTCTAGAGGCACTCGGTATTGGCTCGCCTACCAGTGCCTCGCGGCGGTCGCACACCCCTCCGCCCGAGCTCGACGATTTTCATTTTGTGTCGTATTTGGGTTCGGGAGGATTCTCTGACGTTTACGTGTACGAAGAGCAGCTTCCCAAGCGCCTCGTAGCCATTAAGGTGCTCTCGAAGAACGCTCTCGGTGGCGGAGATGCCTCGCGTTTCCGCGGCGAGGTGGACCTCATGGCTCAGCTCTCCGGGCACCCGTCGGTTGTGCCGATTCATGACGCCGATATTGCGTCCTCAGGTCAGCCTTACGTGGTGATGGAATACTGCCCACTGCCATCTCTGGCTGAGCGTATTGCGGCGCGCGACTTGTCGCTTGCGGATGCGCTACGTATGGGAATCCAAATCGCCGGGGCTGTGCATACCGCACACATCATGAGCATCGTGCATTATGACATTAAGCCTGCTAACGTGCTGTACTCGGCTTTTGGCCGGCCATTGCTGGGGGATTTCGGGATTGCTTCGTTGGCTGGCGCGGCAGAGCACGAGGTGATGGGGGCGTCGCTGCCTTGGGCGGCTCCCGAAGTGCTGACGAACAGTCTCGCGGGTGCGCCCGCGGACGTCTATTCATTGGCGGCAACCGTGTACACGGCATGCACCGGTAAGGCACCGTTTGCCAAGCGCGGCAAAAAGACGCGTGTGGACTACATTCGTGAGGTGTTGCGAGGAAGGTATCTACCGGTGGCGATGCCGGAGGTGAGTGCGGACGTCGTCGTCGCCCTCAACGACGTGTTGCGGGAAGCGATGGCCGTTGACGCTACTGCCCGCATGCAAACCGCGGCCGAGTTTGGCCGGGCATTGCAGGGAGTTCAGACGATGCTCGGTGGCGGATATACCGAACTAGAAATCCCGCCGGGCGGTTAAGAGGTCACGCTGGTGGGTCTTGGCCTACTTGGATGTCGCGGAATTTTGCCTGACTGAGTGAGATTTCGTCCTTTGAACAACTTCCTTATCCTCACTATCGAGTGTAAGTACTTGTGGTGTCGGATTTTGTCGTTGCGTTCTCCTCACCGGCACTCTCGGTGCGGGATCATCGTGGGGACAAGTTCTCAGTCAGCTTCCGGGTTTGAGATGTGAGTACAGTGCTCACACCTTGAGCTGCGTTGCTGTCCGCCTTGACGGTCAAGCCCCGCACCATCCTCGTGACGGCCAGGCCCTCCGGCGCAATCTCTAGTGCTTAGTTCCCGCGCGGCGAAAATTCGTCCGCGATATGGCTAAAAAGATGCCAAATCGGGACAAAAAGCCTACAGTGGTTCCATGCGTATGGCGATGCTCCTTCTTAGCAGCCGCGACGGGGCCTAACAGACTGGCTCCCCGCCGCGGGTAATTGTGGCGCCGGTCCGAGGCGGAATGCCTCGTTGAAAATGGCTACAGCTAAGAGGAAATGAATATGAAGACGTCAGGAATTGCCAACCGCCAGGTTGCTTCAAACATGCCCATCGGTAAGTACCGTGCAGCTCTCGACACCAATCCCGTCTCGTTGCCGGATCGTCAGTGGCCCAACAACCGGATCACCAAGGCGCCACGCTGGCTCTCCACCGATCTGCGCGATGGCAATCAGTCGCTCATCGAGCCGATGGACCCGGCCCGCAAGCGTCAGATGTTTGACCTGCTGATTCGCATGGGATTCAAGGAGATCGAAGTCGGTTTCCCGGCCGCGTCCCAGGCCGATTGGGATTTCTGCCGGTCTCTGGTGGACGAAAACCTCATTCCCGAGGATGTCACGCTGTCCGTACTGACGCAGTCACGTCCGGACATCATTCATAAGACGGTTGAGGCGATTCAGGGCTTCCCGCGCGCTACCGTGCATCTGTACAACGCGACGTCACCGGTGTTCCGCCGCGTTGTGTTCCACAATGATCGTGAGGCGACCAAGCAACTCGCCGTGTCCGGCACCCAGGAAGTGCTGGCCTACATGGAGAAGCTGCTGGGCGATGAGACCGTCGCGGGCTACGAGTACTCGCCTGAGATTTTCGTAGATACCGAGCTCGATTTCGCGTTGGAGGTGTGCGAGGCCGTCATGGACGTGTGGCAGCCGAGTGCCGACCGCGAGATCATCCTCAACCTGCCTACGACGGTGGAGCGTTACACCCCGAATGTGTATGCCGATCAGATCGAATACATGAGTCGCAACCTGTCGCGACGCGAGTTTGTGGCGATTTCTGCACACAATCACAATGATCGTGGTTCCGGCTTGGCTACCACCGAGATGGCGCTCCTGGCGGGTGCGGACCGTGTAGAGGGTTGCCTCTTCGGGCATGGTGAGCGGACCGGCAACGTTGACCTGGTAAATGTAGCGCTCAACCTGTTCTCGCAGGGTATTGATCCGCAGCTGAACATCTCGGACATCGATGAGGTCATTGATGTTGTTGAGCACTGCACGCAGATGAACGTGCCTGAGCGAGCTCCGTACGCGGGTTCGCTGGTGTACACCTCGTTCTCCGGCTCCCATCAGGATGCCATTAAGAAGGGCTTCGCTGATCGTGCCGAGCGAGTGGCCGCTGCTGACGGTGACGAGAACGCCGTGCCGTGGGACATTCCGTATCTGCCGATCGATCCGAAGGACGTGGGCCGCACCTACGAGGCCGTCGTGCGCGTCAACTCGCAGTCCGGTAAGGGTGGGGTTGCTTACCTCATGTCGGCTACCAAGAATCTGGAGCTGCCGCGCCGTATGCAGGTGGAGCTGGCTGGATTGGTGCAGCGCCACACGGATAAGTTTGGTGGTGAAATCACGGCTGACCTGCTGTGGAAGATCTTCGTGGACGAGTACCTGCCCTATAAAGAAGCGGATGGCCTGACCCCTTGGGGGCACTACCGCTTGCTCAACACGTCGATGAACTCCGGTGACGAAGGCGAGGATGTTCATCTGACCGCCACCGTGCGTGAATACTTGGATAACGACGAGCAGATCGATCACGTGATTGGTGCCCGTGGTAATGGACCGATCGATGCTTTTGTGGCTGCCCTGGAGGAGCTGGATCTGGACGTTCACGTGCTGGACTACGCTGAGCACGCGTTGAGTTCGGGACGTGACGCCACCGCTGCTTCTTACGTGGAGTGCGACGTCAACGGCCAGGTGCTGTGGGGTTGTGGCATCGACCCATCGACGATTCGTTCCGCGTTCAACGCGATTATTTCTGCGGTGAATCGCGCACTGCGGTAGGAATGTGGCCCTGCGGTAGGAATACGGTCCTGCGGCTGGTGGGGTTTACTTCTTGCTGGGTGTAGGGGTTTCTGCACTGCTGGCAGCGAGGTGAGCATCTCGCCGATAGTGGGCTTGATTTTGTGGCGGTGAGAGCGGGCTGTGTGCCAATAATGGCGTATAGTCCACTCTCGCCGCCATTTAGTTTCGGTGGTGGTGGGTGCGGGCCGAGTGCTGCTGGCGGTGGGGCGGCCGGTGGCGGGTTATAAGGCCTAAAAGTGTGTCATGGCTCGGCGTGTTGAGCCCTCATATTCCGATCAGATGCTCCTATTGTGTGTCAAGTGGTTTGGAGCCATTGTTGGTAGTTGGTGCGTAGTGTGGGTAGAGGTCGTTGATCGGTTTCTAGTGATAGGTGTTGCACCCACCACTAGAAACCGCCTGCTTTTGATATGGGAAAATCCCTGACTGGACGCCAAAAGTCTTACTGGTCTAAAACATGGAGCGGGTGAATTCGGCTGGTCTGATTCACTGCGGCTCGAGTGCCTCTATTGTTCGCCTTCCACAAGCTCGAGATAACGCCACGTTTCCTTGCTTTCGACTGCTACCTTTGCCGTGATCTCCCCCTGAAGCACTGGGCTGGTGTCGTCGGAGTCGATGGTGCCGTCCGCGAGCACACGCGGATACTCGGTGAGGCCGAGAGCGTCCGCATCGATGTCTGTTAGTTCGACCTTGGGTATGGAGCACTGCGGTGGATATGACTCAAGTGAAGCAGCACAGAGGTAGGTACCGGTGTCGTCACGATGAATGATGGCGTGGACGACCAACTCATCTCCGGGCTCCGCTTTTGTGTAGGCGTTGTCGAACTCCAGTGGTTTGGTTGAGCTGCCACAGCTCGCGAGCAGCATGAGAGCAACTGTGGCTGCTGTGAGGCGTTGGGAAAAGCGTCCGATTTTTAACGTTGTCATGGCGGGGCAACCTTCCGGATAGGTCCGAGACTCAATGAAGAGTCCGGCGGATCTTACCGTCAGTGTAGCGGGGCATCTGATCGGAAAAAACGTCACAATTATTGTTTCTGCAGGTGACAACGCAACTCGGTGATCCTATCGGCGTTAAGGCCACCGGTTCCAAGACCGCTTACGCCACGGCGTCGAAGACCTCGAAGGCCACAGTCAAGGTTGCCAGTAAGTAGCTCTGAATTCGCAAATCCATCTGGCGTCACGAGTCTGTGTCCAGCAGTCATCCGTGCAATAGATTGAGGGGCTCCTGTACAAAGTATCCAGGGATGGCAAGTACAGGAGCCCCTCCTTTTCCCTTGTCACAATGAGTCACGACGATCAATACGATCTTTGGCGGTCCGTTGCGTAAGTATTCTCCTAACAAATCAGAAAGACGTCACCTGTTTCAGTATTTACTGATAAGAATGATGTAGGCCCGCCTATGTGTTTGTTTTGACAGCATCCTGTTGTCTAATTCTCTCTCATCGCGAATTTGTGGTTCTATGCGGGCTACCTTCAATATTGTCAGACCTTCCAAGGAGTGGAGATGTCCGTGAAAAGAAAGGGCTGGTCAAGCTCACCACCTCGCAATCGAAAAAGAATGATGAGCGGAATTGTCGGCTTGCTAGCATTCGGGTTGTTACTCCCGGGCGGCGCGGCGTCGGCGGTTCCAGAAGAATTTCCAACAGGCGACGTCGTCGTCGCCATGGAATCTGTTGACCCAACTTCTGTTGAGGTCGTTGCCGAGAATGGCTTCGATGCTTCGGTTGGGGTCAAGGCTTCTACTAAGGCGGACTCAGACATTGTTGAGTTTGAGGACGGCAGGCTTAAAAGTTGTCTGGTAAGCAATCTTGGACGTGATCGAGATGCCGACATCACTGTTGCTGATCTGAAGACTCTCACAAGCTTGGACTGCCCTCGACATTGGATCGTTGATATTGCTCCCTTGCAATACGCCACCAACCTGACAGCCCTAGGGCTGGATGGGAACTGGATCGTTGATGTCTCACCGTTGGCAGGACTCACCAACCTCACCAGCCTGACTCTGGGCTGCGTGGAGGATGAAGAAGCTATCGAGGACTGCAGCGCGGTCGTTGATGTGTCGCCCTTGGCAGGGCTTACCAACCTTGAATACTTGGATCTGTGGGGGAACAGGATTGTCGATGTGTCAGGATTGGCCGGACTGACCAACCTCCAATACCTGAATTTGGATCGTAATCGAATTGTTGATGTGTCGCCGTTAGCGGCGCTCAGTAATCTGACCAACCTGAGTTTGGGTGGTAATGAGATTGTTGACGTGTCGGGATTGGCCGGACTGACGAATCTCGAAAGCCTCCATCTTGGCTGCACTCTGGTGCCAATGAGCCCAGAGGAAGGGGAATGGGGTTACGGGCTTGCCTGCAATAAGATCACGGATATCTCGCCGTTAGCCGGACTCGCCAATCTTACGAACCTTGATGTTTCCCATCAGGAGATCAGCCTCGAGGACGCGATCTCCGGTGTGCCGTTCACTCTTCCCCAGGTGCGCTCTGTTGCGGGTGCCTCTGTGCCGTTAACCATCGCCCCAGGCAAGGGAGAACTAGGTTCCGACACTGTCACGTGGAACATGCCAACAGGTGGTGATGAGACACTGACATGGACCAGCGGGGTCAAACTGGAAGGAATGGTGGAGGCTGTTGAGTTTTCGGGAACGATGACTCAGAAGGTCTTGCCTGCAGTGCCTTCGATTGATTCTTCCATTCCGACGATTTCTGGTACCGCCCGTGTGGGCGAAGAGCTGACTGCCGACCCCGGGGAGTGGACCATCGGTGCGTCATTTGCGTACCAGTGGAGCGCGGATGACACCCCGATTGCGGGTGCGACGTCGTCGTCACTTACGCTGACCTCGACCGAACAAGGTAAGACCATCACGGTAACCGTGACTGGTTCCAAAGCGGGCTTCACATCGGTATCTAGGACTTCGAAACCGACGGCGGAGATCCAGGCCCAACCTGCCGTCAAGACAGGTTGGGTTCAAGAGAACGGAAAATGGTACTACTACGCGAGTGGCACGAAGCATACTGGCTGGTTGAACCTCAGCGGAACTTGGTACTACCTAAACTCCAGTGGTGCGATGCAGACCGGCTGGGCTTCCATTAACGGCACGTGGTATTACATGGCTACCTCGGGGGCTATGAAGACTGGCTGGTTGAACCTCGGTGGGACCTGGTATTACATGAATGCCAGTGGTGCGATGAGAACCGGGTGGGTGAATCTCGGTGGGACCTGGTATTACATGAATGCCAGTGGTGCGATGAGAACCGGGTGGGTGAATCTCGGTGGGACCTGGTACTACATGAATGCCAGTGGTGCGATGAGAACCGGGTGGGTGAATCTCGGTGGGACCTGGTACTACATGAATGCCAGTGGTGCGATGAGAACCGGGTGGGTCGTAGATAATGGCGCCTGGTACTACCTTGATTCTTCCGGTGTTATGCACACGGGTTGGGTATTGACCGGTGGTAGTTGGTACTACATGAATGCCAGTGGTGCTATGCGCACGGGTTGGCTTAACCTTTGTGGTGCGTGGTATTACCTCAAGCCGAACGGAGCTATGGTGACTGGCAACTTCGTCATCAAAGGCGTGACGCACAGATTTAATGGTTCGGGAGTCTGGCTT
>JBDIAV010000015.1:0-48861 GCA_039812645.1 Actinomycetaceae bacterium
ATACGCCCACCACCCCGGCTTCGCCAACGGCCGGGTGAGCCACGAGTGACGACTCGATCTCGATGGTGGAGAGGCGGTGACCAGCCACGTTGACGACGTCGTCGAGCCGTCCAAGAATCCAGATGTACCCGTCAGCATCCATGGTGGCGCCGTCGCCGGCAACGTAGTAGCCGCCGTACTCGCCGCAGCCGGCGTAGGTGGACCAGTAGGAATCGCGGTAGCGCTGCGGATCGCCCCAGATGGTGCGGGCCATGCCCGGCCAGGGGCGGCGCGCCACGAGGGTGCCGGAGGTGCCCGGTGCCACGGGTTCGCCCTGCTCGTCAACAACGGCCATGTCGATACCGGGCAATGCCACCGTGGCCGAACCGGGCTTGAGAGTAGTGACGCCGGGAAGCGGAACGACCATCGCCGCGCCGGTCTCCGACTGCCACCAGGTGTCCACCACGGGAGCCTGCTCGCGGCCGATGTTACGATAGAACCACACCCACGCCTCGGGATTGATGGCCTCGCCCACCGTGCCGAGCAACCGAACCGAAGAGAGATCGTAGGTGCCGGGGACGTCGTCGCCGAACCACGTCATGAACGTGCGGATCAACGTGGGTGCCGTGTAATACACGGTGACCCCGTAGCGTTCAATGATCTCGAAGTGGCGTTCCAGGTGCGGGGTGTCCGGGGTGCCCTCGTAGATGACCTGTGTCAGGCCGTTGGAGAGCGGCCCGTAGATCTCGTAGGTGTGGGCCGTGACCCAGGCGAGGTCGGCGGTGCACCAGTGGATGTCGTCGGGTTTGGCGTCGAAATGCGCCCAGTGTGCCCAGCTGGTGTGGGTGAGGTAGCCGCCTGAGGTGTGCACGAGGCCCTTGGGCTTGCCGGTGGTTCCGGAGGTGTAGATGATGAACAGCGGGTGTTCGGAATCGAAGAGCTGCGGCTCGTGGGTTTCGGGCTGGGTGTCGACGACGTTGTGCCACCACACGTCACGGCCCTCCGTCCACGGCACGTCATGGCCGGTGCGGCGCACCACGAGAACGTGGTCGAGGTGGGGAAGATCCGCGGCGGCGATGTCTGCCGCAGACTTGACCTCGACCTGGCGGCCGCGGCGGTTCTGGCCGTCGGAGGTGACCAGCAGCTTGGCGCCCGTATCCGCTAGGCGGAAGCGGACGGCGTCGGCGGAAAAACCACCGAAGACGAGCGAGTGCACCGCGCCAATGCGGGCGCAGGCGAGCGCGATGACAACCGTTTCGATGATGACGGGAAGATAGACGACGACGCGGTCACCGGGCTCGATTCCGAGAGCCGTGAGACCGTGTGCCGCCTGTGAGACGCGGCGCTGGAGGTCGGCGTAGGTAACGGTAATGCGGTCGCCAGGCTCGCCCTCGAAATAGAGCGCGACCTTCTCGCCGCGGCCTGCTTTGACGTGCCTGTCTACGCAGTTGACGGCTACGTTGAGCTTGCCGCCCTCAAACCAGGTGGCCTGGGGAACGCTGAGACCGTCGGGCCCGGGGACCGGAGGATCCCAGGTGCAGGCCGTGTGCCAGGACTCGGCCCACTCCAGACGTTCGGCGGCACGCTCCCAGAAAGCGACAGGATCGGCATTGGCCTCGTCGTAGATTGTGGCGTCCACGTTGGCCTGCGCGGCGAACGCGGCAGGTGCCGGGTACTGGCGCGTCTCGGTAAGACGAACTTCTTCTGCGATGGTCACATCCACCTCTTCAATACGGCCTTCTCGAAGATCACGAGAATGGCATTGGTGATGGTTCCGAGGAGAGCCAGGAGCACGATGGCCAGCAGGATGCGGTCCACGCGGCCGGTCTGCTGCGAATCGTTAAGCATCCACCCCAGGCCCATGGAGGCGCCGAGTAGTTCGGCGGCCACCAGGAAGAGCCACGCCTGGGCGAGCGCGAGGCGCAGGCCCGAGACAACCGAGGGGATCACCGCGGGTAGCTGAATGGTGCGGAACAAGGACCAGCCGCGCAGGCCGAAGGTACGGCCAGCTTCCACGAGATGCGGATCCACATGCCGCAACGCATCCGCGACGGTTGTGTACACCGGGAAGAAAGCTCCGATTGCGATGAGCGTGATCTTTGATTCTTCGCCGACCTGGAGCCAGAGAATGAGCAACGGCACCCAGGCGAGAGAAGGTACGGCGCGTAGCGCCACGAGTGTGGGCGCAAACAGGATGGCACCCACACGCGAGAGTCCGACGATCGCCGCGAACGCCAGGGCAATGAGCGATCCAGCGACGAAGCCAATAAAAACACGCTGCAACGAGATCGCGATATGCAACCAGAGCTGGCCGCCGCTCACCATCTCCGCGCCGGTCTCCACCACGGACCACGGGCTGGGCAGCCGGTAAGGCGGCACTCTCCCGGTGGCGGTGACGAAGTGCCAGGCAGCGAGAATGACGAGCGGGACAATGAACCCGCCAGCACCCTTCATCCACGCCCGAGACCACAGCGGTATGTGTTGACGCGGGGATCGTGGACTGGACGAGATGGATACGGGTGCGGAGGTCGCCGTCGTCTCAGAAGAATCCGGTAGGGATCCGGCGGAGATTGCTGCGAGGGGAGAGGCTGTCATTCGGTAGCCTTGAGAGCGAAGGAGTTGTAGATGATCGTATCGATCGCCTTGTCAACGGCTTCCTGGCCACCCTTGACGTCACCCGACTCGGCGATGGTGGGAGCAATCTTCTTAAAGACTTCAACCTGTGCTTCGCCCGGCACACCCGAGACGCCCAGATTCGTGCGCTCGTTGATGACACGCTTGGCCACATCGATATCAATGGAGGCGGCATCGGCGAGCAGCTGGGCTGTCTCGTCCGGGTTCTCAAGTGCCCATGTACGTGCCTTCTCGTAGCTGTCGACGACGACCTGCGCGACGTCCGCGTGATTGGTGATGAAGTCCTCGGTGGCGTTAAGGACACCGTAAGTGTTGAAGTCGATGTTGCGGTAGAGGAGCTTAGCTCCCGACTCGACCTCGGCCGCGGCCATGATCGGGTCAAGACCGGCCCAGGCATCGACCGAGCCGCCCTCGAGCAGTGCCCGCCCATCGGCGTGCTGAACGTTTTGAACCTCGACGTCATTGAGACTCAGGCCTGCCTGAGCAAGTGCCTGCTGGAGGAAGAAGTAGGGGTCGGTGGCCTTGGTCGCGGCGATAGATTTACCAGCGAGCTGTGAGACCTCGGTGATCTCGCTGTCTGCCGGTACCACGAGGGCAGACCATTCGGGCTGTGAGTAGATGTCGATGATCTGGATAGGTGAACCGTTGGCGCGGGCGAACAGTGCCGCCGAACCAGCCGTGGAACCCACGTCAACCGAACCTGAACGTAGCAACTCGTTGGCCTTATTGCTGCCCGCGGACTGAATCCAGGTGACATCGACATCATCGCCGAGGGCTCCTTCGATGAGGCCCTGATCCTTGACGACGAGGCTCAGTGGGTTGTACGTGGCCCAGTCGATGGCGAGGGTGCTGGTTGACCACTCACTATCTGCGGCGGCGGACGCATCGTTGCCCGATTCGCCCTGCACACAGCCGGACATGGTTAGTGCCATCAGGCCGGCGACGGCGGTGGGGACGATTCGGCGAGTGAAGGTGCTCATGCGTTCTCCTTGATTGTGAGCTTGTGGACGCCCAGCCCTTCGAGCAGGCTGGTGCGGAGGTTGGTGAAGGTACGAGCACCGCGATCGCGAGGGCGGGTACCGGGGACGGTGACGAGGCGGGCGATTGAGCCTCTCGTGTGATGGCTCTCAGCGGTGGGTGTCGGTGCTGGTTCGTGAGTGCTGGCCGAACCGAGAGCACCAATGCCGGATGATGAACCAAGAGCGATAACTTTGGCGCGCGGGCGTTCGGGGGTGGCCTGTGCGGTGTGCAGGTTGCGGAGCATGAGTACACGATCCGCGAGGTAAAGCGCCTCTTCGACGTCATGGGTGACGAGAATGACGGTGGTGGGCTGCGAACGGTGAATGTCCAGCAGAAGGTCCTGCATCTTGAGGCGAGTGAGGGCGTCAAGCGCCCCGAAGGGCTCGTCGAGGAGGAGCACGCGCGGGCTGCGTGCGAGGGCGCGGGCAAGTGACGCGCGCTGGGCCATGCCGCCGGAAACCTCGCGGGGGCGCTGGCCAGCGGCGTGGGTGAGGCCCACGAGGTCGAGGAGTTCGGCCACGCGTTCCTTGGCTTGGCGGCCGCGCACGCCGCGGGGCAGACCGAGTGCGACGTTCTGTGCGATTGGGCGCCAGGGGAGGAGGCGCGGCTCCTGGAAGGCGATAGCGGTGGAATCGTCATGGGCATGGATGATTTGGCCGTCCAGCGTGATGGAACCTGCTGTTGGGGAGTTGAGGCCGCCGATGAGCCGAAGTAGTGTGGACTTTCCGCATCCCGAGGGGCCGACGACGGCGATGATTTCACCCGCGGTGACGTCGAGATTGAGGTCGCGCAACACTGTGCGGGGACCTTCCTTGGTGGGGAAGGTGCGCTCAACGTCCGCGATGCGCACGCGACCTGCCGGTGCGGATGGACTCTCAACGCGTTCCGACATGGCCTCCCCAATCAACGAGCAATAACTGGGGCAATCATTACCCACATGTCTAGTGGGTAGTAGGGCGTATCACTCTGTGGACGATTGGAATTCGAGGCTGTCTCGCTGGCTGGTTTGGTGGTGTCTATATGTTCAAGCTGGCCCGAAACAAGGTTTTCGGGGAAATGGAGCCGTTTGTGGAGCATGTGCGCAGACGGGTTCCCGGTGAAGGGCCTGGCTGTTGGCAAAGCGTTTGCCGCCACGGCTAGCCAGATGTTGTTTATGTCACAGCGCTTTGGGAGTGTTGGGGTGCTCCGAGTGGCCTGATTCTTAGCTATGGAATCAGCACATGCCTGTGCGTTACGTACAGGCCGAGTCTGATTTCGAGGCTGAAATTTAGTAGCCTCCATGTTAAGTGACGTCACAACCTCTGGAATCGCGATATTCTCGAAGGCGTGCCGCCTGCGTTGGATTCCACGCGGAGCGTCGTGCCGTTTGCCAGTTCTCTCGCCAGAAAGGCCCCTCATGAAGACCATTTCGCTCGGTTCCGTCGGCCCGTCTGTCTCCAACATCGCGCTTGGGATGATGCGCATCACCGACAAGACTGACGATGACATCCGGGTCCTGTACGCCACCGCGCGCGATGCAGGGATCAACGTCTTCGACCATGCCGCGATCTACGGTGGGCGTATGCACGGCTGCGAGGACCGCTTCGCCAAGGCACTGAAACTCTCGCCGTCCGAGCGGGACGAGATCGTCATTCAGACCAAAGCCGGAATTCTTGCTGGTCAGGGCTACGACTCTTCGTATGAGCATTTGGTGACCTCCGTGGAGGAATCGCTCCGGGCTCTAGACACAGATTACATTGACGTTTTCCTGATCCACCGTCCGGATGCGCTTGTGGAGCCGGAAGAGGTAGCGCGGGCTTTCGACGACTTGGAGGCCGCGGGCAAGGTTCGCGCCTTCGGCGTTTCCAATCACACCGCGGGTCAGATCGAGCTTCTCAAGCGATCGGTGCGTCAGCCGCTCGTGGTGAATCAGCTTCAGCTCTCCATCCCGGAGTCCCCGCTCGTCGCCCAGGGTATCGCTTCAAACGTGGCGGGTTCGAACGATTCGATCACGCGCGACGGCGGTGGCCTGCTCGACTACTGCCGCCTCAACGGCATCACTGTCCAAGCGTGGTCGCCTTTCCAAGCCGGATTCTTTAAGGGGACCTTCCTTGGTTCGCCGGACTATCCCGAGCTGAACGCTGTGATCGATCGTCTGGCAGAGAAGTACGGTGTTCCGGCGATTGCGATCGCAACCGCGTGGATTACGCGTCACCCGGCCGATATCCAGGTGGTTCTAGGAACGACGACGCCGTCGCGCGTGGCCGGCTCGTGCCTCGGCTCAGACCTCCATATCACCCGTGTGGAGTGGTACGAGTTGTTCCAGGCGTCAGGCCACGACGTGCCGTAACCAATTACTTGAAGACTAGTTCGCTTCCTGTTGCGAATGTCGGCCGCCGTGACATCGCCATCCCCGGCCTTGCTAAGACCGAGTTCGGGGTTGGGATTCCCAGTTCGCCGCGTGCAGTCGTTCAAAGGCGTCGAGGAGTAGGTCGAGGGTGAACTCGAACTCTGCCTGTTCGTCGCATGACCCTGTGGGGTTTCGCGCCGCAGAATCCATCGCAATTGCGACGACGTGCGGAAAGTTCTCCGTCATATACGCGACCACCGAGGGTTGATCGGCGTCGCGGAGTGTGGGCGCGTCGGCGTCGTCGAAAGCCTCGCGACTAAACCCCCAGATTCGGGTACCGAGTGCGTGCATGGCGTAATGGGTGAGGTCGGGGGAGAAGCCGCCGTCGATGAAATCCCCTGCGACGGCATTCATGTGTCCGAAGATGGTTTCGGTGCGCCGGGTTCTGGTTTCGATGGCGCGACTGAGCCACGGGTGGACGGTGGCTGTCGCGTGGGCGGCCAGTATGCGGGACCGGACGCGCTCGCGCCAGCTTCCGGCTGCGGGCGGGTCGGGATAACTGGCGACGACGGCGTCCACCATGCCGCCGATGAGATCATCCTTGTCAGCCACGTGCTTGTACAGTGCCATGGGGACGACGCCCATTCGCGTGGCCAACGCGCGCATGCTCAGGGCATCGAGTCCTTCGGCGTCGGCTAGAGAGATCGCTTCTGCGAGGACTTTTGCCCGGTCGAGACGCGGCCGGTGCTGCTTGTTGTGGTCGGGCATGCTTTCCTCCTTGACGTGGTATACAGCGTACACCTATTGTGGATAAAAGAAGGTGTACGCCGTACACCACGGATGTTGGGAAAGGCCCTCTCATGTTGAGCAATCGAACCCTGGCGGCCGTTGCAGGTGCCCTGTACCTTTTGACGTTTGTGACGTCTTTCCCGGCCCTCGCGCTGAAGGAGTCCTACTTACGAGGAGACGGTGGGCCGTTGGCGGCCCAGTGGGGAGCTGTCCTCGAGATTTTCTTGGCGTTGGCGTGCATTGGAACAGCGGTTTTCTTGTACCCGATAGCGCGGAAATCTAGCTCGGCACTGGCTATTGGATTTGTGGCGTCAAGGGTGTTGGAGGCGTCGACCATTGTGATGGGCGTGCTTGCGCTTCTCTCCGTGATGACAAGGAGGGAGGCGGAACAGATGAACACGGAGCAGATGAGCAGTGGGATTACTGCAAGCGAAGCTACTTCTGTTTCTGTCAGTGACTCGGAATCGATTCTCGTCGCACTCCACGACTGGGCATTTCTTCTTGGTCCAGGATTGATCCCTGCCGTGAATGCTCTTTTGTTGGGGACGATTCTTTATGCGGCCCGGCTTGTACCAAGAATCATTCCGCTGGTTGGCCTCATCGGGGCACCACTCTTGGCGGTTTCCGCCCTCGGTACGATTCTTGGTGTTGTTGACCAGGTTTCCCCACTCGCAGGACTTCTCGCCTTGCCAATTGCGGTTTGGGAGTTCAGCCTAGGTGTGTGGCTGGTTATCAAAGGGGTAAACAGCGACTATGCCGCGATACCCAGACTCCCTCAACATGCCACGGTTGATACCCAATGATTGCTGCGATGGCAGGATTGTATGTGCGACGCACCACAATTCGCGACACAATGGAGGCATGCTCTTTTCTGTGACTTCGACTGCGCTACCGGTACCCGACGTAGCTGGGAACCCTGATGTGCTGCCGCTGATCGACGCGAACCTGAACCCTGATGCGACGTCGTCGATCATCAGCGCGTCACCCGCGCCTGGAGTCCTCGTGGCCCCCGCCACCGATCTCGGCTATCTCCTCTACAAGCACCCTGATCGCGTGCAGACCTTCGATCTTGCTTTCGGCACCGCCATCGTCTACTTTCCCGAGGCCACGGATGAGCGTTGCACCTTCGTCCTTCAGGTGGATGTGGACCCTATCAGGTTTGTGCGCAGCGGCGGCCAGCACTATCGCAGTATCTGGGGTTATGTGAACGACCGTCCCTACGCTGCCGGTTCGATGCTCTCGGTGGCGATTGGCCGCGTACTGGGTTCGGCGCTCAAGGGAAAATGCGACTCACGCCCCGAACTCGCCGCCACCCCGCTTTGGCTCACCATTCATCTCCCCGCCGTTGCTGCACGCACGGGCGGCGAAGCCAAGATCGGTGGTGCGGCCCTCGTCGAGAGTCTCTTCGCGCCGCTCGGTTGGGACGTTAATGCCCGTCCCGAACCGTTCGGCCCGCCCGGCTGGGGTGACTCGCCCTACCTCGACGTCACCCTCACCGGCAATATTCGCCTCGCCGACGCCCTTAGCCACCTCTATGTCCTCCTTCCTGTCCTCGACGGCACAAAGCACTACTATTCCGCCGCCGAGGAAGTAGACAAACTTCTGCGCCACGGAGAAAGCTGGATCGCCGACCACCCAGAAAAGGAACTCATCACACGCCGCTATCTCGCCCGCCGCGAGTGGGCCGACGACGCCCTCGCGCGCCTCCAGGCCGTGGACGATTTTCCTGACGACGACGCAGCCCGAGGTCCCCAAGTTGACTTGGGAGATGGAGGGCCAGGAAGTCGCCTGAGGGTGGAGCCCCTCGACGACGCAGCCCGAGGTCCCCAAGTTGACTTGGGAGATGGAGGGCCAGGAAGTCGCCTGAGGGTGGAGCCCCTCGACGACGCAGCCTCTGAACTTGGTGACGGCTCCGGCCGGGTCCCGCTCAGGCGCATGCGCCTCGATGCCGTGCTGGGGATACTCCGCGAAATCAGCGCGCATTCGGTGGCTGATGTGGGCTGCGGTGAGGGCTACTACCTGCGGGCGATGCTTGAAAATCCAATGTTCACGCGCATTCTTGGCGTGGACGTCTCGGCGCGCGAGTTGGAGCGTGCCGAGCGGAGCCTCGTCCTAGAGCGGCGCTCGGACAGCCAACGCGAGAGGCTCACGTTGCGGCAGTCGTCCGTGACCTATCGCGACGATGCTCTCGCCGGCTTCGACGCCATTCTTCTCGTCGAGGTGATTGAGCACATCGATACGAATCGACACGAGTCGCTGGAAGCTAATGTGTTTGGCTCCGCGCGGCCGCAGCACGTCGTCGTTACCACTCCCAATGCCGAATACAACCCGTATTACGGCCTAGGAGTGGGGGAACGCCGTCATCCCGACCACCGTTTTGAGTGGACGCGAGCACGATTTCAAGCGTGGGCTGGAGCTGTGGCAAAACAGTACAAGTACGCGGTCGAGTATCGCATGGTCGGTGAGCAGGTCAACGGAGTGGGCGCGCCTACTCAGCTCGCGTTGTTTACCCGTCAGGAGGTGGCACGATGAGAGAACTGCGCATCCCAGAACTGTGCCTGGTCGTGTTGATCGGTGTCTCGGGCTCGGGTAAATCTACGTTCGCGCAGAATAAGTTCGGCCCATTTGAAGCGGTCAGCTCGGACTTTTGTCGTGGGCTTGTCTCCGGCGATGAGAACAGTCAGGGTGCCACCGCGGACGCCTTCGAAGTGTTGCGCTGCATTGTTGGGACGCGCCTCAAGCGCGGACTGCTCACGGTCGTCGACGCTACGAGTACTGCGCGAGATGCCCGCAAGTTCCTTATCAACTTGGCTCGGGAACACGATGTGCTACCGGTGGCGATAGTGCTGGACGTGGGGCCGGATGTGGCGATTGAACGCAACGAGCAGCGCCCCGACCGCAACTTTGGACCCGGGCCAGTTCGTCGGCAGGAGTCGCAGCTACGCCAGTCGGTCCGGGAGCTGCACCGTGAGGGATTCCGGGCGGTGCATGTGCTGAAAAGCCAGGAGGAGATTGAAGCCGTCACGATTGTGCGTGAGCCTCTCCTCAATGACAAACGTGATCTGCACGGTCCCTTCGACATCATCGGCGACGTCCACGGTTGCCTGCCTGAGCTGCTCGAACTTCTCGACAAGCTCGGATACGAGATCTCCTATGACTCCGATGGGCGCCCGATCGACGCCGCCCACCCCGATGGCCGCACAGTCATTTTCGTCGGCGATCTGGTGGACCGCGGCCCCGACTCCATCGGAGCGCTGCGCCTCGCGATGGGAATGATGGCCAGTGAAAACGCGCTCGCGGTGCCCGGCAACCACGAGGCGCGGCTTGTCCGCGCCCTCGCAGGCGCCGCCGTCAAACGCACCCACGGCCTCGAAACCACCCTCGCCGAGTTGGAGCAGGAAACCCCGGAATTTTGTCAGCAAGTGCACGACTGGTGTTACGGCCTCGTCTCGCACCTGGTACTGGACCGGGGCCAGCTCGTCGTCGCCCATGCCGGTTTGAAGGAGGAGTATCACGGCCGCACCTCCGGGCGCGTGCGATCCTTCGCGCTCTACGGGGACACCACCGGCGAAACCGCTGAATTCGGCATGCCGGTGCGTTACCCGTGGGCAGAGGACTACCGCGGCAACGCGATGGTGGTGTACGGACACACGCCGACACCCCGCCTCGTCTGGATCAACAACACCCTCTGCCTCGACACCGGCTGCGTGTTCGGAGGTCGGCTCTCCGCACTGCGCTACCCGGAACGCCAAACCGTCCAGGTGGACGCACGGGCTGAGTACTATGCACCCGTTAAGCCCTTCACCAGTGGTTTGAGTAGGGGCGACGACGAACTACGGATCACGGACGTCGTCGGCGCGCGTCACGTCGAAACCGAGTACCTGGGCCGTATCAAGATCGGTGCGGATTCGGCCGCGGGCGCGCTAGAGGTGATGAGCAGGTTCGCCTTGCATCCGCGGATGTTGCCGTATTTGCCGCCCACGATGTCGCCGGTGGCCACCTCGAAGCGATCGGGATACTTGGAGCACCCGGACGAGGCGTTCGCGCAGTTCGCCGACTGGGGGATCGGCGAGGTGATCTGCGAGGAAAAGCATATGGGCTCGCGGGTGGTGGTCATGCTACACCCCGAGCGTGGCGCCGTGTATACCCGAACCGGGAGGCCGTTCTTCGATGTGGAGATGGAGCAGGAGTTCCTGAAGCGGCTGACTGTGGCAGCGCGAGCGGCCGGGGTTTTCGAACAGGTAGGTTCCGACTGGCTGCTGTTTGATGCCGAGTTGCTGCCATGGTCTGTCAAAGCCGGAGCGCTCATTCGTGATCAGTTTGCGGCGGCGGGAGTTGCTGGGTGGATGGCGGTTTCGGCCGAGGTTGGGCTGCTGGAACAGGCGGCTGCGCGGGGGATCGATGTGGGCGAGTTTATGGGGCAGGCGCGAGGTCGGGCTGCAGCGCTCGCCGAGTACAACGCGGTGTGGAAGCGCTACATCTGGCCGGTGGACGGACTGAACGGCATGCAGATTGCGCCGTTCCAATTGTTGGCGGCGGCGGGCGCGAACTTTGTGGACCGGGACCATCTGTGGCATCTCGACATCGCTGATCGGATGGCCGCCGTTGACCCGGAGCTGGTGCGGAGTACTCGCCGACTGGTGGTGGACCCATCCCATGTGGATTCGCTGGCCGCGGGTGTGGCGTGGTGGGAGGAAGTCACGGCATCCGGTGGCGAGGGTATGGTGGTCAAGCCACTCGTCAACCTTGCGCGCAACCGGAAGGGATGGGTGGTGCAACCGGGGCTGAAGGTGCGCGGACGCGAGTACCTGCGGCTCATTTACGGCCCTGACTATCTGGCTGAGGAGAACTTGCAGCGTCTGCGCGATCGCAACCTTGGGAAGAAGCGTTCACTTGCCATCCGCGAGTACGCGCTGGGGTTGGAGTCGATCGATCGATTCGTGCGCGGGGAGCCGCTGTGGCGAATCCATGAGCCGGTGTTCGCGGTGCTGGCGTTGGAATCGGAGCCGGTGGATCCGCGGTTATAACGTTGCTATAGGGGTGGTGTAGAAGGCATGACTGCCCAGAAAATCTCCCGAGGCAATCGGAGAATGGACAGTTCTGTTGGGAATTGAGTGGGCAGGTCTAGTGGTGGGTTGCACCCACCACTAGAAACCGCCGTTTGGATACGGAACAATGAGAGGTTGATATCGCGACAACCCGCTCATCCATCTTGTCAACAAAGGAATGGAAGTAATGACGACCAACTTGCACATTGGAGCTCGACCCGACGGATGGTGGAAGTCTGCCGTCGTCTATCAGGTGTACCCGCGTTCATTCTCTGACAGCAACGGGGATGGAATTGGCGATATCCCCGGCATTACGTCGCGTCTGGATTACTTGGCTGAGCTTGGTATTGATGTTTTGTGGCTCTCACCCGTCTACCGTTCTCCGCAGAAGGATAACGGTTACGACATCAGCGATTATCAGGATATCGATCCTCTCTTCGGAACGTTGGAGGAACTGGATGAGCTGATGGACAAGGTGCACGCGCGTGGTATGAAACTTGTGATGGACCTCGTCGTCAATCACACCTCCGATCAGCATCCTTGGTTCCGCGAAGCGCGAGATCCACGTTCGTCTAAGCGTGACTGGTACATCTGGCGTCCTGCCTGCGAGGGGCACACACCGGGTGAGTTAGGAGCTGAGCCATGCGTGATGGAGGCGTCGTTCTCGCCGTCGGCGTGGACGTACGATCCGACGAGCGGCGAGTATTATCTGGGGATCTTTAGTCCCGGTCAGCCGGACCTTAACTGGGAGAATCCCGAGGTGCGCGCGGCTGTGTACGAGATGATGCGTTGGTGGGTGAAACGCGGTGTTGATGGCTTCCGCATGGACGTTATTAACCTCATTTCCAAGCCCGAGTGGCTGACGAGCGGTGATCCGCTCCCGGCGATCGCGCCTAACCACAGCATGCAGAATGGTCCGCGTCTCGACGAGTTTCTCCAGGAAATGCACCGTGAGGTGGGCCTATCCGAAAACAGCCTCTTTACCGTGGGAGAGATGCCGGGAGCCACCGTTGAGGTGGCACAGAACGTTACCGATCCCGCGCGCCATGAGCTCAATATGGTGTTCACGTTCGAGCACGTGGATCTTGACCGGGTCCCGGGCGGGCACAAGTGGGATCTTGCTCCCCTTGAGCTTCCCAAGCTCAAGGGGAACCTTGCTCATTGGCAGGAAGGCCTCGAGGAGGCTGGTTGGAATTCCCTTTACTGGGATAATCACGATCAGCCTCGCGCCGTTTCTCGCTTTGGCAATGACAGCCCGGAGTTCAGGGTGGCCTCGGCCAAGACCCTTGCCACCGTGCTGCACCTGCATAAGGGCACGCCGTACGTGTACCAGGGCGAGGAAGTTGGCATGACGAACGCGCCGTTCCAGCGGATTGAGGACTACGAGGACATCGAGTCCATCAACCACTACAACCTTGCTTCTGCGGACGGCGTTCCTGAAGAGGCAATCCTGCACTCGCTGCTTGTCAAGAGCCGTGACCATGCCCGTACCCCCATGCAGTGGGATGCCTCTGAAAACGCCGGATTTACCTCCGGTACACCGTGGTTTGCTCTTAACCCGAACTACCCTGAGATCAACGCGGAAGCTGTCGTGGGTGATCCCGATTCTGTGTTCCACCATTACCGCCAGCTCATCGAGCTGCGCCATGCGGACGAGACCGTGCGTGAAGGCCGCTTCCAACTCCTTCTTGCCGACCACACGCAGATCTGGGCCTTCACCCGTACTTTGGGTGATCGCACGCTGCTCGTGATTGCCAACTGTTCTTCCGAGGATGTTGAGATTCCGACCGAGGATCTACCTGTGTTGGAGGGTGCGAAGCTGGTGTTCGGTACCCGTGTTCTCGACAGCGTGAGCACTCTCGCACCGTGGGAGTCCCAGGTTCTGGAGCTCGCCCGATAAGAAGACCATTTCTGTTATCTCGAAAGCGCCGATTCTGCCCCGATGTGGGTATAGTCGGCGTTTTCGTTGTGCAGAGGTGGGCAGAGAAGAAAAGGGAGGAGAATGCCGGAGGGACATCTCAAATTGTCAGGACTTGTTTTATGGCGAATTCTTGGATGTTTTGTGTCGTGGCATTGAGGATTTTGTGAGAGCGAGGGTCGAAAATTGGCGTAATGACGGGAATAAATCGGGTGGCTATGGGCCTATCTGTGCAAGGCTTGAGCTGTGCTCGGACTGAAGCCTTGGGTGGTGTTTTGGAGTGAGATAGGACATTTTTATTGTTAATAATGAAAAACCTCTGGGGGTATCTTGATATATGCGCTATATTTCTTCCTGTGACTACATCAATGTAGGGACTTTAGGCACCTAATTTGACATCAAGCGATGACATGATGGTGTTTAGTACAAGGTTTCATGTCACCTTATATACCCGTAGGGGTATGCGGTGTGACTGTGGCACATGTGTTTCGAGGAGAGTCTATGGTGAAGGGGTATCGACCAGCTGTCTTCCTTGCGGCGACATTGAGTGCCCTTCTCGTACTATCTCCCGCCCACTCTTTCGCGAGTGACGCTCACTCTTCTTCCTTAGATTTTCTGGGCCCTGCAGTGGCGAGGAATGCGGGAACCGGGGAGGGGTTTTCGGTATTACCTACGCCCGTTGAGGGGAATACTGTTGACCAGGTTCGACGCTCAACTCCAGCGGATATGAATAATTCTCGGGGAGAATCTCAGCTTGGTGACATTCCTTCTGGCGCTCCCGAAGGAGATACCGCGACAGATCAAGACATGATAGACAACGAGAGTCCGTCCGCTGGTCAGGGTGAAGAATCGATCTCTGAGAAGCCGTCTGTGAACGAGACCGAGGAACAGCCGACTGATGGCGCTATTGATCGCATCACTCAAGATGTCACCGCTGGCCCTGTTGAGGATCCCGTCGTCACCCCGGCAGAAGACTCTGCTGAGAATACCGCCGAAACTCACGAGGCCGTCCCTCGTACGATGAGCCCTTTGGCTATCGGTATTGGGCCGCAGGCTGTGACCACCGGATGCGAGTATGCGGATGCCGGGACGGGAACATACGCGTCCACCCTCTGCTGGCTTGATCTTTCGGCGATCACGACGGAGTATCAGCAGCAGAGCATTGGCACGTACAGCTGCCCGAGATCTGGAAGTTACTACACCTGCACTGTGACAACCACGTGGGAGAGTAAGCTCGGATTGACATACGGGAGCGCTTCAGGCACCGGCACAGGGGCTAGAAACACCAACGAGGAGACGGCAAAAAGTAATGCATTAGCAGCGGCAAAGACCAACCTTGCTACCAAGCTCCACCCCTCGGGCTCCACGTTCTTCGGCCCTATCACCAACTACCCGCTGACAGTTCAGGTCTCAGATGTCTACACGCTTGAGGCGAACCTTTCGATTACGGCGACTACGGGTACAGGTGCTCTCGCCGTGGTCGCTTCGCGGTTCCCAACGTATAGCGGTTCATTCCTGGGAAATAGTGGCTTCTACACAATTGCCAATCAGAACGTGAAGCCTGCCCTCTACCAGTCAACGCAAGGTACTACTACCACCGCCACCTTGAGCAATATCAAACTTCTGACGGGAAGCACCGCTGTACCCGGATACTCGATTGTGGTGGCAGACGCCGAGTCGTCGGATAACAACGAGCAGATTACCTGGTCGGCGCAGAACGCGGCACTGACCAATAGTCGGGCCTTCACCTGGTTGCCGAATAATCCCGGTGCGTGGAAAAACGCGACAACGAATACCGGCCGGCGAGCGGCCGCCGTCGGCGATTCGTGTGGTGGAAATGCCGACAGTGACTGGGCAAATCTCAATCCGGCAAACTCGGGCAATGGGAGTGAGTTCACTTGTAAGGGGCAATCGACGGGAGGGAAGAAAACAGGTACGGCGATGATGCAGGTGTCCCCGGCCAATACCACCTCGAATTTCTCAGTGACCCAGCAAATGGTGGGCAGTGGTCTGCAAGCAGTTGCTTTCGGTGTCATCGCGTCCGGTGGCCAGATCAACGTGAACGTTGACAGCAGAATTGTGGATGCTGCGGGGAGTCCCAGCACTACCGATTTCGCCGCGTCTATCACCCGCGGTTCTGGGACTAGCCCGTTTGCGACGACGTCGACCGGCACCTCCGCGCTCACCGCCACAACGGGTCCGCATCATTTCCCGGTGGGGGCTGGCACGCAAACGTTGTCGTTTACCTCGGCACCGCTCACCAACGACACGATAGCTGCCGCGTACACTCCGGCATGGATGTGCGACAAGTCAACGACGACGGGGCCCGTGCGCTGGCCCGCGTCAGGTACTCGTCCCCAGCCCCCAAACAAGACCGATGCCACCGACCTAGAGTTCTTGACGATTGGGCCCGGCGAGTTCATTGCGTGCACGGTTACCTATACACCACCCTTCCTCACCTTGGTGAAGAGCGTGGATAAGGCGGCGACGGCGGCCTCGGACGGCCCGGAAAAATGGACGCTGACCGCCAATCAAGCAGGCGTATCGAAAGCCAACGCGGTTTCCTCAGGAGCCAAGGTGGCGGTGGCACCCGGAACTTATTCCCTGAGTGAAGCAAATAACGGGCTGACATGGCCACACGGTTACCGGTGGTCGGGATTAACTTGCTCGGGAGCCTCACCCACTGTCACCCAAGATCAAACATCGAAGGCAGTCACCTCTGCTTCCGTAGCGGTGGCCAAGGGCGGCAACGTCACCTGCACATACACCAACACGGCGAACGAACCGAAACTCAATCTGCGCAAGACCGCGAGCAATGCGGCAGGAAACCCGTTGCCCTCCGGCAATACCCTCGGAGGTGAAGGAAGCCTCAAGCCTGGCGATACCCTCACTTACACGCTGACCTTTGACAACGCGGCGGGTTCTGCGCCGATAGCCGTTAGTCAAATCGACTACCTTCGTGATGTCCTCGATGACGCCACGTATGTGGGCAATATCCGCTACGGTAAGCTCGCCCCGACTGTGGTTGCGCCCACCACCACGCCTCTGGGAATCACGGCTCAGTCCACGAACGTGGCGGATCTCGCTAATCCCCGGCTTACCTTCACCGGGACGGTTCCCGCCTACACCTCGCTCACCATACTTTTCGATGTCAAACTCAAAGCGAATGAGACTGATTGGCAAGTGCGCGAGAAGGGGAATGCGAGAGCAACAGGTGTTCCTGCCACGGTTGGGTTCGAGCTGAATAACTATCTTGTGCCAAGCGGTGACCCTGTTCCGACGAGCTGTGCCGTGCAAGGAGAGGCGGCCAAGATCTGCACCACCCATCCGGTTCTTGCCTGGACCACGGAAAAGGATTCCCAGCCGCTCAACAATGCTTCCCTTCACGTGGGTGGTGATCTGCATTACAAGATCACCGTACGCAAGCTCAACACCAAGGCAAAGGGTGACATCTCAGGCATCGTTGTTTCGGATGATCTCACGGAGGTCTTCAAGTATGCCCGGTGGTATCCGAGCGCTCCTGTTCCTTACCCAGCGCGTCAGCGAGGGATCTACTTCTATGACGTCGAGGGTCACGGAGTAATTCCCGACGAGAACAAAACCGACGGTTCCGCGAATCCCACCAACCGTTTGCCCAATCGTGTGACCGACGGCGCAGGTATGGGAGCAAGCAGCGCGGACATCGCTGCGGCGAACGACTATGTTCATCCACCGGTGTTTACCCCACGGACGGTGGAGGATCCCGCGCTACCTTCCCCTGTTGATCCAGAACATCCCTCAGCCAAAAACTGGGGAGAGTGCCCAGCCGATGTGCAGCCTCCCGGTGCACCGGGCCCCACAAATCCAGCCTGCTTCAACGGGACCTGGGAGCTGACAACACAGGCTTTCACCCTGCCCTCGGATGCAGCGTATGCCGAGGTCTGGTTCTCGGTAAGGATAGGATTCCACACGGATCCAGATGACCAGACCAAGGTGACGTGGAGCGACGATAGCTCAATCTCAGCCGGTAACTGGACGAGCTATTGGGCACCTCGCAGGCAGGCTGCGACGGGAACCTACTTCGTTAACACCGCGACGATTGACCAGATAACGGCCACGCCCAGCGTTGCCCCGGTTTCGTGCGGGGTCGACGACGCCCGGAAGTCACCTAAGAATCCGACGGGTTCGCTGTGCGCGATCCAGCAGAAGGTTGACGCCAACTACTTCGTTATTCGTAAGGATCTCATCCATCGAGTAGGCGATGTCGTGGTACGAGATATCAACCTGGTGGGACAGCAGCTCAAGCTCTATATGGAACTGGGCGGACAGCAGATTCCGGTTGATGAGGTGTGTACAGTGCGCGATGAGTTTGGCGGCGTTCTCTCAGTGTATGAGGGGACGGGTGGTGGGTGTGCGGGCACAAACGTCACCCCACTCATGTGTGAAAACTGGAACCAGCCCGAGTTCGACTCCCTACCTGGCGAATCCTGCGCACGTTTCCGGCCGATCCCTGAAGGCGCGCAGGCCGGGCGTTGGCGAGCTGATCGTTTGCCTCGTGGAACGTACTGGCTGGAAGAAGTGTCAGCTCCTACGGCGATTCGAACCGGTCCGGGCAGTTGGGATGACGCGCCGGGGACGGGAAATACGACGCGGGTGGATGGGGTGCAGGTGCTTCCCGAACGAGTGAAATTCCGCGTCTCCGGTGGAGACCCGAATGAAAAGAAGTGGCTGTGGGAAGGCGGAACTCTGGCCTCGATGCACTCACCCTCTGGCCAACTAGATGTCTTTGACACACAAGCCACTGGCGGAAGGGATGTCTATCCCCGATGTCAGATCCCATACCGGGAGGAAGGTAGCAGTATCAGCTCTCTTCCGACCGCGTGCATCAACCCGACCGGCTACGTCATGGTACTGACTGACGTTGCTCCTACGCCTCTGCCGCGTGCCGGAGGAGCCGCGATCAACACCACGATTGCCGGAGCGTTTACCCTCGTGGTGGCGCTGTTCGGTGTGGTGTGGTGGAGACGCAAGAAGGCGGTGGCGTAACGAAGAATAGACCGTCCTATAACTCCACTTTTCTATTCAATATCAACAAATTAACAACGATTGACCTTTACTCAACATGGTTGTTCTCACGAAGGGAAACACGATGACAATGCAGAAGAAGCGAGGCTTCCTCGCCGCTGCCAGTGCCGCATTGACTGTGCTTGCACTGAGTTTTGGAGGTGCCGCCTCGGCGGCCCTCAATACTCCGGCCAACCCGCCCGAGACGAGTGACGTGACGATCACGAAGCTCACCCAGCCTGACGCCGTCGGCGCACCGGCCGACGGCGGGGTGCATGACCCACTTCCGGCGGGCGCCGAGGGAATTGGGGGTGTGACGTTTGATTACTACCTCGTTCCTGGAACCAATGCGGGCCAGCCAAATGACGTTGGCACTAACGCGGGACAGGCATGGGCCGCGCAGCAGACTGTCACCACCCTGGCGGGACTTCTTCCGGCAAGCGCAACGGGCTCCTTCCCGGAGACCGCCGCGAGTGGCGTCACGACGGTTGAAGCCCTTCCCCGAGGCCTCTACGTTGTCCGCGAACGTATCGTGCCAGCGGGTGTCACCCCGGCAGCTGACTTTGTGCTGGCTGTCCCACTGACGGATTCGGACAACCGGAGCGCCTGGTTGGAGCATATTTACATCTATCCGAAGAACTCGAAGATCGCGGGATCGAAGAGTGTCGTGGACGGCGAGGGTGCGAATTCTAACTACGTTGTAGGTGGCAAGGTGACCTGGACCATTAAGGCCGAGATCCCCCGTGTTGCTAATGATGCGGCGGGCGCAACCACACGCTACAAGGCAACAGATGCCTTCGAGATTCGAGACACCCTGGTTGACGAACAGCTAACCACCACCGTGGATGGCATCACTGTAACCGCGCCGGCAGGTCTCGAGAAGGGTGACGACAAAGACTACACCGTCACTCCAGTCACCGAAGATGATGAAACCACCTGGACGATCGCCTTCACCGAAACCGGCCTGGGCAAGCTTGCCGCTGCCGTGAACGCCGACGTAAGCGCCGAGGTTGTTATCGAGTTCGTGACCACCGTGCAATCCGTTGGCACAATTACCAACGAAGCGTCCATTTACCCTGATCAGGCCTCCATCACCGATGAGAATCCGCTGGAAACAGGTGGAGCCACCATCAAGTACGGAAACTACCAGATCGTCAAGAAGAGTTCGGACAACGCCCTCACGGGTGACTCCCTCGCCGGTGCCGAGTTCAAGGTCTACCTCACGAAGGATGACGCCCTCGCGGGAACTAACGCCGTGAGCACCAAGGAAAATTCCGCTGGTCTGTGGACCACCACAAGCGGTGGCACCGTCACCGTGGGTGGTCTGCGCTACACGAACTGGGCCGACGGTGAGACTGTCGAAGATGGAACACCCAAGAGCCAGACCTACTGGCTGGTGGAGACCAAGGCCCTTGCGGGTCATCAGCTGCTTGGTGAGCCGATCGAGTTCGTTGTGGATGACAACTCGGCAACCCAGAACAGCCAGGAGATCATCAATGCCAAGACCAGCGGTGGTGGCTTTGAGCTGCCTCTCACCGGTGGCACCGGCACCGCCATGTTGACCATTGGTGGCATCCTGCTCCTCGCGGTTGTGCTGATTGTGGCACGTCGTCGTCGAGTGGACGAGATCGTCTAGTACTGACCGCGCCGCCCGGCGGGGAGAGCCCGCCGGGCACGCTCCGGATATCAGTCCAGAGTCCCATGACTCATGGGAGAACACTACGGAAAGGAGGCGTCCCATGCCTACACATCATCACTCCGGGGGCACCTCCTTTCCGGCTCTCACATGGCCACATTTCGATGACCATCGACCAGATGATCATGCGCCGACCGACCACACGTCAACCGGTCAGACGCGAATAGAAACTACGGCGAGCCGGACGTCGTCGTCACAGAAACACCCGTGGGCCATACCGGCACTGCTGCAAGTATTGGCAATGATTGGTATTGGTGCAATCCTCTACTCGAATGCCGCAGACTGGTTCGCCACGCGGCACCACGGTTCTGAGATTTCGGGATACGTGGACTCGGTGGAGCAACTACCGAGCGCTGAACGGATTGCCGAGGCGCAGCGTGCTCGAGAATACAACGCGCACCTCCCGCAGGGCGTCCTACGCGATCCCTACCTCAACCCGCCGGACGCCGAGGAGGAAGATGCGGCTTACGCCGCTTACCAGCAGATTCTCCAGATAAGCGACAATGGGGTGATTGGAGAACTCAGGTATCCACGTCTGGGAATTGGACTCCCGATTTATCACGGGACGTCCGACGACGTCTTGGCGCGCGGGGTCGGCCACCTCTACGGCTCTTCGCTGCCGGTGGGTGGGCCCTCCACGCACTCGGTTCTCACCTCTCACTCAGGCCTTGTCCACGCGTCTCTTTTCTCACCGTTACCGAGGGCCGCGGTCGGGGATACGTTTCGAATCGAGGTGCTTGGGGATGAACACTACTATCGAGTCGAATCGGTCGAAACGGTCCTGCCCGAAGCCACAGAATCGCTGCAGATTATCGCGGGCGAGGAACACGTCACCCTCGTGACCTGCACACCCATCGGAGTGAACACCCATCGCCTTCTCGTTCACGGGATACGAATCGCTTTGCCGGACGACGTCGGCCTCGGCTCGCGTCCTCTTACCTCTCACGAAAATGGAGCCGGATTCCCGTGGTGGCTCCTGTGGTTCGGCTTCGGTTCGGGAGCTGTGGCTTTTATACTCTTTTCTCCGCCTCGTGCACGGAGCAATTATTCTCCTCGGGAGGCATACTCGTGAGTGGCTGGCGATTGATGACCTGGATCAGCGGACTCCTAGGAGCCCTGCTTGTTCTTGGCGTGGCGGTAACCGGGGCCGTCTATGCGGCTGAGGTCAATACTGCTCCAACGCTTGACTCCCTTGATCCGACCGCTGAAGCGACGTTGGTGTTGCATAAGCTAGTGCAACCCGACAACGAGGGAGTTCCCGCCACGGGCTTACCGGATGCGGCGAGCGTGGCCGGGATGGAGCCGATACCCGGCGTGACTTTTGAAGCTCGGAGGGTTCCCGGTGTAGATCTGACGAGTGCTGCGGGCTGGGACCAAGCGCGGTCACTCCACGTTGAAGAGGCGACCAAGCTGGTGTCCGGGGTTCCGGTGGCTGGTTCTGGGGTGACTGGCATAGCCGGCGTTGTGGAACTCGGCGGGCTGGATGTTGGGCTGTACTATGTGTCCGAGACGGATGCTCCGGCCGGTGTAATGGCAAGTCCGCCCTTCCTTGTGACTCTCCCGATGCCACATCCCACTGAGGACTCCTGGCTTTATACTGTCCACGTCTATCCGAAGAACGCGCGTGTGGGCGTGGCTCTCGGGGTACGTGATGAAGATGCCGTGACCTGTGGAGACACTGTCAACTGGAAGGCCCGCGCCGACATTCCAAAAAAGACAACACTCTCTCACTACGTGGTGCGCAATGTGCTGGCTGCGGGTGTGGAGCCAGTTGGGGACGCCTCAAAGATTGACGTGGCCATTGACGGTCCTGGAGCCGATACGCTTGTCTTTGGGACGGACTACACTGTCGTACAGTTCGGCATGGATGGCGCCGGTTTTGTTGCCTATAAGACGTCGGATACTGTTGCTGCTGGTGAGCGAGGCTTCGACGTTGTGCTGACGACGGCTGGCCTTGCGAAATTGATGAAACATCCGGGGGCCCAGGTGCGCATTGACTACCCGAGCCGAATCACGGGGCCGGGCGAACACGTCAACCAGGTGCGACTATATATCAACGAATCCACGCCGGTGGAGGACTCCGCCGTGACGAAGTTTGGCCCGCTAGACGTGTGGGTGCACGAGAAGGGCAACGAATCCAACCCGATTCCTGGCGTCAAGTTCCGGCTTCACTTGACAGTTGTCGATGCGCTCGCGGGTCGCGCCTGGGTCACCGCAGGCGACGTGTCTGAATGGACATCTGGACCGGACGGCATGTTCTCCATTGGGTGCGTACGCTTCTCAAACCACGCTAACGGCCTCGATCGCGATCCAAACGACCCGCTTTATCGGCCATATGTGGTAGCTCCGATCGCCTACCCGGCTGGATGGATCGGCAACCGGGATCCTCGGGCGGGTACCGTGACCAATGCCGAGAAAGCGCTTCGCCTCGTCTTTGAAGTATGGCGTCAAGGGTCACCCGAATCACCCACGCCGGTACCGAGTGGTAGTTCGGGAGGTCCTGGGACATCGACGGAGAAGCCGAGGCGGCCGGAGCTTCCACACACCGGTGCCCGGGTTGGCGGTGCCCTCCTCCTCACCGTGACGCTCGTCGGAGTTGGCGTGGTGCTTGTCCGCCGCCGGGCATCCGAAGGAGAGGAACTGTGACGGACGTCGGTGAGCCGACGGGTGCTGGTGGAGAGAAAGATCTTATCGCGGATTCTGGTGTTGTTGGTACAGAAGCGGCCGTTGTGAGGCGGATGCGGCGCCGTCGTCGTCGCATGGCAACAAACGTGGTCTTGCAGATTTTTGCAATGATCGCGATCGGAATGTTGGTGTACCCGCAGGGCGCCGACTGGCTTTCCCGGATCGGCCACAACGCGGATATTTCCGGGTATGTGGCGCGGGTTGCCGATACACCGAGCGAAGAGCGCGAGAGAATCCTCGAGGCAGCATACGGTTACAACGACGAGTTGCAGCCTGGGCCGCTGACGGACCCGTACACGTCGCTCGCCGAGGACGAGGCACTTCGCTCGAAACTCTATCTGGCATACGAGGAAATGCTCCGAATTTCAGGAACGGATGCGATCGGAACGCTCAGCTATCCCGCAGTGGGGATCGGATTGCCGGTTTTTCACGGAACCGCGGAGAATACCATTTCCCGGGGAATCGGGCACCTATACGGCACGTCGCTGCCGGTGGGTGGGCCAGACACACATGCCGTCCTCACCTCTCACTCCGGGCTGCCGCATGCCCAGCTCTTTTCCCCGCTACACAAGGCGAAGGTGGGAGACACCTTCTGGATTTCCGTGCTTGGCGAGGACCATTACTACCGGGTGGAACGCATCGAAACTGTGCTACCGGGACAGACCGATTCGCTCGAAATCATTGCCGGTGAGGACTGGGTCACGCTCTTCACGTGTACGCCGATTGGTGTCAATACGCATCGCCTTATGGTCCACGCAATCCGGATCCCGGACCACGAAGCATTGGGCGTTGATAAAATCGCAGGGGATGGCATCAGACTGGGATTCCCATGGTGGGCTGTGTGGTTCGGGGGCGGATCGCTGACTGTAGGGTGGCTGCTCTTCGCGCCGCAGCGCGCGGCAGGTAAGAAGAGTGGAAAGCGGCTCGCGATGACAACGAATGATGATGGTGAAGAGGCCCGGAAGTTTCAATAATTATTGCTTCGAAATCAGCACATGCCTGTACGTGGTGCACAAGCCTATGCTGATGACGAAGCGAAAAAATCCAGACAGCACAGCACCGAATAACCAAGACCTGAGCAAGGCGGCGAAGAACCGTACTCGAGTCAGATGCACCGCAGCATCTGGGCAAATGTGAGGGCGCAAATTAGTGTGGGTTTATGGAGAGGCAATGGAGAAATAGGCCCATCCCTTCGACTCGTTATCAGATCACGGCGGTGGGAGCGGTGCTGGTCATGGCTGGACTAGTTGCGTGCGGGACAGGTGGCTCGAGCAAGGAGGGAACGGAATCGCGTCCGAGTGCCTCGGCGGCCTCCCCGAGTGTTTCCGTCATTTTGTCGACACCGCATGATTCGCCGAGCACGTCAACGGCTATCCCGTCCCAGGTCAGTGAGCCCGAATCTCCTCATGCCATTGCGACACGGTTGGAAGCCCCCTGGTCCGTCACATTCGTTGATAGCTCTCCACTTGTGAGCGAGCGGGATTCTGCGCGAATCCTCCAGCTGGATGCGAACGGCAACGCCAGGGTTGTCGCAACGGTTGAGGGGGTCTCTCCTGCGGGTGAAGGCGGCCTGCTGGGGATCACCGCGCACGATGGTTATCTCTACGTTTACTCCACTGCCGCGGAGGGAAACCGAATCCAACGATTCGAAATTGTGAGGGTCGCTGGGTCCGCAGATATCGAGCTCGGCCAGCCCGAGACACTTCTGGACGGGATTCCATCGGCACGGTTCCACAACGGAGGGCGGCTCGCTTTTGGTCCTGATGGCATGCTTTATGCCACCGCTGGCGACGCTGGAAATACCGGCTCTTCACAGGACCTTGGAACGCTCGCCGGCAAAATTCTGCGGATTAGCCCGGATGGCAGCGTACCCGCGGATAATCCTTTTCCGGGTTCCTACGTCTACAGCTACGGTCACCGCAATCCGCAAGGGTTGGCGTGGGACGAGGCCGGCACGATGTATGCCTCCGAGTTCGGACAAGATACGTGGGATGAACTCAATGTTATCGAGGCAGGCGCCAACTACGGCTGGCCGGAGGTTGAGGGGATTGGCAACAGAGAGGGTTTCGTCGACCCGGTACAACAGTGGGCCACCAGCGAGGCGAGTCCCAGTGGCATGACGATCAGGGATGGCAGCATGTGGATTGCCAACCTTCGAGGTGAGAGGTTACGCGAGATTTCTCTTTCTCACCTTGCCAGCTCCACCGAATATTTCGTGGGTGAGTACGGGCGTATCCGAGATATCACTACCACTCCCGACGGCTCACTGTGGTTCGTCACCAACAATACGGACGGGCGTGGCAGCCCCGGCACCGATGACGATCGAATTATCCGCTTCGCACCGTGACGGTTGCCTCCACCAACGAGAACGATGGTAGCCAGTAATCATTCGCCGAAAGAGGTACTACTAGTAACACCCTTATGCGCGGCGCCGGGTCTACTGTTGAAGGGTAGATGTTGAACGGTTCGGACTCACGTTGAGCTGTGGGTCAGATGCAACAAAGGAGCACGCCATGAGCGCACAGGATTTTGAGCAGATTTTTCCCCTCGGTGAGGAGAACACGGCGTTTGGCCAGTACTTCATTGGCCAGAGTTACCTCGCCCCGCTAACCGCCGAAGGGGTTGGGATCAACAATGTGACCTTCGAGCCGGGGTGCCGCAACAACTGGCATATTCATCATGCGACGGCGGGCGGCGGCCAGATTCTGCTCTGCACCGCAGGCAGCGGTTGGTATCAGGCTGAGGGCGAGGAGCCGGTGAGTCTGGAGCCGGGTTCGGTGGTTAACATCCCGGCGGGTCTCAAGCACTGGCACGGCGCGAAGGCGGATTCGTGGTTCAGCCACGTCGCCATCGCTGTGCCCGGCGAGAACACGAGCAACGAGTGGTTGGAGCCGGTGGATGACGAACATTACGATGCCCTCTCGCAGGACTAATTGAATCGCACGAAGGAAGCAACACATGATTCTGGACGAGACATACACACTGTCCAACGGAGTCGAGATCCCGAAGTTGGGTCTGGGCACCTGGTTTATTGCCGACGACGTCGCCGCGCAGGCCGTCCGTGATGCCATCAGCATCGGCTACCGCAACATTGACACCGCGCAGGCTTACGGAAATGAGCGTGGTGTGGGCGAGGGAATTCGCACGGCTGGTGTGCCGCGCGAGGATTTTTTTGTCTCAACGAAGCTCGCCGCCGAGATCAAGGACTACGAGGGTGCGGTGGCCGCGATTGACGGTTCGCTTGCAACGATGGGGTTGGACTATGTGGACCTCATGTTGATTCATAGCCCACAGCCATGGTCCGACTTCCGCGGTGGCGATTACTCCGAGGGTAACCGTGAGGTGTGGCGTGCTTTGGAGGAGGCGTACGAGGCGGGAAAGATCCGTTCGATTGGTGTCTCGAACTTCCTGGAGAAGGACGTGGAGAGCCTACTGGAGACGGCGAAGGTTGTCCCACACGTCAACCAGCTGCTGGTGCACGTAGGGAATACCCCGTCTGACCTGCTGGAATACTGCGCGTTGAAGAAGGTTCTGGTGCAGGCCTACTCACCCATCGCGCACGGTGCCATCTTGGGGAATCCGACAGTGGCGGAGGTGGCCGAACGCTATGGCGTGAGTATTCCGCAGCTGTGTATTCGTTACACGCTCCAGCTGGGCACGCAGTCACTTCCCAAGACTGGCAACCCGGAGCACATGCGCGACAATGCGCAGGTGGACTTCGTCATCTCGAACGAGGACATGGCCGCGCTGCGCGATCTCGATGATAGGGATTACGGCGAGTACACCGCCTTCCCCGTCTACAGCGGCAAGTAAAGGAGAAAACGGATGGAGAAAGTGACGGCTGGGCGCGACATCCTGGGTGATTTCGCCCCGAAGTTTGCCGAGTTGAACGACGACGTCCTATTCGGGCAAGTCTGGGGCCGCGAGGAGCAGCTCTCCGTGCGTGATCGTTCGATCGTCACGGTCACGGCGCTGATGGCGAGTGGTGTTCTGGATAGTTCGCTGCAGAGCCACATCCAGCGCGCTAAGGACAATGGCGTGACGAAGGCCGAAATGGCCGAGATCCTCACGCACGCGGCGTTCTATACAGGATGGCCCAAGGCGTGGGCTGCCTTCCGTATAGCAAAGGATGTCTACGAGGGGTAGTTTCCGGGCACGAGGGGCTGTATCAGAAGGCTGCTTCGCCTTCTGATACAGCCCCTCGTTTCTTTCTGGCTTATCCGAAAGCTGTAGGGATAGGGCGACTGAATGACGGAAGATTACAGCTGTAGCCAGGCGGTGCCCTCGCTGGGCAGGAGGCCGTCTTCCAGCGGAGCGCTGGTAACAAGCACCTTGCCTTCCGGCGTCAGTTCGATGGGCTCGGTTCCGAAGTTTATTACCGTGCACCAGCCGTTAGGGCGAACGAAGGCGAGAACTGAATGAGAGACCTCCACCCACTCTAGAGTCTCCTCGCACTGCAACTTGTGGCGCAGAGCAAGGGCTCGCCGGTAGAGGTTCAATGTGGAGCCGGGGTCGTTGGATTCCACGTTGACGGCATAGTGCGCGAACCAATCCGGCTGGGGCAGGTGTGGGGCGGTGCCGCCGTCGGGACCGAAACCGAACGATGAGCCCTCGTGGGTCCAGGGGAGCGGGACGCGGCAGCCGTCGCGGCCCATCTCGACGGTGCGGTTGCGGAAGAAGGCGGGATCGGTGCGGTACTCGTCCGGGATGTCGCCGACCTCTTGGAGCCCGAGTTCCTCGCCCTGGTACATGTAGGCCGACCCTGGCAGGGCGAGCATGAAGAGTGTGGCCGCGCGAGCGCGGCGCAGGCCCTGAACCTCGTCCACCTCGGCTGGGTTGCCGCCGTCCAGGAGCCACTTCTTGCCGTCGTTGGCGGTTTCGGTGACGGGCGCTCCGGGAGCGGTGGCGCCGATTGTTACGCCTGCCAGGCCATAGCGAGTGGCGTGGCGAACCACGTCATGATTGGAGAATGTCCAGGTGGTGGAGCCGCCGTGCTCGGCTACCGCGCGCAGATTGCGATCGACGACGTTGTGGAAGTCCGTGGCATTGAAGCGCGCCTGGATGAAATCAACGCTGAAGACCTGCCCGAGAGTCGAGGTGTAGCGGGACTGGCGGTGCGTGGGGACGAAGGCTTCTGCGACGGCGAAGCGCGGGGGATCGTACTCGTTGAAGACGTCGCGCCACTCCTGGTAAATGTCCAGGAGATCATCTCGGTCATACAGGGGGTGCTGGCCGTCGGGGAACTTCTCAGCCATTGGCTGCGCCAGATCATCGTAGCTGGGGTCGAGATCCTTGGTGAGGAAGTGTGCGGCGTCCACGCGGAAGCCGTCGACGCCACGATCGCACCAGAAGCGCAGTGTGGTGAGGAAGTCCTCGCGGACGTCCGAGTGATTCCAGTTCAAGTCGGGTTGTTCCTTGGCGAAGATGTGGAAATACCACTGGCCGGGTGTGCCATCAGGTTCCGTGACGCGGGTCCATGCCCCTCCGCCGAAGATGGACGGCCAGTTGTTTGGCGGTAGCTCGCCGTGTTTGCCCTTTCCATCGCGGAAAATGAAGCGTTCACGCTCGGGGGAGCCTTTTCCCGCGGCGACGGCGGCACGGAACCACTCGTGCTGATTGGAACAGTGGTTGGGAACGACGTCGACGATAATCTTGATTCCCGCGCCATGGAGTGCCGTGACCATCTCGGCGAAATCGTCCAGGGTGCCGATGCGTGGGTCCACGTTGCGATAATCGTCCACATCGTAGCCGCCGTCGGCCAGTGCGGAAGGATAAAAGGGGCTCATCCAGACCGCCTCCACACCGAGTTCCTTAAGGTAGCTAACCCGGGAGGTGATGCCGCGGAGATCTCCGATGCCGTCGCCGTTGGCGTCCGCAAAACTGCGCGGATAAATCTGGTACACGGCGGCCTGGCGCCACCAGGTGGCGTCGTTGTTCAGAAAGATCCTCTTGGGCTCCTGAGATTGGGAAATCACGCGGGATGTCCTTCCAGTGAAGTTTGTCGTGGATGCTTAAGGCCTCGTGGGTGGCTGTTGGCCACGCAGCTGTCCAGGCGCAGATATATTTACTGTCTAAATTTACTCTGTTGTGGGAGATGTTGGTACCGGGGCATAACGCTGCGTTAGCGGAACTGTGGCTACCTCTATCAGTTCTTCAGGAGCGGAATGAGAGGGGGTGTAGATCTTCACCGGGACGCGAAGGTCCTGTGATGTTCCATCACTCTTCACGAACGTGTAGGCGCTTGTCCCCGCCGAGTGTGGCCGCCCAGCTGGCAAGAACCTTGAGGGAATCTTCGCTCGGTGTGCCCGGCTCGGCCGTATAGACATTGAGGCGTAGGCCCGGATCGCCGGGTAGTTCGAGTGCTTCGAAGGTCAGATCGAGCTCGCCCACCACGGGGTGGTGCAGACGCTTACGGCCGGTGCGATGATACTTCACGTCGTGGCGCGCCCAACGGGCGCGGAACTCTTCGCTGCGGGTGGAGAGCTCGCCGATGAGCTGGGTGAGGTCGCGGTCGTAGGGATTGCGGCCGGCGGCTGAGCGGAGGATGGCCACGATGTCATCCGCCGCACGCTCCCAATCGATGTAGAACTCGCGTGCCTTGGGGTTGAGGAAAGTGAACAGCGCGTTGTTCGGGGGAGTGGACGGTTCCTCCATGAGATCGATGTAGAGGGCACGCCCCATCTCGTTGGTGGCGAGAATATCTCCACGATCATTGCGTATCCACGCGGGTGCAGTGGTGATGGCATCGAGTACTCGCTGGACAGCGGGCCGGACCGTGCGTGGACTGCGCTTACGCCCCGACGAAAGACTCTCATTGGCTGCGTGAGCCAGATCGAAAAGGTGAGCCGTCTCGGCGTCGTCGAGCTGAAGGGCGCGGGCGAGGGACTCAAGGACCGCAGCTGAGACGCCTGACAGATTACCCCGTTCCAGACGCGTGTAGTAATCCACGCTCACCCCGGCGAGTAAGGCGACTTCTTCGCGGCGGAGGCCGGGAACACGGCGGTGGCCGCCGTAGGCTGGTAATCCCGCCTTGTCGGGGGCAAGGCGGGCTCGGCGGGAGGAGAGGAATTCGCGGACGTCAGGATTGTTGGGCACGTGTCCACCGTAGTGGTTACGCGCCTACCCAAACAGGTATTGCCATGACCGGGATATGTGGTGCCTTCCTTCGCGTGGGGCTCCTGTGTCAACCGAGTTGCTCTACCTGTGGCTCTTGGTATCTGACGGAGTTGGGGCAATATTTGCCAGCGATCCGTACATGAACGCCGCGGTGCTGCCACCGTCCATGAGGACATCACTACCGGTGATGAATGCTCCTTGGTCGGTGAGGAGAAGTTCGCCGACCGCGCCCACCTCATCCGGAGTTCCGGCCCGGCGCGCCGGGCTGAGTTCGATCATGCGCCGGTAACCGGCTCCGTTGGCACCATGAAGTTCGTCGTGTGCGAGTGGTGTCATGATGATCCCGGGACTGATCGCGTTGATGCGGGCACCACGAGCTCCCCAGCGGACTGCTTCGGCTCGCACTCGCAGCGAGTTGGCTCGCTTGGAAGCTTGGTACGCGTGGAGTCCGTCGCTGAATTCTTCCGGTTGGAGCATGGGAAGGGTAAGGAGCTCGCTGGCCGGAGTTGTAGCAAGGATGCGATCCTGTTCCGGAGTCAATGCGGGGAGTCGGTGGCCCGATTGGGAGGAGATAACAACGCCCGCGCCGCCTGCGGCTATCACCTTTCCAAACTCTTCCAAAACAAGTGCGGTGCCATACAGATCCACCCGAAGGATCTGCTCGATACTCGCCTGACTAGCGGAAACACCCGCGGCGTGGATGAGACCCGTAACATCGCCCAGCAAACAAGCCTCGTCAACCACGCCCCGCACAGATTCGGCGGACGAGACGTCAATAGATGCTGTACTTACCTCGAATCCGGCTTGAGAGAGCGTTTGGGCTGCTGATTCAAGGTTTTTCTCACTGATATCTGCCAAAAGAATATGCTTGCCCGAAGCAATACGCCTCACGATCGCTTGCCCAATGGAACCCGGCCCAATAACGACGACGACCGATACCATCTCTGCCCCTCTTCCCTGCGTTGATATTGCTCCCGTCCTTCAATGGATGGGGCCTTCTCGTCCATTGAATCGTGCTCCCTGCCCGTGAGGGAGTGTCTGCTGTTACCGGTTCTGGCGTGATTCTGGGTCCATAGACGTTATTATCTGATCTGATAACATTGAGTCATGGTTGACTTCTCTACCGCCGAACCCATTCCGCCGAATGCGTCCGCGGATTTACTCGCCGTCCTCGAATCTGCCGCCGATCTGCAACAGCTTGTCCCTGATGCGGTGTTGGTGGGTGGTTCTGCAGCGGCCCTCTATGCGGGGCATCGAGCCTCATACGATCATGACCATGTGCTCATGGACTTGCGTGACCGGTATCAAGCGGTACTTGACGCGCTTGAGGACGAGGGTGAATGGGTGACGAACCGTGTTGTCCCTGGAAAGCTCATTCTGGGACAGATCGGCGAAATAGAAGCCGGTGTACGCCAACTTATCCGCACGGTCCCACTTGAGGTCACTCAAGTTTCTTTACCCAGTGGGAAGATTCTGACTGTACCCACTGAGGCTGAAACGCTGCGGATAAAGGCATTCTTGATCGTTAAACGAAACCAAGTACGAGACTATTTGGACGTGGCAGCGCTTGCTTTCAGGTATGGCATTGAACAGTCGGCAAGAGTGTTGGTTTCAATTGACGACTATTACACAGACCCGGATTCTGATGGAACTCCTGTGGCCGACCAACTGATTCGACAACTGAGTTCGCCAGCCCCCAAAGACGTGAGAACCATCGGGCAACTACCAAGATACAAAGCCCTTGAGCCACGCTGGCACAACTGGTCCAACGTAGAAGAAGTCCTCACATCGCTGGCACAGCAAATGCTTGAAGAAGGAGCAAACAATGGCGGTTAAATTCCGTAACCTTGGAATCACTTCTGATGCTCCTATCGAGCAATGGGGTGTCGAGGGCATTCTGACCGCTATCGACCGTGGCACCTCACAGGAATGGGCTCGGATCGCCAGAGCAGTCCAAGCCGACCCCTACGGAGATGTTGCCCTTGACCTTGAACAGGCAATTGAACTGGCAGAGAGTCCCGGAATCACCGCGCTCATGACCAGAGTCCTGGCTGATGCCAGAGCATCCGACAAAGACAAACTCGCCCGCAAGATCAAGTACTGGATTGAGAGCAGCGGCATGACCCGTGCACAAATTGCCGCTGACCTTGGCACCTCACGCAGCCGCCTCTCGACCTATGAAAATGGCCGGGTTACTCCCTCCGGGATTGTCACGGAGAAACTTCGGGATCTGAGCGAGAGATACAAGGAACAATTCGTCAAGCCTTGACCCTCGATATAGCGGGCACATATACGACATCAAAAGGACACCATGAATAGCGCATCCCACGAAACCCATCGTCCTGAACCAACTGTTGATCGTCCTGAACCAACTTTCGGAGGCAAAACCGTCCAGGAATGGCGCGAGGGCGACCCCGTTATTGACGCGCTCGCGGACCTGCGAGAGACAGCATGGCTCAACCCGGGCGTCCGCCCCGTCGACGAAGCCCTTCCGGACGTGGGACTCACGGCCGCGGACGTTGCGGACGCGGCCGCCCGCCTGCGCCGCTTCGCCCCGTTTATTGCACGAGTTTTCCCCGAGACCACCCGCACCGGTGGCATCCTCGAGTCGCCGCTCGTGGGGATTGAGAACATGTGCCGTGAGCTGTCGGAACGCTACGGCTCACCATACTGCGGTTCAGCCCGCGATTGCTTGCCAGGTCCGAACCGTGCTGTCAACGAGAACCACTTCACCGACATCCCCGGCGGCGATACTTCGGTACCCCGTGCATTAGACATCCCCGGCAGCCTCTGGGCAAAGCTGGATAGCGAGCTTCCCGTTTCCGGCTCGATCAAGGCTCGCGGCGGCATCTACGAGGTGCTCAAACACGCCGAGGATCTCGCCCTCGACCACGGCCTACTCACTCTCACCAGCGATTACAGCATCCTCGCCGAACCCGTGGCCCGAGATTTCTTCGGCCGCTACAAAATCGCCGTGGGCTCCACCGGCAACCTTGGTCTCTCTATCGGCATCATGGGTGCCGCCCTCGGATTCCAGGTGACGGTCCACATGTCCGCGGATGCCCGCGCCTGGAAGAAGGAGATGCTTCGCAAGCACGGGGTCACCGTTGTTGAATATGAGTCGGATTACTCGGTGGCGGTTGCTGCCGGGCGCCGCGAAGCCGACTCCGACCCCGCTACCTACTTCATCGACGACGAAAACTCCGTCAACCTGTTTCTTGGGTACGCAGTGGCTGGCCATCGGCTTGCGGGCCAGCTGCAAGCCCTCGATATCCGGGTTGATGACGAACATCCACTCTTCGTCTATCTGCCTTGCGGTGTGGGCGGCGGCCCCGGCGGAGTCGCGTTTGGACTCAAAGCCGAGTTCGGCGACGCCGTCCACTGTATCTTCGCCGAACCCACCCACGCGCCGTGCATGATCCTCGGTGTGAAGACGGGCTTACACGAACAGGTATCAGTTCAGGATTTTGGTATCGATGGAGTTACCGCGGCTGACGGCCTCGCTGTAGGTCGTCCGTCCGGTTTCGTGGGCCGCCGTATGGAACGTCTTATCGACGGCTACTACACCATTGACGACGACGAATTGTATCGTCACGTTGCGCTGCTCCACCGCTCCGAAGGGATCGCGGTGGAACCCTCGGCCGCAGCTGGGCTCTCGGGAGTGTTGCGCGTGCTAGGCGAGGTGTCACGGACGGGAGGAGTGGCGCCGTCGTCGTTGAAAAATGCTACTCATATTGCCTGGTGCACCGGTGGATCGATGGTGCCGAGGGAAGAAATGGAGGGCTACCTCCGCCGAGGTGAGGAGCTGCTCTGACGCCACGCACCAGCAATTATCTCTAAATTCTAGTGAACCCTAGCTTTTAGACCTACGATGTGGTTTGCTAAGAAGGTGGACAGGCACACGGGCATGCCGCGGTCTGTTCATGGACGCAGAAGTCCGGTGTGTGAGGGCGAAGTCTGGAAGGTTTCGTACCCCATCATTTTTATTGCGAGTCTCTCCACATCGTCGGGGAGGCTCCAGACAAGGAGTTCATTGTGGAACTAGCAAAGTACGAGCCTGTCCGCTTGGCTGACGGCAAGTTCACGGGTGTTGCCGTGATCCCACCGGAGACAACCGACCAGCCGGTCCTCCTCTACCTGCACGGAGGCGGTGGAACCTATACCGAAGGTATTCGCGGACGTGTGCCGCAGCTTCCCTTCGCGGCAGCGCTCGGTGTTCCCGGATACTCGATCAACCGTCCGGACAACCTGGATTCGGTCAGCCTCAACCTGCCCACCGATATCGACGACGGCTTTTACTCGGCCAGTGCCGAGGCGCTCTCCGAGGCTGCCGAGGACATCTGGAATCGTCATAAGGACTCGGCGCCGGGAATCGTCCTGCAAGGATGTTCAGTCGGCTCTGCAATCGCGCTTACTCTCGCCGCCCAGTGGGCAGAGCAGAACGCGAAGGGCGAGGCCAAGTGGCCGCTGCTTGGCGTGATTGTTGCTGATGTCGGCTACTCGCTTCGCCCCGGAGTGGCCGCGGCGCTTGGTGCAGCTCCCGACGTTATGCATGTGGACGACGCTCTCAACACCGTCGCCGCCTCCCTCGACTTTGGGCCAGAGTGGGCCAAGGATAACCTCGAAGAAGGCGAGCCGCTGACGGTTCCCCGCTCGGAGATCCTGGAGCTGGTGGGAGCCTGGCCCAAGCACGCGCTCGACATCGCCAGCAAGATTTCGGTGCCCGTCATGTACCGCCTCGGTGAGCTCGACCCGCTGTGGTTCGGCGACGACGACACTATCGCCGCCTTGGTCGCGGCCCTCAAGACCTCTTCTCCCTACGTGGACGCTAAGACTGTGGAAGGTAGCATCCACCCCGTCTTCGAGAGCCGCCGCGGCCACGCGTTCACGCTTGAAACGGTTGCTTTTGTGGAGTTCTGCCGCGCTGCCGCTGCGGTTCCTCAGCTTCTTGATAAGTCGGCTCGCTAGTTCGGGGCTGACTGACTGATCTCTCGGTAGTTCAGGCGCGGGTGAGTGGGTGCCGTCGTCGACTGTGCGGACGACGACGGCACCTGATAGAACAAACTGATCCCCGGACGAAGGAACCGACAAGTTTCGGTCCGACGTCCGGGGATCAGTCGATGCGACCGGCGAGATCCTCTCGCTTTGCCCTCCTGATTTCTCAGTTTTCAGGCGGCGCCAAAGAACTCTGAGAGGCCGCGACCTTGGCGTGACCTCTCAGATGATCTGAAGAATCAGAGGTTCTTCTCGAAGAAGGGAACGAGGTTCTCCAGGGCCTTCGTGGTGGGTTCGGGCTGATCGTAGAGATCGTAGTGCGACGCACCTTCGACAACCACGAGCTGCTTATCCTTGGAAGCTGCACGACCGTACAGCTCCATGCCGAGGCGGTAGGAGGCGAAGGCGCCGGGCTTGTCGCCAATGATGACCATGAGTGGTTGGGTCAGGAAGGTTTCTACACGATCATAGGCATCCCATGTGGCGAGAGCAGCCTGGCGTGCAAAATAGAAGCTGGTGCAGCCGTTTGCTGCGGCACCACGCGGCGTCTTGTAGTACTCCGTGGCTTCGACGACGTCGACATCCGTCAGACCATTGTCACGTGCAAAGTCCAGCGAGGGTGGGAGCAGATCGTTGACAACACTCGCGGCGCCGCGAGCCTCGGCGGTGCGCTGAGCGGCAAGTGCCTCCAACATGCCCAGGGGATCGTAGTTGGAGAAGCCCTCGCGCATGAGGCGGCCCACGTTGGAACCCACAACGGTGGCAAGTGCCTTGATACGGCGATCAAGCATGGTGGCCGCGACGGCGTATCCGCCGCCACCGCAGATTCCGATGAGGCCAATCTTTTCCTCGTTAACGTAGGGCTGAGTGACGAGGTAATCGACGACGTAGCTGAAATCGCTGACTCGGAAGCCAGGATCCTCGGTGAATCGGGGTTCGCCGCCGCTCTCGCCCTGGAAGCTGGCGTCGAAGGTGATGGCAACAAAGCCGTGTTCAGCAAGCTGCTTGCTGTAAATATTTCCGGAGGTCTGTTCTTTACAGCTACCGGTGGGGTGGCCAACGATAATGACCGGATACTTCTTTGACTCGTCGAAATCAGCCGGGAAGTAGATGTCCGCAGCGATGTCCCAAGCCAAAGCTGGGAGCTTAACCGATGCAATATTGTTCGAGTCAGCCATTGCTTTCTCCTGAGGAAAAGTTGTTCAGCCCGGGATCCCGGAACCACATCAATTCTCTGGGGATCCACCTTCCTTTGCCAGGGATAAATCATTCCTAGGAACAATTAATGGGTGAGGTGAGGAGCTGTGGAGGGTGGCGCAGATTCTTCTCGATGCATCTGCTGGAGAAGCTGCCCGAGGCGTTTTTCAGTGGGGGATCCTTTCTCCGCGGAGTTGATGACAAGTTGTTGCTCGGGAGCGCTTGCGTACCTGAAAATGTCCCAGTCAAGGACAAGTTCGCCTACCTCGGGATGGAGGAGAATCTTTGTGCCGAAGTCCTGCCGGGCAACATTGCGTGCGGCCCACCACCGGCCGAATTGCCTATCCGCAATGGTGAGTTCGCCAACGAGTTCGGCCAGAGCGGCGTCGTCGGGATTGGCGGTAGCTTCACGCCGCAAGATAGCGACGCAGGATCGCGCGACGGCGGGCCAATCCGCAAATAGTTCACGCATACGAGGTTCGGTAAAGACCAACCGAACAAAGTTAAGTTCCTTCTTGGGGAGTTCGCTGAAGTTGATGTAGACCCGTTCCATCAATGGATTCCAGGCGAGTATTTCCATGCGAGGACCGAGGACCATAGCTGGACTCTCCGCCAACTGGTTGAGGAGGCGCTGGAGTTGTGGGCGAACCCGGAGGCGTGCGCGCCGTGTTCGCGACGCTACGACGGTGGGGACGGTTGATGCGAGAGCGGCGCTTTCGAGAAGGCTCACCACATAGTCGGCCTGGTCGTCGTCAAGGCGGAGGACCCGGATAAGGGACTCGAGGACGGAACCCGAGGGTGCCAACCGGCCTTGTTCGATGCGGGTGTAGTAGTCGCTGCTGATTCCCGCTAACTCGGCTACCTCTTCGCGGCGCAGTCCACTGACGCGACGAAAAGAGGTGGAAGAAACGATGCCAAATTCTGTGGGGTCAAGGGTTCCACGATGAGCGCGGAGAAACTCTCCCAGTTCACGCAAATGGGGGACACGTGTGGTTGGACGAGCAGACATGCTGCCACGATAGCAGAGTTCCTAGGAATGTCCTTCGGTGGGCCATGAGGGAATGAACTGGCGGAACAGGCACTCGACCTGCTCCGCCATATTGATCTCTTCGGCCTCCAGGAGCCATTGAATCTGTATTCCGTCAATGTGAGCCGAGCAGATATCTCCTGCGAGGTTCGGGTCAACTCCGGGGGCCAATAGATTCTTCGCGGCAAGATCTTGGAAGGCATCCCGCAGGATTTTTCGAGACCCTCGGCGTTGGTTAACAAAGCGCTCGTGGGCGGGATGCTTGGGATTGATTGCTTCCGCGGAGACCACGCAGTAGAGCTCCGCATAGCCGCGGGATTGGGTGAGTGACTCATGGAGCTCAATCACCGCCTTGAGCATGCGGATACCGTCTCCCTCGGAGATGATGATCTCGCGCAATTGATCATCTCGATAGTCGAGGACGGCCTGAAGCAATGCGGCCTTGTTGGGGAAGTGGTATGCAATACCAGCTTCAGTCATGCCGATATTTGTGGCGATCTTGGCGACGGAGCCAGCTCGGTACCCGGATGCGGCGAAGACGTGGAGAGCCTCGTCAAGAATTGCCTTCCTCGTCTCGTCAGTTTTTGCATATTTGCCGCGCGGTGCTCGTTTTTTGGGCGTGGTCGTCTGACCGGTCATAGAGATTTCCTCAGCATGGGTGCACTGCTTCCGTAACTGTGTTGGGTGGTACCGACGTGTATAGATGTTACTCGAGGCGCTCGTTGTTCGTTGTGTGGACTAAGGATTCCACCACTAGGTTGCGGGCCATTGGCGGGATCTTTCAGGTTGATCTACTTTCTATTATTTATGCCCGGTGTTCGACGAGTTTCTCCCGCTCCCCTCCTCCCCTCCTTCAGGAGGTTGCCCCAGACCTTGCCGGGTAAATCAATCGACATATGTCAGTATGAGACGTTATTTTGAAAACCTGGCGATCACTAGACTTTAGAGATTGAGTCGTGATCTACTTGTTGATGGGCACGAAATATCGTGAACACGCCAACGATGGCGAGTTTTCGGGTGTGCGAGATGTCTTTCGAGGGAGGGGATCTGTGGATGCCGAGCGTTGATGCTCGGGTCATGTGGGAGACTCATGATTCCGTCCCAACATAATTCTCGCCCTCCACGATTCTCACCCAGGACAACAAGGAGCAACGTTTATGGCTACATTCTCTGATCCTGTTCGCGGGGGATTCTCCGCGCGGATTGCACAGCTTGAGCTTGAGTATTTTGAAGTGGAATCGGACATCATCGGCGGCAAGCTGGGATTCTCCGTCTCATTCCCCGAAGGGTACGATCCCGAGGGGCCACAATACCCGGTGGTGTACGCACTTGACTCTCAGTGGCAGGGTGGTCTGTACGAGAAGATGCATCGTGGATTGACGGGGCCCGAAGGCGCCCACGAGGTTAAGCCGTTCGTGCAGATCAATATCGGCTACATTGACGAGGGTGTGGATGCTCTCGCTGTTCGCAACCGCGATCTGCTCCCTCCGGGAGAGCCCTGTCCAGATTTTATGCGTGATTACATCACCGAGATGTTCGGCAGTAATCCTGAGATCGTTGAGCAGTTCTTCGAGTGGATTGAGAATCCGCACGCGGATCACTTCCTCAATTTTCTGGAGAACGAGCTACACCCCTTTGTGAAGGATCATTACAACGTCGGCGATGATGAGGCGGGAGTTTTCGGTTTCTCCTATGGTGGCCTCTTCTCCATCTATGCACTGACAGCGGGATCCACGCTATTCACCAACTTTGGGGCGGGAAGTCCGGGCATCCTTGTTCCCAACAGCACGGTGTTCGATCTCTACCGGCAGTTCGCCGCGAATCCGGAGAATGATGGACGCCCGCGCAGGCTGCATGTCACTCTCGGTACCGGTGAGATTCTTGGGCCGCACGAGTTCTACCGGCTCCTCGGCATCGAGGTGCTCAAGCTTCTCAACGTCATGCGCAACGAACCCGTTGAGGGTTTCGAACTCACGGCGAAGATCTTCGAAGGCGAAGACCATGAGACTGGTTGCATTGATGCCTACCGAAGCTTTGCGCGCACCTGCTACCCGGTGTGGCGATAGGTGACTGTCTGACGTTTTCCCATGCTAGGGAAGCTCTCCTGAAGGGTTTGTACACAACGCCCGGCTGAGAACCGCGGCTTAGTGTACAAACCCTTGTTGATTGGGTGCTTTGTTGATGACGGGGACGACGACGTTGCACACTCCGAGAACGACGACGTCGCGTGGCTGGGTCGACGACGTCGAAGGGGTGAGAGAGGTGGATAGCCCGAATAATCTGTTGGTTCAGTAAAGTTTGTGGCGTTCAGTCAAGTATTTTTCCTGCCTAAGGCCCTTACTGGATGCCACAACCCTTACTGAACCACGGGAGCCAGGTATGTCCGCAGGTTGAAAACTAAACACCTGTGGAAACTGGAAACTCAACACAGACGGAAGTCGAGAGACCGAGCGGGCGCCGTCGTCGTCGACCCAACCAATCTTCTAGCGGGCGGAAAGATCGGAGCTTTCGATGTCCTCGGTAGCGGTCCATGCCGCCAGGATATTGAGAGCGTCCGCGGATGGACTTCCTGGCTGTGCGGTCCAAATGTAGATCTGCTGATCCGGGTCCGCTGAGACGGTGAGTGCCTCCCAATCGAGTTCCAGATCGCCGACGATGGGGTGGTGTAAACGCTTGTGCCCGCGCGATGGTTTCTCAACGTTGTGGGCTTCCCACATGGAACGAAACTCTTCACTGTACCGAGAGAGGTCTGCCACGAGTTGGGCGATGGACTGATTACTGGGATTGAGGCTGGATCTCCTACGAAGATGTGACACCCAGGTTTGAGCAATTTGTTCCCAGTCCTTGAAGAGCGTGCGAAAGCTTGGCTCGGTGAACATGAGCCACACGTAGTTTCTTTTCTCGCTAGGGAAGGATCCGAAATCACTAATAAGTGCGGCCGCGAGGCGATTCCAGGAGAGGATCTCCATCGCGGGGCCGGTCACGATCGCGGGTGCGCTTGTTAACTCGTTGACGAAATGGTTAACGGACGGATGGACCTGCAAGCCGTGCCGCGGTTGTGGTTTGACGTCTTCTTTTCCCGCGAGGCTAAAAACGTATTCGCGTTCGCTGTCTGTGAGAAGTAGTGCCTTAGAGATGGCGTCAAGAACGCTGACAGAAGCGGAACGCCGCCCCTGCTCTATCCGTGAATAAAAGTTGCTGCTAATCGACGCTAGTTGGGCAACTTCTTCGCGCCGCAATCCGTTGGTCCTGCGGTAACCGGTGCTGAATCCAACGTCCTCGGGCGAAAGTTCCTCGCGCCGTGCCCGCAAGAATGCGCCGAGCTCGGCAGCGCGTTCCGACTGGCTCATGTCACTTCGCTCCCTGTCGGTGGATGCAGGGGAGCGATGCGTGCCTATACATATCGTTCCTCCACGGGCGTGTTAAGGCTGTCATTGAAACGTCCGGAACGTGCTGATCCCTGACGTGGAATTACTGCCTGCCACGCCTTTCTCTTCGTCATTGAAAGGTCATGCTGCTCCAAGAGCAAGGGTTTCAAATTGGCCCTGCAAACCTTGCTATTCAAGCGGCATATGACCAGTAAACAGGGCGCAGCCACAAAAGTCTAGTGTCCACTAGAAATTAAGAGAGTGATCCTGCTGTCGTGTGATGGACGGCAAAAAGTGGAATGAGCACAGAAAAGACAGCGAAAGGCAGAAAAAGGTGGTGTGGCTCCGAACCGAAGCTCGGGCCACACCACCAATGAGAAAGGCTTGCGCCTTACACCTTGTTTATAGGTTTATAGCTCTGATGCCGTCTACTTGACCGACCTGATGGGGAACACCAGCATCGACGAGATAATGACACCGGCAATTGCGTACATGAAGATCACCGAGTATCCGCCAGTCAGATTGATGAGGAAGGCCGCGATAACGGGCACCAGGATCTGAGGGATATTGGACGCAAGATTGAGAACGCCGAGATCCTTGCCGACGTCGCCCTGGGAGGGAAGAACGTCGATCATGAGCGCCAAATCCACCGATGTGTACGCTCCGTAACCGATGCCAACAAGAAGAGCGTAAATGTACATGGATGTGGTGCTGGGAACGATCCACGGAACAGCGATGGCGATGGCCATGAGAGCGCTGGAACCGAAGACGAACATCTTTCGCCTACCCGTCACGTCGGAGAGTCGGCCGAAGAAGACGGTTCCAGCCATCATCGTCACCATCGTGATGATGGACATCGTGCCGAGAACCTTGCCCGCAGCAACGAGCTCTAGGCCGATGTAATCAGTGAGGATGTAGAGGCCGTACGCCTGGATTGCCTGGTAGCCGAGCACCATGAAGAAACGGCCACCGAATGCCCACATGAAGTCAGGGTTCTTCTTGGGGTTAAGGGGGCGGACAAATCCGAGAACGAATTCCTTGACGCTGAACTTATCCACGACCAAGCGCGAGGAGTCCTGATCACGGTTAACAAAGACGAACAGCAGGGTCACGATGATCATGGTGACGCCGAAGAAGGTATAGCCGATACCCATCTTATTGAGCAGGTTTCCGGCGATGGCCTGGCCACCGGAAATGCCGAGGGCCTGGCCCACGCCCACCCATGATGAACCGAAGGCGCGGTGCTCGTAATCAACACGATCAGCAATGAGGGTGGAGATCGGACCCTGCATGATGTTGAGTAGAACCTGAACCAGCACGGCGCAGATGCCGATGTACGCAACGGTGTTAGCGAACTGCATGAGGATAACGATCGTGCCGCCGGACAATCCGCCAAGTACCATCCACGGGCTACGGCGTCCGAACTTCGACTTGGTGCGATCGGAGAGCGCGCCCACGATCGGCTGGATGAACATGGTGAAGGCCGCGGTCACGCTCATGATGATCGCGAGGTTGTTTTCCTTGTTCGCGTTGTCGATCTCCGACAGCATGGCAGGCATGAAGATGGCGCCGACGCTCGCATAGCAAGCGAAAATGAGGAAGAAGCCGACCATGAGGGACACAAAGAGCTTGTTCCGCTGGCCCGCGCTTAATTGGAACGGCTCCATCCCTTCCGGGGCGGAGGGAGGCGTAACCGAGCCTGCCTTCGGAGCATTGGTATCAGACATTCAAACTTCCTCGTTGTAATCGTGCTGAGTCACCTGTGTGATCTCGCATGAATGGTGGAGTGACAGCGACGGGGTCGTCATCAATGACGGTTGACCGGCGCTTTCGCTGACAGAGTATCTCCGATCAATGAGGGAACCGTAGGGATCATCGTGGGCCAAAATTGGCCCACGATAGAGGTCTTTCAACGTCTGTCCCTATTGCCTAGGGGGTGCGGACCAGGAGTGTTAGTGGTTGTGGCCTCAAGCCTTCTCTGCAGTATCACGTGGGCCAAAATTGGCCCCCTATCAGGAAAAATGTTTCCTCTTAGTCTCGTTTACTTGGTGTTAACCTAAATCTGATGATTGGGTCCACAACGATCCAAACCATTTACTTGTACCAGCGCTGGCACATTTCCATACGGACTGAACGCAACTGTCAAAGCAGACATTATTCAAGGAGTCTTTATGTCCAATATTCGTGTGGCCGCCAAGCGATTCATTGCGGTTGCTGCCGTCGCATCGCTGTCCTTTCTCTCCGCATGCTCCAACACGTCCTCGCCCGACTCTTCGACGTCGAGCCCTGCAACGGCTTCCGCCACGGCCGCTGCCCCCGCTGACGAGGTCACCATCTATCTGACACGCCATGGCCAGACGTGGTTCAACCTCCTGGGCCGTGGACAAGGATGGTCCGATACACCCCTCACCGAAAAAGGCGAGGCTATCGCTCTCAAGCTTGGGGAAGGCCTCAATAGCGCGGGCGTGGAGTTCGACTCCGTTTACTCAGGAGACATGGTCCGCCACTTCACTACGGCTTCGCTCATCCTTGAGGGGATGAAATCCGACCTCGAAGTAACCCGTGTACCGGACCTGCGTGAGATTGCCTTCGGTGGGTTTGAAGGTATGCCGAACTCCGAGGCGCTGGAGATCATCCTTGAGCACACAGGCGCAGCGAGCATGGAGGAACTGGTTGTTGAGGGCAAGAGCCCGAATCTCCAGCTCGCCAAGTACTTGAAGGAAGCCAATCCGGATCCGTTGCTGAAAGCGGAATCTCCTGAAGAAGTCGCGGAGCGCGCCCAAGGAGCTCTCGACAAGATCGCATCTGAGGAAGGCGCCAAGGGCCACGACACCATTCTTGTGGTGACCAGTGGCCTGACCGTGCAGATTCTTCTCGATTCCATGGGTTACAACGTGGAGCACGAGATCGAGAACGCCTCCATCACCACACTCGTGTATTCGGATGGTGAGTGGCGTATCGATGGGGTGGGTGATACCAGTCTGATCGACGATTAATCAGCCCCGCTGATAAGTCTGATGGCAGCGAGCCTGAGACCGATGCGATGATACGCCTAGTCTCAGGCTCGCCGCATGCCAGGGTGGGCCAACTTCGGCCCATTATCACGCCTGTATTGCGCTGTTAGTGTGCAGTTGTCACTGCGACAGGCACATCGCGGATCAACTTTTCACGACGACGACGTCGCCGGCCACCTTCCTGACGACTCACGTCGTAGCCGTTCCCGTTCGCCGTCGTTATGAAGAAGCGGACTCGTGGGTGCAAATCATCCAACACAAGGGAGTCATACTCATGGCATCATTCACGGACCCGGTACCTGGAGGCTTGGCGGGGCGCATCGTCAAGCTGGACGTGGAGTCCTTCGAAGTCCAGTCGGACACTATCGATGGCGGAAAACTGGCGGTTTCCGTCTCATTCCCGCCGGCTTATGACCCGCAGGGTCCCGCCCTCCCGGTGGTCTACGCGCTGGATGCGCAGTGGCACGCCGGGCTCTACGAGAAGATCCACGCCGGACTCAACGGGCCCGAGGGAATGCACGAGGTCAGCCCGTTCGTCCAGGTGAATATTGGTTACATTGACGACGGCGTCGACCCGCTCGTCACCCGCAATCGTGATCTTCTTCCTCCGGGTGAACCGTATCCCGAGTACATGCACGACTGGCTGACGGAAATGTTTGCCTCGGACGGTGCGGAGGAGAATACCGCGATGGTGGATCAGTACGTGAGGTGGCTGAACAACCCGCATGCTGACCATTTCCTGGCGTTCCTAGAGAATGAACTGCACCCTCACATCAAAGAGCGATACAACGTCAACGACGACGCCGGATTGTTCGGGTTCTCCTACGGCGCTCTCTTCGCGATGTACGCGCTCACCGAGAACTCCACGTTGTTCACCAAGTTTGGCGCCGGGAGCCCGGGTATCCTCATCCCGAACAGCACCATCTTTGATCGCTACCGCACCTTTGCTGCCGATCCCGCCAATGCGGGCCGCGAACGCCATCTCCATATCACCATCGGAACCGGTGAGATCTTCAGCCCGAGCCACCTCTTCCGGCAGCTCGCGATCCAAACGTTCCAATTTATCGACGTCGTCGCCGATCATCCGGTCCCCGGAGTCACGCTTTCGGCCAAGATTATTGAGAAGGAAGACCACGAGACCGGATGTATTGACGCCTACCGGGACTTTGCGCGCGTCTGTTATCCCTCGGGTGTCCGTAACATCGAGCTCTGAGGGTTTTGTCAGGAGTGAGGAGCGGCGCGGGAGAATGGCAACTGCGGAGAGGCGTCATTCTCCCGCGCCGCTACATCCACTTCTTCCACTTGAAAATGGCATATAGCCCGGCGGCGAAAACTACCATGATGCCCACCGCCATCGGGTAGCCGAGGGCCCAGTGCAGCTCCGGCATGCGGTCGAAATTCATGCCGTAAATAGCTGCGACGAGGGTCGGGGCGAAGAGCACCGCAGCCCACCCGGAGATCTTCTTCATGTCCTCGTTCTGCCGTTGGGAGACGAGTGTGGCATTGACGTTGAGGATCTGCGAGAGGGAATCACGCAGGCTTGTCGCTTCGGCCGTGACGCGCACAAGATGATCGGACACGTCCTGCAGATATGCCTGAAGTTCGGGAGCGATGTCGTACTTGTCGGAACCGCCATGGAGCCGCTCAAGTACTTTGGAGAGCGCTGTGGCCGCATGGACCACGTCAATAACTTCCTGGCTCAAGCGGTAGATGCGTTCGGCGGCTGCGGGATCTCCGCTGAATACCTGGCGTTCGATTTGCTCTTTGTCGATCTGGAGTCCGTCAAGGGCGGGGAAATATCCGTCGACGACGGCGTCCAGCAAGCGGTAAACCATGGCTTCGGGGCCGAGGCGGAGCAGCTTGTGGTTGTCGAGAATCGGAGCTCCGGTTCCTAGAGGCGACTCGGTGACATTCTCGTGCTCTCCGGTAAGCGATTCGATAGTGGTGCCGTCAATGAGCCGGCCATCCTGACAGACGATGGCGAGAGCTTGCTGTTTCACGACCAGGTGGAACTCACTGAATTCCACCTCTTCCAGCTCGTCGATATAGCGTGCGGAGCGCACAACAAGAAATAAGACGTCGCCATAACGCTCTATCTTGGGGCGCTGGCCAGCATGGAGGAGATCCTCGACGAGCAACGGGTGAAGAGCCCAGGCTGTGGCGAGTTCAGCGATCTGCTCAGTATCCGCACGGGACAGCACGGTCAATGTCATACGCTTATCCGACGCGCCCGCGTAGGTTAAGACCTCTGAAAAACTGCTGTTCACGGCAAGATCAAGTGGGACGCCGTCGTCGATATAACGCACCAGAACTGGTGGTCGAGCGGTAGTTGCGGGCTTCGTTGGGATGTTGTGGTCGTTGTTCTGCCAATTGCCGAATCGCGTTCCATTCTGCTTGCGTGCCATACATCCTCCTCAGTGGCGGGAACAGTTTTCTACTGCGTAGCCTCGATCGAAGTATAGATCCGGACGGCTCTGAGGCTCACCACGACGGTTGAGCTACCCTGCTTCCTTTCCTCCTGAGCTATGAGACCCTGGGGAAATACTGATAGCTAAATGTTAGGTTGAGTGTGGTCCATCCAGTACACAACTACTCTGGGCCACGGATTCATTCTCCCCACCTTGTCAGCGTTGACAGTCACTCTAGGAGCTCTCATGTCCCGTTTTTGTCTCACAACCAAACGTTTTGTCGCCGTTGCTGCGGTCGCCTCGATGTCCTTTCTCTCCGCCTGTTCCAATAATTCCGACGACGGCGCGGCCGCCACTTCTGACCCGGCCGAGACCAGCACGTCTGAAGCTGCGGCTCCCGTTGATGAGGTGACGATCTATCTCACCCGCCACGGTAAGACCTGGCTCAACACCGTCGATCGAGTGCAGGGATGGTCCGACTCGCCGCTCACTGACGCGGGTGCGGAGGTTGCCACGAAGCTCGGTGAGGGTCTTAAGGAGTCCGGTCAGCAGTTTGACGCGGCCTACTCGGGCGACATGGTTCGCCATTTCTCCACGGCTTCACTCATTCTTGAAGGCATGGGGTCGGATCTGGAGATTACCCGGATGCCCGAATTGCGAGAGATCTCTTTCGGTGCCTTTGAAGGCATGCTCAACTCGGAGGCTATCGAGATCATTCTCAAGCACGCCGGTTTTGAAAGCCTGGAGGACGTGGCCACCGACGGACGGAGTCCCGTCTTGGCGTTGGCCGAGTACTTCAAGGACGCGAACCCGGATCCTTCCCTCCCGGCTGAGTCCCCGGCCGATGTTGCCGAGCGTGCCAAGGGAGCGCTGGATAAGATCGCTGCCGACGAAGGCGCCAAGGGTCACGATGAGGTTCTCGTGGTGACCAGCGGCATGACAGTCCAGATCATCCTCGAGGAGCTCGGCTATGAGGGTGCCGTTGACATCAAGAACGCCTCCATCACCACGCTCGTCTACTCGGATGGTCAGTGGACCATTGAAGGAGTAAATGACACCAGCTTGATCGACGGTTAGGGCGAAACCCACCGCTCCTGATCGTCTGCGAGAAGGGAAGCGTCATCGGGTGGAAACCCAATTGTCGATGTGAATAGGGGAGGGCGTGACATCTGCCAGTCTGGCAGATGTCACGCCCTCCCTCTCGTGTGCGAGGCCATCGTGTGCGTGGGGGCCATTCACGGGCCAGCGAGATGCGCGGGTGAGAAAGGCCGTCGTCGTTACATCGCGGAGAGAGGTTGGTTCGTGAGCTTTCATCATGACGTGAGGTTTCACTGGCCCGGCAAAGAGACCCCTGTCCCTAACCTAGCTGGCCCATGGTCCTAAGAATCTCCTAGAGCGAAGCGTAGCGTCATGGGGTGGGGCGTAGGTGCGTCTCCAAGACGAGAGAAAGTCGATCCCGTGACTGTTGACAGCCTTGCTCACACTCCTCATCTGGATTCGAGGGCGCGCGTAATCCACCCAATTGGGTCCGTGCGCCCGGTGAATTGGGTCTACGATCGAGCGCCCATGACGGTGTATTGGGAGATGACAATTGCATGCGCTTTGGCCTGCCGCCACTGCCGCGCAACGGCATGGAACCGTCCGGCGCCGGGCGAACTGACCACCGAGGAGAGCGTGGCGCTGCTGGATGAAGTGGCGCGTTTCGGCGATCCACTTCCTCACATGATTATGAGCGGTGGCGACCCGCTGCGACGCCCGGACGTCTTCGAACTACTGGAAGAAGCACGCGATCGTGGTATCGGCGTATCGCTTTCTCCGGCCTCGACGCCTGAGCTAACCCGCGAAAAAATGGTGCGCATGCAGCAGGCTGGTACACGGGCAATGTCAATCAGCATTGATGGCTCGAATCCCGCCTTGCACGACGGAGTGCGGCGAGTGCCCGGCACCTTCGACCTGGCGATGAGGGAACTTGACTGGGCCGGAGAACTCGGTATTCCGGTGCAGATTAATACGCTGGTCACAGCCGCGACAATGCCGGATCTTCCCGAGCTCTATCGGATGCTGTGCAGTAAACCCATTCAGCGCTGGACACTGTTCTTCCTCATTCGTACAGGCCGCGGCAAGATGCTGCAGGAGATTAACGCCGAGAAGGCTGAAGAGATTCTGGTGTGGCTCAATGGGCTGCGCGGCGAGGCGCCCTTCCAGGTGAGCACCACCGAGGCGTTGCACTTCCGCCGGGTAACGGCCCAGGCTATGGAGGCGCGGGGAATGAGCCGCGAGGACATCGCAGCCTCGCCGGTGGCGCGGGCATTTGGCATTCGTGACGGCAACGGTATCGTGTTTGTGACACATGCAGGGGACGTGACGCCGTCGGGATTCTTGCCATTGCCGATGGGGAATGTCAAAAAGGACAGCCTCGTGGACCTCTATCGCAACCACCCGCTGATGCGTGACCTGCGCACGCCGTCGCGTTTTGGTGGTAAATGTGGCCTGTGCGAGTACAACACCTGGTGTGGTGGAGGGCGCTCGCGTTCCTATAGTGCCACGGGTGATCCGCTGGCTGCCGATCCCTTGTGTTCTTATATTCCTGCCGCG
>JBDIAV010000016.1:0-46920 GCA_039812645.1 Actinomycetaceae bacterium
TTCAGAACCAGGCTCACGTTCAGAACCAGGCTCACGTCCAACACTAAACACATCTCTGAGTTCGGGCGTGCCCTGAGAACGGGACATGTCACTGAAACTGGGGCCACTCCAGAAACTGGGCGCACGTCCAGAACCAGAAGAACCAGAAGTACCTCCGGATCCGGACGCACCCCCAGAACCAGATCCCTGCGATGAAGCGATCGGGAACCCAGTCACGTTACTTGTTCAGTGTGGCGATGAACTCCTGGCAGGCCTCCCAGGTGGGAAGCAAACCTTGCTCCTGAGCCTTGAGCAGACCTGGGGCATCGGTGTCCTTGGGGGAGAGCAGCAGCTCCAGCGGCTGTCCGTTGCGATCCACCTTCGGGTACTCGATTCCCACGGTAGAACACAGCGGGTTGACGCCGTGCTCACGGCCAGGCGCGTACTCCGAGGAGCACATGTACACCACGGTGGAGTTATCCTCCAATGCCACGAAGACGTGGCCGAGGCCCTCGGAGAGGTAGATGGCGCGGCGGTCGACGTCGTCGAGAAGAACCGAGTCCCACTGACCGAAGGTGGGGGAACCTACGCGGATGTCCACTGCGAAATCGAGCACGGCGCCGCGTGGGCACATGACGTACTTAGCCTGCGACGGCGGAACGTCAGCGAAGTGAATACCACGAATCGTGCCAGCCTTCGAGACGGAGGTGTTGGCCTGACGCACGTCCAAGCGGTGGCCGATGACCTGCTCGAATACCGTCGACTTATACGCCTCCAAGAAAAGGCCGCGATCGTCGGGGAACTGGCGAGGGGTAATCTCCCAGGCGCCCGAAATCTTCAGCTCGCGAATGTCCATTGCTGCTCCTCCATTTTGTCAGTATGTAGCTGGAATCCAGTGTAGTCAGGTCAGCACGACGACGGCGCCCTCACCCGCTTTGAGAAGAGGGACGGTGGTCACGTCTTGCGGAGGGGATTCGCCATAAAACGGCGCATACTCTGCGAGAGAAGGCACCGGAGTGCGTATAGTTGTTGATCGGTTAAGAGATTGCGCCGATGGGTCTGGCCGTGACATCCGCAGTGGGCCACGACCTAGTGGCGGGATCTCTACTGGCAAGAAAGGCGATCTAGATGAGCTCTCTCCTCATCATTATTCCCGCGTGGAACGAGGAGCAGGCACTCCCCAAAGTGCTTGACGAAATCCGTGGGAATACTGAGCTGGACGCGGACGTCGTCGTCGTTGATGACGGATCGTCGGACCGCACCTCGGACGCGGCCCGGGGCAAGGGCGTCGCGGTATTGACGCTGCCGCTCAATCTTGGCGTGGGTGGTGCCATGCGCACCGGCTATCTCTACGCCAAGCGCAACGGGTACGAGCGTGCCGTGCAAGTAGATGCCGATGGGCAGCATCGTCCGGCAGATATTCTCCGTCTCATGGCGCGGATGGATGAGACGAATGCCGATCTCATCATTGGAGCGCGGTTTGCTGGAGTGGGAGATTACTCAGTGCATGGCCCACGGGCATGGGCTATGAAAGTGCTGTCGGGGCGGCTCTCGCGTATCTGCAAAGCCACTTTAACGGATACTACCTCCGGATTTAAGCTTGCCAATCGCCGTGCCATCGCCCTCTTTGCAGATGAACTACCAGCGGAATACCTCGGGGACACTGTCGAGGCACTTGTCATTGCTGCAAAGTCCGGCCTCAAGGTGGAGCAAGTGGGCGTTGAGATGCGCGAGCGCCAGGGCGGGGAACCTTCGCATGGTCCTGTGAAGGCTGCACTGTTCCTTGTACGCGCGGGGTTGGCTATGTTTATTGCCTCGACGCGCCGCCGTAAGAAGGAGACCTCCGTTGACTGACATCCTGTACCGGTTCCTGCCGATCGTCGTGTCCGTGGGCCTCTTGGCTTATATCTTCTTCCTGCTGCGCAGCCACCGTGTCCGCGAGCGCTACGTCTGGGTGTGGCTCGTCCTCGGTGCAGGCATGCTGGTGCTCTCGCTTTTCCCGCAGCTGGCTTTCGCCGTCTCCGGCTGGTTTGGATTCCAAGCGCCTTCGAACCTACTGCTGGTTTCGTGCTCGGTGTTCCTTCTCATTACCGTTATGAATCTTTCGACGGCCATCTCGGGTGTGGAGGAAGATCGGCGCCGCTTTGTCGAGGAGATTGCGCTGCTCGATGCCCGGATTCGTGAGTTGGAAGACGCGCAAGCTAGATCCAAGGAACCGGACGAGCGATCCGGGCACTAGCCGCGCAGGTGCTTGCTGGGAAACCTCGCCCAGCAACATGAGCTGAGGGCTCAGGAATTTTTGACGACGTCGTCCAGAATCGCGGCGTACTCGCGCACCCGGTGTGGCCATGTCCAGGCGTCAATGAGGCCGGGGGCGGCGAGTGCGGGAGGTTGACGCACATATCCTTCAAGGGCTTGTGTTAGGGATTGCGTGGTTCGTTCGCCGGTGATAATGACGGGCATGCCGGCATCGCGCAGCACTTCGGCGCCGGGAACAGGGAACGTGACAACGCGTCCGGATTCCGCTATGGCTTCGAGCATCGTTGTCTGGAATCCCTCGGACAGTACCGTGGGGTTGACGAGCGTAGCACCTGCAAGGCTGCGACGCACCTGATCTGCTGGAACGCGCCCGGGAATGGCGACGACGCCGTCGACCCCTAGCTTCTTGGCTAACGCGCGCGCGGCGTCCAGATCGGCCCCGGCTCCCAACATCTCCCCGTCCACCTCATGGCCCTGGGCGCGGAGGTTAGCTACCGCCTCAAGGTAGGTATCCCAACCTTTGCCAGGCACCATACGTCCAACAAAAACGAGGTGTCCGGGCCGGTCTACCGGGCTTGTTGTAGCCTCCGACGGTGTGATGGCGTTATAGAAGACATCCGCGTTTGGGGCGCCAAGCCGCTCGGCAAAGTCAGCAGCTTCCTGGGAGACTCCCAGTACCCGGTCGGCATGGTGAAGCACGTAGCGACCCAAGGTGAGATCAACGATCTTGCTTGCTGGGCCAATAATCGGGGAGTTGCTCGCCACGAACCCGCTGCCATGCTCGGTGTGAACGGCAGGAATTCCCGCGGCATGGGCCGCACGAACACCCACGAAACTCATGGGGAAGAAACGGGTGTGAACGGAGACGACGTCGAAATTCCCCTCGCGAAGGAAGGTGGTGATCCGGCGGCGTGACCCGAGATGAGGAAAGGAAATGACATCGGCAACGGGGAAGTTGGCGCGCCCGGTTAGTACCGCCACCTTGCCATCCTGACGTTGACCCATGGGAGAGCCAATGGTCAATACCGTGACGTCGTGACCCACGTCGGTGAGGCCCTGGGTGAGATGGAACAGGTGCTGCTCCAACCCTCCAAGCCGAGGCGGGTAGGTGTTGACGACGAAGGCGATTCTCATGAATTTTCCCTACTGGTCTGTATCTGCCGGGACGCGACGAATGAAATAGGCGAGTGCCGCTCCAAAGATGAGTGAGAGAACGAGCATGGTACTTGCGTACGCGAGTGCGGCTCCCATGATCCCAAGATGGGATACGAGAACTTGGGAGAGCACCAGGGCCATCACGGCGACGATGGCGTAGCCGATGAGCACCACTCGCTGTAACCGCATTGTTGTCAGTGCGTAGTACAGGATGATGGAAACGGCGTTGAAGGCGCCTCCCGCAACGAGGACGAGAAGTGCGCCCTTGAACTCGGCGAGATCAAGGCCGGAGAACACTTCGAGAATGGGAATGCCCGCAACGAGCGTGGCAATAAAGGTGAGGATAAATGCGCCCACCGCACTCTGTAAGCCGCGCAGCATAAGCCGTAGGAATCCAGCGTGGTCATTTTCGGTCCAGTGGGTAGCCATTCGCGTGAGTAGTGGCCGGAAGATAAACATGGCCAGAATGTTGATGGCGAGGGCTGGCATGAAGAGGATTCCGTACTCACCCTGGAGCAGAGGCACGTTGCTCTCGACGGCGTATCGAGGAGCATTGTTGAGATACATGGCGAGGAATGCGGCAAGAAACAGTGGGAAACACTCGAGAAGTAGCCGGCGCAGCGGCTTCCACGCAAAACTCGGGCGCAACGGCAGCATGGTGCGCGCCGCAGGCAGAATGAGGGCCACCATGGCGATGAAGGACAACACAAACGTGACCAGGCTAGTCAGCAGCAGGTCGTGAGTGACAAGAAGAGCCACAAGGAAGGAAGCGAGCGTGACCAACACTCGGAAAAAGTTAGCTTTCCCGGCAATATCAAGACGGCCAAGGCGTTGGAATTCGCCGTAGAAGACATCTTCGAAGGCATCGAAAAGGCGCAGCGAAGCAATAATGAGGAAGGCGATCATATCTGAGGCGGGCCGTCCCGACCAGAGCGTCGTTCCAACGATTCCCACCACCATGAGAGCCACGGTGATGAGACGGGCGGCAAAGTAGGTGGGGAAGGAGAATCGGTGGCGAACGTCGGTTGCCTGGTACGGGCGCACCTCGTAGGCACCGAGCGTCTGGAACTGTTGGCCGGCCGCCGTCGCCAAGGTGAACACACCCGCGGCGTAGCCTCCGAGGAATCGGCTCACGACAAGCGCCATAATCACCATGGACGCGGAGCCAATGATCGAGCTGGCGGTATTCCAGAGGTAGTCTCGGCCCAGCTGAGAATCGATCTTCTTCGCCACTAGCGCGATTCCTCGGCTCCGAACTTGCCGAAATCGATGATGATGGGCAGATGCGTCTTGCGTTTATCCTCGGGAGGTAGCTGCATGTAGTCGCCGTAGCCGCGGGTGAGAATCTTGTCGTGTTCGCGGGGAAGCTTCACGGTGATGTTCTCGAAAGGGACATCGACAGTAGGGTAGAGATCATCTCGGGTGACAGCCCAGGCTAACGGTGTCCGATCGGTAAAATCGGCCATGAGATCAGCCTCCGCATGCTCGTACCTGCGAGCCGCCCTCTCCCACAGTCGCTGGAGCGTGCGAGGTTTAACCCGTGCCAGTCGGAGCACCCAATAAATAACGAACGTGGCGCTGAGGATGACCTTTCGGAGCAGGCCACCCACCTCAAGATAAGGCGCCGGGGTTCCTTGCAGGTAGAGCATGCGGCCCCAGAACCACGTGGCTCGGCTCTGACGCTGATATGCCTTCTTGTCCCGAGGCACATTATCCAGCGGAAAGATATCGAGACCGATGGGCATACGGTAGGGGCTGTTCTTGATGAACTCGGGGATGAAAAGTGTTCCCTTAAGGATCAAATTGCTGAACATGTTGGGGAAGTCCGCATGGGTACGAGAGTTATGGATCTCGAAATCCTCTCCGAGCACCGCGGGGGCCTCGGCCAGGAAACGCTCGTAGTCAGCTCGCGTCATGCACACGTCGACGTCGTCGTCCCAAGGAATAAATCCCTTGTGGCGTACGGCCCCGATCGCCGTGCCGCCGTAGACGGCATAGGGAATGTCCAGTTCCCGGCAGACTCGATCAAACTCCGCGAGTATCGTTGTTTCAACCAGCTGCAATGTGCGGAGTACCGCTGGATCAGTGGGAACCCGAGAAGCCATGTATTCGCCTCACCTATCAGTCATTCTGGCAGGTTCGAGAGTATCAAAAATTCGCCCGGCGACTGCCTCTTGAGGCTCTCTTCACGTCTGCCCGCCCCGCCGCTTACTGCGGGGGAGCTTCGTACCAGGAGAGAACACTGTCTACATAGTCGGCAGCGCGATGATAATAGCGCTCGCGCCATTCGTCGACGTCGTCGCCCTGGGACTGGGCAACGAGGGCCCAGAGGTACCAACACCATCCAGCAATAACCGCGTAGGCCCAGAAATGACGGCGCTCCGCGACGGAGGGCTGGCGGCCAAAGTAGAACTGAATCGCCTGCTCTGCCTGCTCATCGGTGAGTTCTGCGCTCGCGACAAGCGCGCCAAAATCAGAAGCAATGTCAGACATGCCGGCGTACTCCCAATCGATGAGGCTAGGGGGTGCCTGCGATGTGACGAGGAAGTTCGCGGTGTAGAAGTCATTGTGGCTGGGGACGGGCGCGTAGCCGTCGTCGTCAGCGAAATCTTTGAGACGCAGAACTTTATCCTTCAACTCTGCGTACCCGGGTATATCTATCGGACCCTGCTCGTTGAGCAGCGCCTCGTAGGTGAGTCCTTGCGAAATGAAATCGAACCGGCGTTCCATGATTTCGCCGCTCTCGTGAAGAGTGCGATCAATTCGCATTGCCGATTCGAGTTCGTGCGCGGATGCGACATCGAGGTCGCGGGCGTTGGAGATGAAGCGAGAAATCTTCCACCCATCCTCCGGATCGCCGTGAATGAAGGTGTGATCCAGGCCGAGGCGGCTCGCCAACTGCTGTGCTAACAGCTCGGCCTGCCTGTCGATAACCTTGTTCGTCCCCTCGCCTGGGTGACGATATACGTACTCTTTCGTGCCGACGGCGAAGTGGCACGAGAGGTTCGTTAGCCCCTGTTTGATGGGGGAGAGATCATGAATGTCCTCTCTGGAGCACCCGAGTGTAGCGACGATTCTGTCAAATGCCTGCGAGTCGACGTTGCGAATGAATGCGGGATCAAAATCGCGCACGTCGTCGAGAGAATCGAACTCATTGATCATGCCGTCAGGGAAGCGACGGGCGACCATGTGCATATCCGCGATGTTGTCGAGGTAGATGTTCTCCCAGTATTTGTCTGTGGTTTCAGGTAGGTCGTAGACCTCTGCAAGGAGACGGCGGAAGGCCGTGGAGAATCGGCGGTCAAAGTATGCCGGACCAACCATCACCAAAGAATCGCTGCCTCCGATGGAGATATCAACAATTCGCCCATCTTCTCCGGTGCTTACGCACCATTCGTCAGTTGGGCCTTCCACATAGGGGGTGGAGTAGAAGGCCTCAAAGACGTAGGGCTCGAATGGGTTGTCGAGGAAATAGTTATCCGCGCAGCAGATGTACGTATTGGCCAAATGCTCTCGGACCACCCAGAGCGAGCTGTTGTTGTTGCGCGTGGCGTACTCGGGATTCGCAACGATCCTTACTCCGAACTCGGATTCTAAGTAGAAGAAGTGTTCCTTCTTGTATCCGACGACGACGGTGATATCGCTGATTCCTGCGTCGAGTAACTGGCGGATCTGGCGTTCGATGAGGATCTCACCGCGTACTTTGAGCAACCCCTTGGGTCTCTCGTAGGAGAGGGGAGCAAAACGCTGGGAGAGTCCCGCGGCCATGACGACGGCATTGGTGACCTTGTAAGGTTCGAGGGCGGAGAGGCCCTCACCCGTGATGGAACCCTCGTGTAGCTGTGCGGTGAGTTGAGCGAATGCGTTGCGTGACAATGTCATAGATATACTCGCGTGACCCTCACTTGACCGAGGAACGGGTGAACTTGAGCTCCCGCCAGTTGGGCGAAGCAGCCAGCACCGTTCCCACGAGAATAGCGATACCACAGACCACCTGTAGTGGGGTGGGGACTGCTCCCAACAGGATGAGACCAAAAACGATTGCCCACGCGGAGTAAGAGATATTGAGAGCCATGCCGCGTGAGGCGCCGATGGTATCAATTGCCTTGTAGTAGAAGAGGTAGGAGACAGTACCGGCGAGGGCGGCGAGGGCGATTACTCCGGTGGCAAGTGTTGGGGTGGCGTGCAGCGTAAAGCCCATAACTCCGAAGAGTGGGCCGACGATGAGGAGATAGACGAGGCCGGAGGTGGTCTCGCGGATATGGAGTGCAGTCTCGTTGTCGACGGCGTCGTCGCGCATGCCCCAAGCGAGGATAACTGCCTCTGAGCCCCAACCAAATACGCAGGTGACAGCGGCGAGAATGCCAACCCAGGCGGTTCCAGGAACGTCCGCACCTGACGAGCTGTAGCCGATGATAATGATTCCTGTCAGTGCCACCATGAGGGCCACAAGCTGACCAGTGCGCATGCGTTCCTTGAGGAAGATGAAGGCGAGGAAAGCGCCCACGGCAGGATAGAAGGACGAAATAATCGCGGTGTATCCCGGACCAATATTATTGATGGCGATGAGGTAGCCGGTCATGCCGAGAGGGCCGCCGAGCAGGGCAGCGCCCATGACGGCTTTACCACTCCGGGTTTTGACGGCGGCGAGAGTGTCGCGGATTCGTCCTCGCACACCCATGTACACCAGCAGGATAATTGCACACAGGACGTCATGCAGGAGGGCACTGGCCATCGCAGCCTCTGGTGCACCGAGGAAAGGGAGCATGACGAGTGCCATGCTCAGGACGACGGTGTCGAGGCCCCAGAGGGCACCGCTGAAAATTCCGTATTTCATAATGTATTCCCTTGTGAATGGGCGAGATGCGATGAATGAGTTGCCGGGACGGTGGCGTTGTCGTACCAGTCCAAGACGGTATCCACGTAGTCAACGGCGTGGCGATAGTAGATGAACAGCCACTCTCCGATGTTGTCTCCCGCTGCCTCCTTGGCGAGAGACCAGATATACCAGCACCAACCTGCGAAAACGATATAGGCGTAGAAGTGTCGCTTTTCCTCGAAGGTGGGTTCGCGATCAAAGTAATACCGCAGAGCGTCATCGGTTTGCTCGGGTGTCAGTTCAGCACAGACGGTAAAGGTACCGAAATCGTTGGCAACATCCGACATGCCGGCATATTCCCAATCGATGAGGCTAAGGTGATCGTCCTTGTCGATGAGGAAGTTGAGAGGGAAGAAGTCATTATGACTGGGGGCTGTGGGGAATCCATCGGCGTCCGCATACTTCTTGAGTCGGAGCACCTTCTCGCGAAGTTCGAAGTAGCCGGGGACCTCAATAGGTCCGTATTCGCGTAGCAGCTTCTCGTAGTCCAGGCCGGCTTCAATGAAGTCGAAGGTGCGGGCGAGAGTTTCGCCGCTGTCATGGAGCTTGCGGTCCATGCGCATAGCTCGTTTGAGTTCGGCCGCGTTGGTCGGATCAAGATTACGCGCGTGGGAGATGAACCGCGAGATTTTCCATCCGCGCTGAGGATCACCGACGACGAAGGTGCTGTCCAGTCCGAGATCTCGGGCCAGTTCGAGGGCGGCGAGTTCGGCGCCACGATCAACCAGGTTTTCAGTACCTACCCCGGGGTGGCGATAAACGTATTCTTCGTCGCCAACGGTGAAGTGGCATGAAAGATTGGTGAGCCCCTGCTTGAGAGGATAGAAGTCATGGACATCGGACTTCTCGCAGCCGAGCACGGCGACAATATTGTCAAAGACTTCGGAGTCCACATTCTCAATAAAGGAGGGATCGAAGCCCCGCAGTTCGTCAAGTGAGTCGAACTCGTTGATGACCCCGGCCGGATAGCCTCGCATGACCATGTCGAGATCTTTGATGTGGTCGATGTAGATCGACTCCCACAGCTTTCCTACTGTTGAAGGGCGCTGGTAAACCCGCTCGAGGATCTCCCGGAACTTGGCAGAAAAAGTTTCATCGAAGAAGACATGGCCCAACATGACCCAGGCGTTCTCTCCACCCTCCGTCACATCGGTGATGCGTCCACCTGCACCCGTGGTGATGCACCATTCGTCGGTTTTACCTTCGACAAACTGTGCGGAGTAGTACGCCTGGTAGACGTAGGGCTCGAAAGGATTAACCGAGAAGTAATTGTCCGATGAACAGACATATGTGCGGGCGAGCTTTTCGCGGACCACCCATAGCGTGCCGTTGTTGTTGCGTGTCGCGTACTCGTCGTTAACAACGATGGTCACGCCAAACTTTTTACGGAGGTAGAAGAAGTACTCCTGCTTGTATCCGACGACGACGGTGATGTCCGTAATTCCCGCTTCTTGAAGCTGACGGATTTGACGTTCGATAAGGATCTCGCCACGTACTCGCAGGATACCCTTGGGTTTCTCATAGGAAATGGGAGCGAAACGCTGGGAGAGGCCTGCCGCCATGATTATGGCATTGTCTACCTTATAAGGCTCGAGCGCAGCAAGCCCGGTCTCCGTCACCGCGCGATCAACAATGAACCCGGCTTCCTCACACTCCCGTACGGTGGTGTTGATAGTGCCCAGGGAGAGTTCCGTGAGCGCGGCCAGCTTTCGTTGCGAAAGGGGACCTTCCGAGCGTAGGGCATTTAATGCCGCAAATTCGTTGCGAGAGAGAGCCATTTTTCCTCCACCGAGTGTTCAATAAAATTAAGTGTATCTTGACTTTGAACACTTGGTGGAGTGAGGGCCACAATGTGGTGAAGACCCCGTAAACGGCTAGCTGGAGGTGGACGGCGGGGTGGAGGGAGATGACGTGGTGGGGTGCGGCTCGGACGCGTCGGGCTGCGCCGTCGTCGGTACGTCAAAGTCGAAGAAATCAGGTGAGGTGGTGACGGGAGTGGGCGGTTCAGCAATCTGCTCTTGGGCCGCAGCCGAACGAATCGTGACGAACAAAATGAATATGACACCGACAAGCATGGCAAGGGAGCCAAGAGCCCACACGGTCGTCGGAGATATCGCCCAAGGCCACCACTTGGGTGAACCAAAACCGATGATGGTGTTATCAGCGAGGCCAAGAGAGTAGCGGCGAATAATCTGACGCAGCGCCATGGAGTTAGCCCAGGTGACGATGCCAACAAGGAGAATGAGTCGGCTGGGGGAACGGAAGAATATCTTCCGGTCTCGTCGTGTTAGCCAAATGAGGAGGGCAACAGCGACGAGAGGCAACATGTATCGCCCCTGATAGTAGAACACCGGCTGAACCTGCCGAAGGGTGAGGCTGACAGCAGGAATTCCTAAAAGCGCCCCCAGCATGATGGTGATTGCGAAAATCTTACGAACGTGGAGCTTGTGGGCCGCTACGAAAACCACTCCTCCAGCCACGAAGACCATAGCAAGGGTGGACCATCCGAGGAGGGGAACGTCAAACCAACCCGGGCCCCAGGTAAGTCCCCACCACGAGGCGATATGCTCCGGAAGGCTCTGGACATTGAGGACAAAGATCCGCCACGTTGACAGGTTCGGATAGGTAGGCCAGCCGCCGTCTGCGGTTAAGCTCGCTGTTTGCCCCGTCGAGGAGAGGACAAACAGGCCGAGTCCCGACATAAGGAGGGAAAGTAGGAGAGTAGGGAGACGATCGCGAGTGATTTTGATGAAGAACCACATCGCCAGGGTAATAACGAACAGGTAGAACGCGGAGTCTGTTCGACTTGTCATTGACAAGACTGCACCCAGCGCCATAGTGCCAAGCAATGCCCAGCGGCGCCGTCCGGTAGTCTCCGTCGACGCAATGAGAGATGCCCCGTAGATGAGGCAACCGGACAATGCCCATGACGTGGGATTATTTGATGCCACGAAATAGACGCCCATGGGAACCCATGCGGTAAACGTTGCAATGAGGAGAGCGTGGCGAATATGGGGTGCAGCCAGTGCACCCACAAGGAAAAGTCCGCCTAAGCCAATAATTATGTTGAGGAGGCGCATCATCACGACGGAGTGATGGACGTCCTCGCCCACGAGCAGATGGTGGAGTTGATAGTAGCCCCAGGGATAGCCGCCGTCGTCAAAACGATTGGTGGGAACAAGCTCGTTATCTGAGGCGTCAAGAGCACACGAAGCGTCTTTCTCCGGTTTGAAGGCGACGCACTTCTTCGAATCCGTAATAGCTTCCGGAACCTCCACCGAGGAGATGACACCGTTTTTGATGTCATATGTGCAACCGGACTCGTCAATCGGACGGGGGCACCAAATGCTACCGAGGTGGTAATCGTCGTCGGGAGAAGCCGAAACCGGTGAAGAAATTGCCCACGCGGCGAAGCCAAAAAGAACCCCCATCATGCCGACGATTGCGAGAATCGTGGAGAGAATTCTGGCGCGTTTAGCCGTTGGCTGCTGTGTTGGGGCATTCATGGGTTACATGCTACTGGAATGGCCCCAGAGAACTGTGTATTGCGCTGGTCATTTCCGGAAGATTCGCCAGGATCCTCGTTTGGGTAATGAAATCTGCGGAGTAGGACGACGATAAGTGCGATGAAGGCGACGGTTCCGATGGCCCATACGGCCATCGGGCCAGGAACGATAGCATCCCACCACCACGTGGAATCGCTGCCAAGATTAACGGCCTGCGAATGGGCGCCGCGAGTATAACGACGTAGTCCGTGGGTTTCGAAATACCCCACGAGCGCCAAGGGAACTATGGCACCGGCGATGAGTGCCCAAGCACTTGGATTAATAGACGAGAGAAGGAAGATTCCCACGGGAATCATGGTGACTACGCTCGCCGCGATGGGTGTCGAGCGGCGATGTGCGGGCAGAAGAGCGCACAGCGCACTCATCACGGCTTTGTAACGATCCGCGAGCATTTTTTCTCACCGTTTCGTTCAAAATTTTAAGCGGTGGATCGTTCAATCGCTTATCTAGATGCGACGTATTTTTGTGCTGTGACGAATGTTTTATCTCGAGGATGTAACGGTGTGTTTCGAGTGTGGGCACTGTGTGAAACGGAGTGATGTGCCGAAATGTTACCTAAGGCTGACGTGCCCGGATCACCAGGTGAGACATGTGAAAAAATTGTGACTCCAGACACTGCTTTGAGGTGCGGGGTTGGAGTGCTTGAAAGGTGTGATGTGGGCCATTAGAGCATGTGGGGAATGGTGAGTTTTCTTTTCGGGTTCTTTATTTCCAGCGCCCTGAGCAGGGGGTTTGCTTGAGGGTTGAGGCTCGATGTCTGACCTCATTGTCGCCATAGCCCGGCGTTCTCCACGGTGGCGCGGTGGGGATTTCATTGATCGCGTGAGGTCTGGGACCTGTGTACCGTGGCGGGCCTCGTGTGGGGTCGTGTAACGTTTTGGTAACGCCGAATGGTCCGGCTGTCCCAAAACGTGACACGTGTCTCGCGGAGTCGAATTTGACTTAGGTCGCATTTTCAAATGTAACAGGTTGATAACGTGATAGGGTCCCGGACAGAAGTTCATCGAACCGCTCGATGACGACGAAGGGAAACGGTATGAGGTTGAAGAAGGACATCAGAGGCCGCGCACTGTGTGCACTGTTCGGTGCGGCCGTCATGGTCCTGCCGCACGGCGCTGCTGGTGCAGTCGAGAATGAGTCCCCTGACGCCACAGTTGTGGAGGTGGCTACCTCTGAGTCCGAGGCGCGCGAATCGCTGAGCGAGCCAACATCGGAAGCCACTACTGCCACGAAGACGCTCTCGGAAGAATCTGAAGCGGCGACCACCGAAAAGGTGAGCGACGCGACTGTCTCCTCTGAGAAGGCTGTCGGCCCGGAGACGGCTGCTGCAGAGACCAGCTCTGTCGCCCCCCAGTCGGCGAAGGTAATTACGACGGGCTGGGTGACCGAAAACGGTCGGCAGTACTTCGTGCAGGCCGATGGTACGAAGAAGACCGGTTGGTTGCAGGAAGGCAGCACCTGGTACTACTTGAATTCCAGTGGTGCCATGCAGACTGGCTGGGCCAAGGTCGGCGGCGCCTGGTACTACCTCAACTCCAGCGGCGCGATGAAGACCGGTTGGTTGCAAGAAGGTAGCACCTGGTACTACTTGAATTCCAGTGGTGCCATGCAGACTGGCTGGGCCAAGGTCGGCGGCGCCTGGTACTACCTCAACTCCAGCGGCGCGATGAAGACCGGTTGGGCCAAGGTGAGTGGTGTCTGGTACTACCTCAACTCCAGCGGCGCGATGAAGACCGGTTGGTTGCAGGAAGGTAGCAATTGGTACTACCTCAAGTCGAGTGGTGCGATGGCAACGGGACAGCTGACCATCAATGGCAAGTCCGAATCCTTCGATTCCAATGGCGTCTGGCGCAACGCCTCCAAGGGCGAGGCCGTCCTTCAGACTGCTAAGTCATACCAGGGTGCGCCTTATCGTTGGGGCGGCACCACGCCCTCCGGTTGGGATTGCATCGGCTTCGTGCGCTACGTTTACGCTCAGCATGGCGTGTCCATCGGTGGCTACACCACCTCGGTTCTCTCCGTGGGCCGTCAGGTCAGCTACTCGCAGGCTCAAGCTGGTGACATTCTGTACTGGCCCGGCCACGTCGCCATCTACGCGGGCAATGGTCAGAATGTCGGCGCTTGGAACGAGAGCATGGGCACCACCACGGGCCCGAACTCCTGGCTCGGCACGCCCACCGTCATCCGCGTATTCGGCTGATATAAGAACGACGGCGGCGCACGGACCAACTGTCACGCGTCCGCCACACGAAAACCGGGGCCTCCTATCAATGATGAGGGAGGCCCCGGTTTTTTATATTTATCGCTTTGTATTGCGGCGATCAGCCTATTTGCCGTGATCAGTCCACGTCGTCCCGAGAGAGCAGGTTGAGCAGGTACTGGCCGTAGCCGGACTTGACGAGTGGCTCGGCACGCTCGCGCAGTTCGTCGTCGGTGAGGAAGCCTCGACGCCACGCAACTTCTTCGGGCGCGCCCACCTTGAGACCCTGACGTGCCTCGACGGTGCGGACGAAGGAGGTGGCGTCGGCAAGGGAATCGAATGTGCCGGTGTCGAGCCAGGCGCTGCCTCGAGGCAGAACCTCGACCTGTAGTTTTCCGGCTTCCAGGTACACCTTATTGACGTCGGTGATTTCGTACTCACCGCGTGCCGAGGGCTTGAGGTCTCGCGCGATCTGCACGACGTCGTTGTCGTAGAAGTAGAGGCCAGGAACCGCGTAGTTTGACTTCGGCTTGGCGGGCTTCTCCTCGATGGAGATGGCCGTGAAGTTCTCATCGAACTCGACCACGCCGTAAGAGCGAGGATCGGAGACGTGGTAAGCAAAGACGGCGCCACCATTCGGGTCGATGTGGCGGCGCAGACGCGCGCCCATGCCGTGCCCGTAGAAGATGTTATCGCCAAGGACGAGTCCGGCAGGCTGATCGCCGATGAACTTGGCACCAATGACGAATGCCTGGGCGAGGCCGTTGGGAACTTTTTGGACGGCGAACTGGAGGTTGATGCCGAACTGTGAACCGTCGCCGAGAAGGCGATGGAATGCGGGGGCATCTTCCGGAGTTGTGATGACAAGGATGTCCCGAATGCCCGCCAGCATGAGCGTTGACATTGGGTAGTAAATCATTGGCTTGTCATAGACGGGAACGAGCTGCTTGGAGGTTCCCAGGGTGATCGGATTGAGTCGAGTGCCGGATCCGCCGGCAAGAATGATTCCACGCATGTGTATAGTCTCCCTTAATTGCTGACAAATTGCGTCATTCGTGCGCCTTCAGTTTGCACAATTTTTTCCGGATCTCCACTTTCGACGACGACGAGGCTGCCACGGCTGAGTTGCCGGGTCGCCACGGCAAGGACGACAGCGGGATCCAACGCGTTATCTGTCGAGGTGATGAGGATGCGAGCATCGTCGTCGTGACAGTCGAGCGTTCCAAGGTTATGCCAGGTTACGAAGTTGGACGAGGGGAACCGGGAGTCATCCATGAGGCTGTCCGGCTGCCCCATAACTTCAGCGCTGGCATCGAAGATACCGGAGGCGAGTGGCGCCCCCATCCAACGCAGGGCGAGCGGCCCCAGATCGAGAGCAGCGATAGATTCCACAGACGATGTGTCCGGATTGTGGAGTTCCGGAGAGGACGTGATGATTGCCTGCGTGGGTCCGTTATCGGCCATGGCGGTCGTGATATCCGATGTCCTGCGTTCCGCCGCCACACTTACCTCTAGGCCAGCGAGCATAGCTCCCAGTCCCCACAGCACCTGTTTCCAATGGGCCGGAAGATCAAGCTCGATACTGGCTCCGGGATCGAGCCACAGCTCGTCCGCGAGGTAGCCCGCGATCTTGGCGAGATGGTTGGCTGTCACCTTGCCAGATAATTCCATGCGGCCCTGCTCGCTATACCAGGTGAGAGCGGGCTGCGCCCCACGTGTAACGAGCGAACGGTAGAGGCTTAGTGCGTCAGCCATGGATATCCTCGGAGTTGTGAGTCGTGTTGTTGATGCCGGGGGCTTCCGCCTGATGGAGTGCTGCCTTGGCAAGATCCGCCCGCCCCATGATATCCAGGCAGAATGCCGCCGCCTCGGCGGTTCCGGCCCCAGCATAGTTGGTGGCGAGGGCCAGATCGCGAGTGTATAGGCGGGTGCCGTCCGTGGGTGCCGATGGATCGTCGACGTCGTCGAAGCCGAGATAGACGCCTCCGGCTCGTTGCACTAGGAGGATGCCAGCGGCCACGTCCCACGGGTGTGTGGCCTTGTTGAACGTGCCGAGAAAGTGGCCGGCGGCCACCTCGGCGAGTGAGAGTGCGGTGGAACCCGGGCGCCGCACCGAGCGGGTTTCCATGACAAGGCGGAGGAATCCGAGAGCTGCGCCTTCGCCTCCACGACGTGCCGACGGATATGACGTAGAGAAGACGCCCTGTGCGACAGGCGCTTGTAATACCCGCATGCGTTCGCCGTTGCGATAAGCGCCGGTTTCGTCGGCGCGATAGAGGATACCGGTGGTGGGTTGATAGATGACGGCGGCAATAACCTCGCCGCGATGCGCGGCTGCGATGGAGATGCACCAGTGGTCAAAACCAATGGCGAAGTTGGACGTGCCGTCGATCGGATCGACGTACCACAGGACATCATCGTCCTCTGCCTGGCGAGCAGTCCCGTCCGCGCTGATAAGTTCGGCGGATTCTTCACCGACGATGAGGGAGTTGGGGGCCTCTCCTAAGAGGACCTCAACGATGCGCCGCTGGGCTTCGGTGTCATGAATGGTGACCACATCGTGGAAATCGGCCTTGTACGTCACATTTCCCGGAGAGCGGAAGGCGGAGACGAGGTAATCGGAGACGGAACGAGCCGCACGTTCAGCAATATCAGCGAGTGCGATGGAATCAGTCATGGTTCCCATGGTGTCACGATTTGGACAGCAAACACCAAAGTTCGCCCGATGCTGGGAAAAGACTGATGAAAGAATCCAACTTACTGCTTTCGCCTTGACTTAACTGAACGACACGCGTGTAATTCTAGGTGGACATCACCGAATCTTCCGACAAGGAGACCCCACGATGCGAGTTTCGTCCGAATGGACTCCCGTTCCGCTGCTTGGGCCGCATGAGCTCACCGCGGACGAACAGCAGGAGTTCATGCTGGGCATTTTCAATTTGGGGTATGGGACTGCGTCGGGTGAGCAACTCGCCTGGCAGGACTTTGCACTGTGCGCGGAAACGGATCCGGACATCTTCTTCCCCGAAAAGGGTGGCTCCACAACTCCTGCGACAAGTGTCTGCTCTCAGTGCATGGTGCAGGCAGAATGCCTCGAGTACGCCATTTCTCACGACATTCGCCACGGCATTTGGGGCGGCATGTCCGATAACGATCGCCGCAGGCTCTCGCGTGAGCGCCGCCGGGTGAGTGGACTGGGTGCCTAAGGTTTGGAGTCTGTGGCTACCCCTATCCGTGACGACGTTCTCGCTGTTCTTGTCACACGGGTAGGCGATCAACATTTGCCTGATACTCTGCGGGCGCTGTCGGCGCAGGAGCTTCCTCCGAGCAGATTAACCGTTGTTGTCGTGGGAGAACCTTCGGCGGGAGACTCCCCAGATCTTGCCGGTGTCGAGGAGCTTCTGTCCGAGTATCCGGGATTCACGACGACGGCGCCCCCGCGTGTTATTGCAAACCCTCAAGCCAAGAACTTCGCCCAGGCTGTCAATGCCGCGGTTGATGGCGACGAGCCATGGCTGTGGTTGTTGCACGGAGACGGTGCGCCCCAACCGTCCTGTCTTGATCGCCAGCTCAGGCTGGCCGTGACCAGCCCGAAGATTGGGGCCGTTGGCGTCAAGCAGGTGGCGTGGGATGATCACAGTGACCTTCTCGAGGTGGGTATTCGGGCTACCCGATCCGCACGGCGCGTGCCGGAAATTGAGCCTAACGAGTTTGATCAGGGACAGCTGGATTATCGTGAGGATGTCCTCGCTGTAGGCAGTGTGGCCATGCTGATACGTCGGGAGGCGTTCGAGGCGGTGGGCCATCTTGATCCGGCACTTGGTCCCTACGGTGACGGCTTGGAATTTTCACGCCGCCTCTGGGCTGGGGGATGGCGTGTGGTGGTGCAGCCCCGTGCCATCGTTGCTCACGCAAGAGCCTCGTTGGATGCGCCGACGAGCGTAACGTTCGCGAGCCGCCGCAGCGCACAGCTCTACAACGCGGCTGTGGCTGCACCGGCGTTTGTCCTTGTTTATCTCATACTCAGTCAGCTGATTGTGGCACCCGTGCGCTCGATAGGACGTCTAGTAACGAAAGACGTCCGTCACGCCGTGCCCGAGTTGATGGGAGCCGCCCGTTTCTGGGGAATGATTCCGGCGGTCATTGCGTCACGCCGCCGCCTACGCGCAGCGACCCATACCTCCCGCGAGGTACTCCGAACTCTAGAAGAACGTCCTCGCGAGGTGTGGCTCGCCCAGCGCCGTGTCCGCCATTCGCAGGCCGATGCTACTGCTATGGCGGACATGCCCGGGCCGTTGGAGCTTCGGGAGCTGGCCGCCGCGCGAAGAGCTCGCCGTATTTGGGCAACGGTTACCCTCTTGGTCTCAGTGTTCGGTAGTCTCGCAGGCCTGGTCCCTCTCCTAGGCCGTGGTGTTCTTACCAGGGGAGCGTTGCTTCCTGACGTCTCTAGCTTCCGAGATTTGGCAGCCATGGCGGCGTCTGGTTGGCTTCCCGCCGGAGACGGCCTCGCCACCCCAGTTGACGCCTTGTGGCTGGTATTGAGCCCGCTAGTGCTCATCACGACACCGCTGGGAGGATCGCTCGGGGCGGTTGCCAGCGCTATCGTGATCACCGGTATTGTGCTGGCCGCTGTCGTAGCTTTCTGGGCTTCGGGCAGGATCGTTCACTCAGCTCCGCTTCGCGCTCTTGCGGCTCTCGTGTGGGGATTTGCGCCGCCGCTTCTTGCCGCGGTGTCCATAGGGCACGTTGCAGGGATCGTGTGGCATGTCTTGGCGCCAGCTCTGGTGGCGTGCGCTCTTGATACCTGGCGCACACCCTCCGTTCGAGCGTTGGGGCGTACTGCGCTTCTTCTTGCCATCATGAGTGCTGCGGCGCCAGCCACCACGCTCCTTATCCTTCCGCTGCTTGTGGTGACGCTGTACCGCCGAGCGTGGCGATGGTTGTGGATCCCGGTACCGGCGTTGGCCCTGCTCGCTCCCACTGTTATTTCTGCGGTGCGCGATGAGGCGTGGTGGAAGCTTCTTCTTGCGAGCCCGGGCCATCCGCTCGATGCGCCCGTTACCGCTCTTGATATTCTCACCTTCTCACCCGCAACCGCGGCCTCGGAGGCCTCATCCGGGGTTGCACCAACTTTCGTGGCCCTTGGTGAGCTCACCATTCTCCTTCCTATCATCGCTTCCCTACTGCTGGTTATCCCGGCCGTGGCCCTGCTTGCACGAACAGGTCGCCGTGGCTGGGTGCTCGGAGGATGGACCATCGTAGGTCTCGGTATTGTGTGGGCGGTGGGCTGCGCGCTGACTGACGTTGCTGTTGTATCTCAAGTGCCCGCCCTCGTTGTCACCACGGCGTGGCCGGGAATGGCTTTATCTCTTGCCATTCTTGGCCTGTGGCTCGCTTTCTTGGGTGGCGGCGAGAGTGTGTACGACTCTTTCGGCTTGCCCGGCTGGCGTCGCATTGCCGCTGGGCTGGCGGGCCTGAGTGTTGCCCTATCGTGTATCGGATACGCGGGTGTGTGGGCGGACAAATCGCTGCGCGGAGATACACCTCTGCAGTCCGCTCCCGCGAATTCGCTTCCGGCCGTTGCCGTGGTAGAGCAGCGGAGCGATTACCGCTCTCGTGTATTGGAGATTGTGCCCTCGGACGAGGGGAGCGTCATCAGCGTGTTGCGTGGCCCCGGGGCTCAGCTCCACGAAAGTGGCATGGTTGTTGGCCTCATGAATCTCTCGGCCACAATGTCGGGTCTCGAGGATGCACGTGACGATCTAGCTCGCGCCGTCGCTGATTCGGCAGAAGCAGCAAAGATTTTTGGGGAGCACGCAATATCGCACGTTTTTGTGCCTGCGTCAGATAACGACGACGCTCGTAAGGCCCTTATATCCCGGCTTGGTGGAACCGGTGGATTGGAATTCGTCACGGAGAATGCGTCAGGCGCATTCTGGCGAGTACGGGTGGGCAATGGCCCGGTGGATGCCGCGAGCACCTCGCGTTTGAGGATCGAGGATGGGGAGAGCACAATGTCGCTCACCTCGGGACGTATTGGGTCACGGCTGGATATTCCGAATGGCAAGGAAGGCCGCCGCCTCGTGTTAAGTGAGCGCGCAGACGCGGGATGGCGCGCCACACTTGATGGCGTTGAGCTCGAGTCGGTTAGTGACGGGTGGAGGCAGACCTGGGAGTTACCATCTCACGGTGGCCACTTGCGTATTCAATACGGTGGCGCGGTGCCGTGGATGCTTTACGGCCAGGTTGCCATCTTGAGCGTGGCTCTCGTTCTGGCTCTTCCCACTCGTCGAAGGAAGCAGGCGTGGGTATGAGAGTTCGCCAGATTGCTACCTCGGTTGCTGTCCTCGTGTTGGCCGGTGGAGCGTGTGGACTTGCCGTCGCTACACTACCGAAACCGGAGGGCGCGCTGACGGTTCCTGTCATTGAGAATACCGGTGACTACGCCCAGGCTTTGTGCCCGGGCGGCTTCGAGCGCACGTTTGGCCAGGGAGTCGACGTCACTCAGGTGAACGAAGATGTTGCGATGAGTTCATGGTTCGTTACGGCCTCGAAAAGCAGGGAATTTCTTCCATGGTCGGGGACTGAGACACCTGGCGCGCTGACGTTCAGCGAAGCACCCGTGGCTACATCCAATGGGGCGGTGGTCGGATCGCTCCAAGTTGAGCAAGAGAGTGCCCAGGCGGATCAGTTTGCTGGAGCGAACATATATTCTGCGAAAGCTGGGGATACTCGCGGACTCGCGATTGGCCCCTGCCTCTCCAGTGCGGTCGATTTCTGGTTTGTTGGTGCAGCCAGCGGTATTGGTACGTCAAATCAACTTCTTCTTTTTAACCCGGGGCACACCCCTGTGACCGTTAGTCTCTCCGCATATGGCTCCACCGGTCCTCTCTCGCTCGGCGCTGCAAGCAGCGTGGCAATCGCAGCAGATTCGATGGCGCGAGTAGACCTGGATGGTCTCATCCCCACTAACTCGCGTATTGCCTTGCACGCCAGCACTGATTCAGGGGAGATTGCAGCACTCTTGCAAACCAATGAGATTGAGGGCGTTAAACCACGCGGGGTGAGTTTTATTTCAGGCTCCAGCAAGGGGCGTGAACTGCTTATCCCCGCCATCGCCATACCGGAGGATCCGGCAACTATTCCCTCCGTGCGCCTTGTCAATACTGAGTCGGTTGAGGCAAAAGTATCGGTAGAGATCATTGGATCGGAGGGGAGCGTAGAACTAGCGGGCGGTGACGTCGTCGTCGCTCCGGAAGCCGTCCTCGACCTCTCGCTGTCCGGAGTAAAACCAGGGAACTACGCGCTTCGGATCACCTCCGAACAGGCTATCGCCGCCGGAGCGCTACTCGTCACCCCCGACTCCAGTGCTGGTGCCCGCGATGTCGCTTGGGCGAGCGCTCGCGAACCACTTACCTCCGGCGCGATAGCGTTCGGAGAAACGACGACGACGGCCATCGTCACCTCCACATCGAACGGCCCGGCAAACGTGGAGATTGTCCCGGTCACCGCGCAAGGCATGGAACTGGACCCGCTGCCACTTAAAATCCAAGGGTCGGAAACGGCCTCTCTTGAGCTACCTGCGGACAGTGTCGGCTTTTTCTTCTCGTCATCGCAGCCGGTGGTAGCGGGTGCGATTTCCCGAATCGCACTGGACGGGGGAGATGGTATGGAGTGGAGCCCGGTATTCACTCCCGCTGCGGACGAAGCAGCCGGACGTATCGCCGCCACTAACTAGACGGTCGATTCTGCGGTGAGTGGAGTCCTCCTGAAAATTCGTCTCTGGTATTCGACGACCTGTGTGTCATGGGTACGAAGAGTGCGGGATTTCGAAGAAACTTTCTACCTCTGCACGGTGTTTACCCGCGCAGGTAGTCGATATCTTCTGGATGCTTCCCCAACGCTGACGCAAGCTGTTCGGTGACGACCGAATGGATGAAGAGCCGCGGATACGGATCCTTTGCGGCTGCGGCCAGCATCGGCATGCGGTAGAAGATAATACGCCCGGTGATTTTTGCAGGCTTCTCAAAAGGAAGATAGCGCGCTAAAGGGACACCATCTTCCCAGGGGGCCGGGTCGTTTTCAGGAACGTCGAGGACACCATAATCGATATGCCGCATATCGTTTTCGAGAAAACGGCGGTAGGTCATGAGATCAAAGGCAATAAAATCGTCGAACTTGTCCGCTCTGGTGCGGGCAGCCGGGACGTGACCGGGGATGACCGGGCCGCGCATGCCACGTCCGTGCCGGTCACGGCGGCGTGCCTGAGTGCGCAGAGGTGGGATATTCATGGGCATACCGCAAGACTACCGCCCGGTCGGGAGAGGATCACCCTCGGCGGGAGACGAGGGGGCGGTGGTACGGTTGGAGACTGTGAGATACGTCCGAGAATGTTCGCGCCAGAACTGTCACGAGGCTGCGGTGGCCACCATGACCTACGGGTACGAGGAAGCCACAGCGGTGCTGGGTCCACTTTCACCCACGCCTGAGCCTGGTGCCCTGGACCTCTGCGCGTATCATGCCCATTCGGTGACGGTGCCTCGTGGCTGGTCGATGGTACGGCTGGTGACGGAGTTTGAACCGGCTCCGCCCTCCGATTCGGATCTCATGGCGCTCGCGAACGCCATCCGTGCTGCGGCGCGCCGCAACGTCCCAGAACCCACGCGTCCGCGCGCTGATATCCGCGCAGCCGCGCTCCCCAAGAACGATGGCCGCCTCGCCGTCGTCCCCGATTCTCAGGAGAACCCGAGTGAATAGCATGCTGCCTACCTGGATTGATGATGCGCTTCGGTGCCCGGCTACCGGCTCGAAGCTGGAGTGGGGAACACGGGAGGACGGTTCTGTGGAGCTAGTCTCAACGAATACTGACGGGCCCCGCTACGCATACCCCGTGACCGATGGCATCCCGATCCTGCTGTCGTTCGAAGCTCGAGTGGTTGACTGATCGGTATCAGTCACTAATGTCGCTGCCCGGTGGCGCGGCTCGCGCTCGGGCAACGTCACATCAATAGATGTTTACGTGAGAATATAGGACACATGAGTACTCGCATTCTCGTCGTGGATGACGACCCTGGCATTTCGGAGATGGTGGCGCTCCTGCTCGAGTCCGAGGGATATGACGTGACCGTCTGCGCCAATGGTTCCAGCGTGGTGGCACTGTACCGTGTCGAACGCCCGGATCTTGTGCTGCTCGACGTCATGCTTCCCGGTCTCGATGGCGTCAGTGTATGCAAACATTTGCGTGAGGAATCAGATGTTCCGATCATCATGATGAGTGCTCGGACCGATTCATTGGATGTTATTGCGGGGCTCGAAGCCGGTGCGGACGATTATGTGACTAAACCCTTTGAGAACTCGGTGCTTCTCGCCCGTGTCAAGACGCGTCTGCGGCGCCAGGAGCCAGAATCAGAAACTCTTCGGGTGGCTGACCTTACCGTGGATCTCAAGGGGCATCAGGTGCTTCGCGATGGCAAGGACCTGCGTCTCACCCCGCTCGAGTTCGATCTTCTTGCCGTTTTGGCTCGCAAGCCGTGGCAGGTTTTCTCGCGAGAGGAACTGCTGGAACAGGTGTGGGGCTATCGTCATAACTCTGCCGATACGCGGCTCGTCAACGTCCACATCCAGCGCTTGCGTTCGAAGGTGGAGAAGGACGCGGATCATCCAGAAGTGGTCTTGACCATCCGGGGTGTGGGTTACCGCGCCGGAGCTGTCCAGGAGTGATCGGGGCACTACTCAAGTGAGCCGTGACGATCGCGTAGTTCCCTACCGCCCGCACCCACGGCGGAGCTTCGGTGAAGCCCTGCGCCGCCGGGTGCTGTCTTTGGGCACCTGGTGGCGTTCCTCGCTGACAGTGCGGGTGGTCAGCCTGGTGATGGCGGCGGGGCTGGCGTCCATGCTGGCCGCCGGAACGATCATCGTGAGCCAGGTGCGATCACAGCTCTTTGATCGTGCGGTGACCTCGGTTGTTGACCTGTTTGAATCGTCTCGGGCGGGGGCGCAGGCGCACTTCGACGCCATGAATTCCCCGACTTCCAGCCAGATCCAGCAGGCAGCCTCCGAGATTATTCAGGCGCAGTACGATCCGAGGCGTTCGGTGATGGGGGCGGCGCTCTTGCGTACCCCCAGCCAAGATGACACCACCCTCCCTGTTCTCGAAGCGGTGACAGATTCTGCCGTCCAGATTCATGGCCTCATCTCTCCCGAAATGCGAGCCGCGGTGCCTTCCTCGGACTCGGTCCATTGGCAGTCGGTGGCCCTGAGCGGCGCCGATGGCAACATCAATCCGGGCATCATCGTGGGTTCACCCATCAACGTGCAGGGTGCTGGAACCTTCGAATATTACGTGGTGTATTCGTTAGAGCAGCAGGAATCTACGGTTCGTCTGGTCATTGGCATTCTCACCGCGGGAGCAGTGGTTCTCGTTCTTCTCCTTGCCCTCATTACCTGGCTGGTGGTGGGGATGGTGCTGCGCCCGGTCCAGGAAGCGTCGCGAGGGGCACAACGGTTGGCCGATGGCGCCTTCGATTCTCGTATGCCCGTGCGTGGTGACGACGAGCTGGCCCACCTGGCAGAGTCCTTTAACCAGATGGCCGAATCTCTCTCGGATCAGTTCACTCGTATGGAGCGCATGTCCAACGTGCAGCAGTCCTTCGTCTCGGCGGTGTCGCACGAGCTGCGTTCGCCGGTGACGACCATCCGTATGGCCGGGCAGCTCATTTATGACAAGCGAGATGAACTCCCGCCATTACTTAAACGCAGCGCCGAATTACAACACGATCAACTCATCAATCTGGACACCATGCTCTCGGACCTCTTGGAGATCTCCCGATTTGATGCGGGCGCAATGGTTCTGGCCACAGAAAAGGCCGATCTCTTGGGGATTGTGCGAGCGGTTGTGGAATCCCAGCAGATTCTTGCCGAGTCCAATGGGGTCACGGTGATCATCCGATCAGATGGCGACCCGACAGCCAAGGTGGAGCCGCGGCGTATCGAACGTATTATTCGTAATCTAGTTGTCAACGCGTTGGAACACGCGGAGGGTAAACCGGTTCTCATCCGAGTGGTGGGAGCAGAGGACGCCGTCGCCGTTGAAGTATCCGATGCCGGTGTTGGCCTGACGGAAGAGCAGGCGACGCACGTATTTGATCGCTTCTGGCGCGCCGATTCTTCCCGCGTGCGCAAGTCCGGCGGTACCGGATTGGGACTTACGATTGCCCGCGAAGACGCCATGCTGCATGGAGGACGGCTCCAGTGTGCGGGAATCCTTGGCGTCGGAACCACGTTCCTCTTGACGCTTCCGCGCGAGCCGCGGATGAAGCTGAGTTCTCCGCTGCCCTTGTGTGTGATGGCAGAAAAAGAACAGTGGGGCGTCGAGTCCGTTGAAGATACCGTTGATTCCCCCTCCGATGATTTGGAGAGTTCGTCGGCGCCCAAGGAGGCCCCCGCTGAACATCAGGTTCATGCGGCTGCGACGGCCCTTGAACCGCATGTGGCTGGGGTGTCGGCTGGTGTCCAGCGTGCGTCAAGTTCCAGCGATCCCTCCATTGATCCTTCCCATGACGACGACACGGAACCTCGGGAGGCTCCGCATGCGTAAGAGTCGACTTTTCGCCGTGTTAGCGGTACTTGGGCTGCTATTGTCTGCCTGCTCAAGTCTGCCGCGTTCAGGCGATGTCCACGCGGTCAACCCGTCAAAGAATGAAGCGGGTAATGTGGCGCTGGTGGGTCAGCCACCGCCTGAGGGTGCAACGCCAGAAGAGATCGTCACCTACTTCTTGGTTGCCTGCCGCGCCGGTGGGGAGGACGATTATGCGGTAGCACGCCAGTACCTCATGCGCTCAACATCTGCTGATTGGGATCCGAAGACCGAAGTGAGGGTGTATCCGGATAACCAGAACATCACCACCACGGTCACGGAGAATGGTGGGGTTAAGGCGCGTGTTGGGTCGCTTGGGACCCTATCGGAGACGGGTGTCTATACGGAGTCCGCCAACAACGCCGTGTTTACCACAGATTTTTCGTTGGCCAAGAATCAGGATGGCGAGTGGCGCATCGCCAGCTTGGAAGATGGTATTTTCCTCGCCGAGAGGATGTTTTTCGGGCAGCTCTACGTGGAGGCTCCCGTCTATTTCCTGGCGTCGGCTACGGATTCCCTTGTTGCCGATCTTCACTGGTTCCCGCGCAGGGAAGCTCCGAGCCGAGCTCTCCACGCGCTTCTGAGTGGCCCCTCGCCGTGGCTGCGTGACGGTGTGACGTCCGCGGTTCCGGAGGATACGAGACTGACGAAGAATCTCCAGATCGACGACGGCGTCGCCCGCGTCGAGTTGTCTCCGAATGTTCTTGCCATCCCACAGCGCCAACGTTCGCTCATGTTGGCGCAGGTGCGTAGTACGTTGCTTGCGTTCTCATCGATCCAAACGGTGCAGATTTCGGTGCCGGGAGAAAACCTTGATAAAGAGGTCGTGCTGGAACTCTCCGAATACCCTTACGGTTCCTATCCGCTGTCGGTCATTTCGGGTGGAGTGCCGGGAACCGTGGTTGATCAGGATGAGATCGAACTGGTGCCCGCCAATCCGGCCTTTGCCGATCTCGGCCTGACGGATCTTGCCGTTGCCTATCAGAAACCCCCGTCCTCCTATGCCGCTTTAGCACGGTCGGGCACGGAACTGGTGGCTGTTGACGGCGCGACCGGGACCGTGCGAACGTTGACCACCGGAGCGAGTCTCATTCCCCCATCATTTGATTCATTGGGATGGATCTGGTCGGGTGAGAGATCCAATAACGGTAGCCTCACGGTATCGACGGCGCTGGAGATGGAGCCGTTGACCGTAGCCGCTCCAGCTTTGCAGGGCATGAACGTGCGTGACTTCGCGGTTTCCCGAGAAGGAAGTCGTATCGTCATCGTGGCGGAATCTGGAAGTGAGGTGAAGACGTACGTCGCTAGTATCACGCGCTCCTCTGATGGGGCTCCTACCTCGCTGGGCGATCTGATCCCAGTGGGGCAGCGGCTTGCCGACGTCACCGATGTCTCCTGGGTTGGATCAACCGAGTTGATGGCTCTGGGACGATCAGCGTCCGGCTCGGACACTAGCCTCTATTCATTGCGGATAGGCGGACCGACAGGTCGCGCGCTCAACGTGCAGGAAGGTACGGTCGCGCTGACCTCTACCCGTTCTAGCCAGCCGGTGGTGATCCTCACCGAATCCGGTCGTGTGTTTGAACGTGATGGTAGTTCGTGGCGCAATCGGGTTTCTTCTGTCACGTCAGCCGCTTATCCAGGCTAAGAGATCTCGCCACTAGGTGTTGGTCTACTGCGGATGCCGCGCAATCTCTCAACTCCGCATCTGTTCTCATCCGTGGCATCTTCGTGCCACTACTTTTGCCCGCATTGCTACTTTTCTCCCCAGCCCGTTGCCTGTGGAAAGAATCTGCACGCGCTGCAGCTGTGCGGCACGGTGGGGTCATGGCAGGCTTTTGGAGTGCAGTAGGGGATTTAGCGTTCCCTCGGTGGTGTGCGGGTTGTTGCGCGTGGGATGAATACCTATGCGAGAGCTGCCGCGAAGGATTCCGGAGCGAGTGGATGCGTGTGGATACCCGCGCCCCCTATCTCCAACGGGTGCGCTCGTGGGATGAAGGACGCGCCGGCCTGATCTACCCGGGCGATGATGAAAGTATCCTCCCGGTGTACGCCCTCGCGGATTACGACGGCGTCGCTCGTCACACGATCGTGTCGTGGAAAAACAGTGTGACCGCGGGCCTCACGGAGGCGCTAGTGGATCTTGTGGCCCAGCGAGCAACTGAGATCGAACTCGATGCTCCTGTTAGCGTGGTTCCGGCGCCGTCGTCGTGGAGGAGGCGTCACGACGGCCGTCTGGTGACTCTCCACATCGCGCGCGGACTGAGCGCGGGCCTGAACCGTCAGGCACACGCGGAGCATCAGAAAGGTGCCGGGGTTCAGCGGGCGGAGGGGAGAAAGTCTGAACTCGCTGTCGTTGACGAAGTGCTGAGCCAGGGAAGCATCACCACGGGGTTGAGTATGTCGCGTGGTCGAGCCCGATTGTCCGGTCGCGGACGAAAAGGGCGAGAGATCCGCGTGCGGCGTCAACCTTCCCGGCGCCGCGTCATTGTTGTCGACGACGTCCTTACGAGCGGTGCTACCCTCGCGGGCTGTTCGGACGCTCTTGCTCGCGGTGGCAGCGAAGTCATCGCAGCGTTTGTACTTGCCGCAGCTCGGGATCCGCGTGGGAGTAGCTGAAAAAAACTTGTGTTTCGCGTTCGGGGCAAAACCCTCCGGATGGTGTGTGAGTGGTCTAACATTGAGGCAACAACTGAAGCGGAGAGCAGGGAATTTGCTTGCTCCTTCCTAAAGGGGGTGATCGTCTCAAGCTTGCGTGAGAAGCAAAGCAGGAACGTTATTACTTACGCCTGAGGAGGGCATCGTGGAGATCATTGTCAAGGGTCGGAACATCGACGTTACCGATCGCTTCCGCGGCCACGTAGAAGATAAGCTCCAAAAGATCGAGCAGTTTGCACCTCGCGCACAGCGAGTGGATGTCGAACTGACTCACGAGCCGAACCCGGCTCAAGCAGAGACGTCGGAGCGAATCGAAATCACCATTCGGGACAAGGGGCCCGTTATCCGAGCTGAAGCAGCAGCATCCGATTCTTATGGGGCACTCGACCTCGCCATGGGCAAGCTCATTGAGCGTTTACGCCGCGTGCGCGACCGCAAGAAGGAGCACCCCAGCAAGGCGCGTGTCGCCACGCCTCTGACACTCACTCCGGATGACGTCAACATCCCACAAGAGAAGCCACACAAGGAGGAGAAGAAGCTCCCCCAGGTTGCGGGCGAGGCCGTGGAGACCCAGCTTGGTGATTCGCCAGTGGTGGTACGTCAGAAGCTTTATGAGGCAGCTCCGATGTCGATCGACCAGGCTCTTTATGAGATGGAATTGGTCGGTCATCCTTTCTACCTGTTCATTGACGAAGAGACGAAGCAGCCGTGTGCGGTTTACCACCGGCACGGATGGACTTACGGCGTGATTCGCCTCGACGCACAAGTGAGCTGATAGTTCCCAATTGACAACATGGTGGTGGCGGCAACGTTTGGTTGCCGCCACCACCATGTACAAGGGGATCTTGTGTGTAAAAGAGGACCTTTCGCCCGCGGATGGTCGTTTGTGATGGTTCGTTGCGAGCTGTTGGGGACGGATGAATCATGCATTGTGGGACGGTCCACACATGCCGAAGATGCATCCGCCCAGATAGGATGAAACGGTTGTCCGTAACGAAGGGAATGCAGTGTCAGAACGTCGTTTTAATGTGGCCGTTATTGGCGCGGGTCCGGCTGGAATTTATGCATCAGATATTCTTGCCAAGTCGAGTCTGGATTGCACGATTGACCTCTTTGAAAGGCTTCCAGCACCATATGGTTTAGTTCGCTATGGGGTGGCCCCCGATCATCCGCGAATCAAGGCGATTATTAACGCCCTCTTTAATGTTCTTAAGCGGGGCGATATTTCCTTCCATGGCAACGTGAATATCGGGACGGACATTACGTTGTCGGAGCTCCACGATTATTACGACGCGATCATCATCGCCACCGGAGCCAATGCGGATGCGCCGCTGGAGATTCCTGGCATCGACTTGGAAGGCAGCTATGGCGCTGCCGACTTCGTGTCTTGGTATGACGGCCATCCGGACTACCCTCGCACGTGGCCTCTGGAGGCCAAAGAGATCGCCGTTCTCGGAGTAGGAAATGTGGCGCTTGACGTTGCTCGCGTGCTCGCCAAGCATCCTGAGGACCTGCTTTCCACGGAAATCCCCCCGAATGTTTACGAGGGTCTCAAAAATTCCCCGGTGACGGATGTCCACGTGTTTGGGCGCCGCGGTCCCGCCCAGGTGAAGTTCACTCCGATGGAGCTGCGCGAACTGGGCCATGTGCCGGATGTGGACATCATCGTCTACCCGGAGGACTTTGATTACGACGACGGCTCTGAGAAGGCCATTGCCGAATCCAAGATGACCAAGCAGGTGACCGAGCAGCTCACCAACTGGGTGTTCCAGGAGCCAGAGGACCTGACCGCAAGCCGTCGGATCCACATCCATATGCTTCAGCAGCCTGTCGCTGTCCTTGGCCAGGGTAAGGTGGAGGCCGTGCGTATGGAACGTACCGCATTGCAGGGCGATGGGTCAGTCAAGGGAACCGGTGAGTTTATTGACTACCCGGTGCAAGCTGTCTATCGGGCCGTGGGTTACGCCTCGGAGCCAATCCCAGGCGCTCCGTTCGACGCCGCGCGCCACGTTATTCCAAACGAGGGTGGACGGGTCCAGCGCGATGGACGCAACATCGACGGGCTTTATGCCACCGGCTGGATCAAGCGTGGGCCCATCGGTCTCATTGGCTCCACCAAGTCGGATGCGCAAGAGACCATCTCGAACCTCGTCGAGGATGCCCAAGCCGGTTTGTTGGAAGCGAAGGGGCCGGGAACCGGTGCCGACGGCCTTCTCCATCTGCTGGAGAAGCGCGGCGTGCGTTACACGACCTGGCATGGCTGGGAGCTTCTTGAGGCCTTCGAGAAGTCTCTCGGAGCGGCTGAAGGGCGCGAGCGTGTCAAGGTTGTTGAGCGCGAGACGATGACGTCGATCTCGCGTGGAGAGCCCCACGACGGCAAGCTGTACTAAGTATTAGCGCTGTGTGAATAACGACGGCGGGGCCCGGTGACGTGTGTAGCCAGGGCCCCGCCGTTGCGCTTCCTAACAATCAGCGATAGTTGGTGAACTGTAGGGCGCAGTCGACATCAGCATCCTTGAGTAGCGCAATGACGTCCTGCAATGCATCGCGAGACTTCGAAGAGACGCGCAGTTCGTCTCCCTGGATCTGGACCTTAACACCCTTGGGGCCCTCATCGCGCACAAGCTTGGAGAGCTTCTTGGCGTTCTCCTGACTCAGTCCCTTCTTAAGGGCGGCGGCGAGGCGGTACTCCTTGCCGGACTGCTTCGGCTCGTCGTCGCCGATGTCGAGAACCTTGAGGGGAACTCCGCGACGGAACATCTTGGACTGGAGCACGTCGTAGATCGCCATGACGCGCTCAGCGGAGTTGGCGCACATGGTGATGGTCTCACCAGCGAGGGAGACGGAGGCACCGACGCCCTTGAAGTCGTATCGCTGGGCGATCTCCTTGGCCGTCTGATTGACGGCGTTGTCCACTTCCTGACGGTCGTACTCGGAGACTACGTCGAATGATGAATCTGCCATGTTGCTCCTCCAAAGCTTTAAGAAAATGCCGAGATATCGGCAAAAACGGATTGTTGGGCTGCCCGTGACGGTCATGGTGAGCTACCTCTAGAAATGGTACCTACATCACAAGAGCCATATTCAGTTTGACAGTCTACGGGTCGAAACTGCTAATCTCATCTGGCACGGTTCGGGGAACAACCCGGAACGAGCATGGCAGGTTTCCCGAGCGGCCAAAGGGAACTGACTGTAAATCAGTCGCTATCAGCTTCGCAGGTTCGAATCCTGCACCTGCCACGGAACGCGAGCGATCGTGTTCACGCCAAGCGGTTGGCGTGAGCGGTATCACCGAGTTTACAGTCTCTGAGATTTGGAGGCGGTAAGCAGAGTTGATAAGCTAATCCGCGTTGCCCCGATAGCTCAGTCGGCAGAGCGTCTCCATGGTAAGGAGAAGGTCAAGGGTTCGATTCCCTTTCGGGGCTCCATCGCTGCCTAAAAGTGGTAGCGAGATGAGGCGGGGTAGCTCAGTTGGTCAGAGCGCACGACTCATAATCGTGAGGTCGCGGGTTCAAACCCCGCCCCCGCTACAGATGCGAAGCGAGTCTATCGTTTCGGAGCTTGGACCAGAGGAGTAGGAACAGTGGCTAGCAAGTCTCAGGATGTTCGCCCCAAGATCACCCTCGCTTGTGAGGAGTGCAAGGAGCGCAACTACATTACCAAGAAGAACCGTCGTAATACGCCGGATCGTCTTGCGATCAAGAAGTTCTGCGCAAGGTGCAACAAGTCCACCACTCATCGTGAGACTCGCTGAGTTGGTTTGAAGCTTGGGGAAGCCCGCGGCCGAAAGGTCGCGGGCTTCCTGCATTTTATGGATGGGTTGTGGTCGGTAGGCCAGGGGCCAGGTCGCGGGTGGGCAGTAGGCCAGATGTCGGCAGTAGGCCAGATGTGGGCAGTAGGCCCGGCAGCAGGGTAGGGGATGTTGGCCCCGAGTCCCGAAGGATTGAGTTTTTCGGAAAGAAACGACGCCCTGGACGCGTCTGCCAGCTCAATTCTTTCCATTTCCCTCAATTCTTTCGGGGCGACGACGAGTCAGCGTACGAGCAGTTCGTGGAAGTCGGGATTGGCTCAATTCTTTCGGGGTGACGACGAGTCAGCGTACGAGCAGTTCGTGGAAGTCGGGATTGGCTCAATTCTTTCGGGGTGACGACGAGGCGCAGCACGCACATCCTTCGAGGCGACGACGAGGCCACTAGCAACCGGCGGTAGCAATGACGGGTGAGCCGCCCCGGTGCTAGGCTCAACCCGTGACGTGTATGATCCCAGAGCATTCTGATGTCCCCATTGAGCCTGTTCCGCCGGTCCCCTCGGGGCGTGCCGTAGCGAACCCCACCACCCTTGCCGATCTCACGACGATCGGCGTCGGCGGATCTTTCTCTGAGCTGGTGGAAGCCACCACGGAAGAGGAACTGATCGAGACGATTCGTGAGGTGGACGCGCAGGGACGCCAACTTCTCTTCGTCGGTGGGGGTTCGAATATCCTCGCCTCTGATGAGCCATTTGACGGTGTCGTGCTACGCGACGCGCGTTCAAAGATTGTCCTCACGCAGGAGGGCGGCTGCGAAGGAGCCAACCTTCGGGTGCTGGGTGGAACTGACTGGGACGAACTCGTGGTGCATACCATTGAGAACGAGTGGATGGGCCTGGAGGCTCTCTCGGGCATCCCCGGTACCGTGGGCGCCGCACCGGTGCAGAACATTGGTGCGTATGGCCAGGAGGTCGCCTCGTCTGTGGCTCGCGTGCGGGTATGGGACCGTCAGAAGAATCGTTCCCACGAGTTCGCTCTGAGTGACCTCAAGTTTGGCTACCGTACTTCCATCCTTAAGGAAAGTCTCAACGAGGGTTGGGGACCGAGTCCGCGCTACATTGTGTTGTACGTGGACTTCCAGCTGCGTATTGCCTCGCTGTCGGCTCCCATCCAGTACGCGCAGCTGGCGAAGACCCTCGGTGTGGAGCCCGGCAAGCGTGTGCCAGCCGTTGATGTCCGTGCCGCCGTCCTTGATCTGCGCCGCTCAAAGGGCATGGTGCTCGATGACTCGGACCGCGATACTTACTCTTGTGGCTCCTTCTTCACCAACCCGGTCCTCACCGAGGGTGAGGCCGCCCAGCTGCCGCCCGAGGCACCACGCTTTGCGGTAAGTGATACCTCACGTGCGGTACTGGGGGCGGCTGCCCCAAAGTTTGCGGGCCAGGTGAAGACCTCTGCCGCATGGCTCATTGACCACGCCGGGTTCCCCGCCGGATACGCCATGCCGGGCCCGGCTGCGCTGTCCACGAAGCACTGCCTCGCTCTGACAAACAGGGGAGGGGCAACCGGTGCGCAGATTCGCGAACTCGCGCGCACGATTCAGGACACGGTGAAGGACACCTATGGCGTCACACTCCATCCAGAGCCGGTGGTTCTCGGAGGTCTCTAAGCAGGCCCTATTCTATGTGGCCTTCACAGCGACATTCCGTGCCGCATGCGGCACAGTTTGCCTCTCAGAGGCCACTGCGAAACCGAACCTGGCCGTGAGGTAGTGATCGGTTACTCGCTCGCCAGCCAGGCGTCGATTTCGCCCCGCCAGCGGGCCTTGGCTTCGAGAGAGGCGAAGGACGCGTCAATGGACGTACCAGCCAGATAAGCCAGTTCCGCGTCGGTGAAGCCGCCAGCTCGTAGCTGCTCGTATTGATCGGTGAGTCGGGAGAGAAAGAGGAGGGGGTCATCAGCGCCGAGAGCGATGGTGGCCCCCGCTTCCATGAGCGCGCGAACCGGTACGTGAGTTTCGTCAGGAAAAACCCCGAGAGACACGTTTGATTCCGGGCACACCTCGAAGGCCACGCCGGCGTCGATGATGCGTTTGGTGAGCTCCATGTCCTCTGCTGCACGGACTCCGTGCCCGAGGCGCGCCGGCTTGAGATGCGCCATAACATCGCGCACATGTTCGGGGCCGAGTAGCTCGCCACCGTGGGGCACTGAGGGTAACCCGGCCCGCCGAGCGATGTTGAAAGCGGAGCTCCATTCGGACGTGATGCCGCGCCGCTCATCGTTTGATAGTCCGAAGCCCACGACGCTGCCGGGGCTGTCGCCTGCGTACTGGGCCGCGAGCCGCGCGAGTGTTCGTGCCTCCAGGGGGTGACGAATCCGTGACGCGGCAACGACGACGCCGACCTCCACCCCGGTTGCTTCCGTGGCCCGTCGTGCCTCATCAAGGACGATCTCTAACGCGGGCGTAATTCCTCCGACGAAGGGTGCATATGAGGTGGGATCGATCTGGATCTCTAGGCGGCGGGAGCCTTCGCGGGCATCGTCTTCGGCGGCTTCCGAGATAATGCGTCGCATCGTATCCTCGGAGCGGACAACCTTGCGGGCTGCATCGTATGCTCGTTGAAACCGGAACCAGCCGCGCTGATCTGCGGGCACCTGAAGGGCCACATTGTCCGTGAGTGCCTCGGGGAGCTTGATGTGTTGCTCCTGGGCCATGTCCTCCAGTGTTGACACCCGCATTGATCCGGTGAAATGCAGGTGCAGGTGTGCTTTGGGAAGCTTGTTGAGGTCACGCACGCGATCATCTTCCCACATTGCTTAGCGCGGTGCAGGAACGGTCATTTCTTCCCGGTTTGTTTGTTAAAAAGAGGACGCTCCGCACCAGGTCAGAAGGCGGTGAGCGAGCCAATGAGGTAGAAAAGAACTATGACATTGCCAGCGAGGACCGCACGAGAAGGCCACGACCTTGCCCTCTTAACGGGCAATGGCGCGGGAGAGATGCTCCGTATGGCGCTGGGCCAGGAGACTGTTGTGCGCTCGTGGACCGTTCACTCGGTCCATCACCGGCCCGGGGCGGGAGTGACAGTGTGTTACATCGTCGTCGTCGATAGTCCGGATGCGGACGGGACGCTAGTTCGGACCGAAGAGTACGTGTGTGCCTCGACTGCGCGGCTGGCTCATCCCGATGATGTACTGGCGAAGTTACAGTCGGATGGTACCAAGGTGGGTCTGTGGCGCTATCCTCATGATCCTGAGCTGCCAGGGCTGCCGGAGGCGTGCTCGCCCGACCAGATGAGTCGTCGGTTGGGACAGCCCGTGTCCATCGAACTCATGAGTTATCGGCCGACGCGGCGCGCGGTTGTCAAGGTGTTGCAGGACGGTGAAGCTTTGGCTTTTGGAAAGGTTTTGCGGCTGGCTCAGGCACGGGACCTCGCGAATCGCCATCGAGTTCTCCAGCAGGCCCATGTTCCTGCCCCACGATTGTTGATGGAGACATCAAATGGGATTGTGCTGACCGCCGTGATGAATGGTGAGCCCCTTGCCAACATCATTTCGCGGGGGATGGGTAACCGAGCACCGCAGATTCTGCGGGCGCTGGTGAGTGTGTTGGATAGTCTGCCTTCAACGGTGCTGGCGTTTCCTCAACGCCCCTCCTGGTCTGAGCGTGCAGAACACTATGCGCATGCCGCGGCCACCGCACTTCCCGAGGAAGCCCAGCGATGCCAGGACCTCGCGGAGCGTATTAACGCTTTGCTCCCACTAGCCCCGGTAGGACCTGTGGTGCCAGTACACGGAGACTTTTACGAAGCCAATATCTATATGCATAAGAGTCTTGCCCAGGTGGCTGGGATTATCGACGTGGATTCGATTGGTCCGGGTTACCGCGTGGATGATTTGGCCTGCCTACTTGGGCATATGAGCGTCCTTCCACATTTGGCTCCCAAGGCTTACCCGTTCGTGCCGCAGGACCTTGCCCAATGGCGGGTGGCCTGCGAGTCGATGGTGGATCCGGTGGCGCTCAATACGCGTTGCGCGGGGGTTGCACTCTCCCTTATCGCCGGAGCCAAACGTATGGATGGCCGGGAATGGAAGCGTGACGCCATTGGCCGGTTGGTTACGGCGGAGTGGTGGATGGAACGCGCAGAGGCGTTTGCCCACCGTTAGAGAGCGCCGCATGGTGGGAAGCGGCCAGCTACTGAACAAGACTGCCCGCCATTTTCAACCGGGAGAAACAACGAAGTCCACCTAGAGGGCATTGCCCGTGCTGTGGGTGCTCTCCTCTAGGTGGACTTCGTGGCTGTAGCTACTAGGCGAACAGCTTCTGGAGGCGGCTGATGCCTTCCTTGATGTCGTCGTCGGACATTGCGTAAGAGAAGCGGAGGAAGCCGGAGCCTCCGAAAGCCTCGCCGGGAACTGCGGCAACCTCAACCTCTTCGAGGATGATGGCGGCCAACTCCGAGGTGTTGGTGGCAACACGTCCGTTGATATCGCGGCCGAGCAGGCCCTCGACGTTCGGGTAGACATAGAACGCGCCGGTAGCTTCGGGAACTTCGACGCCGTCGATCTCGCGCAGCATGCTGGTGATGAGTTGACGACGACGATCGAAAGCCGCACGCATCTCCGCCACCACTTCCTGAGGTCCGGTCAACGCAGCGATTGCCGCACGCTGGGAGACGTTGGAGACGTTGGAGGTGGTATGCGACTGCATGTTGGTGGCGGCCTTGATGACGTCCGACGGGCCGTACATCCAGCCCACGCGCCAGCCGGTCATGGCGTAGGTCTTGGCTACGCCATTGAGAATGATCGTCTGGTTAGCGAGCTCGGGAACCACCTGGAGGATGCGAGCAACGGGCTCATCGCCGTAGACAAGGTGCTCGTAGATCTCATCGGAGATGACCCAGATGCCGTTGTCCAGCGCCCACTGGCCGATAGCACGCAGCTCATCGGCCGAGTAGACAGAACCGGTGGGGTTGGAAGGAGAGCAGATGAGAACGGCCTTGGACTTCTCGGTGCGAGCGGCTTCCAGCTGCTCGACCGTCACCTTGTACTCCTGATCGGAACCTGCAAAGACCTCGACCGGGACGCCGCCGCACAGCCGAATTGCCTCGGGGTAGGTGGTCCAATAGGGGGCCGGGAGAATGATTTCATCGCCCTCGTCGGTGATGGCGGCGAAAGCTTGGTAGACGGCCTGCTTGCCGCCGTTGGTCACGAGAATGTTGGCGGGGGAGACCTCAACGCCGGAATCGGCAAAAGTCTTATCCGCGATGGCCTTGCGCAGCTCGGGCAGGCCAGCAGCGGGGGTGTAGCGGTGGTTCTTCGGATCGCGGGTTGCCGCTGCGGCTACCTCAACGATGTGTGCCGGTGTAGGGAAGTCGGGCTCTCCGGCGCCGAAGCCGATGACAGGACGGCCTTCCGCCTTGAGCGCCTTGGCCTTGGCGTCAACAGCGAGCGTTGCAGATTCTTGGATAGCTGCGAGCCGGGCGGAGACCCGACGAGCTGGTTCTGGCGTAGCGTTCATATGTGACATTTTGGCACCTTTGGCCAGAGACTGCGGAGGAATGTCACAAGGCAATAGGCTCCAGGACGTTCAATCGGGGTATGGTCTGACCGGACAGGCGGCTCCGCCGTCGTCGTCGCGAATGAGGGAAGTAGGCGCGTTCGTGGTTAACACGCCCGAAACAAACGGTGTGAGAATGACAATTGGTCTGCCGCCAAGTGTGGTTAATGCTACAACAGGCCATCTCAAATGGACGCGGCGGAACGAACGGAGTAATCTCATACCCGTTGTGCCGAGCACGTTGGCATAATGTCTTCCCCATAAGGCATAATGTTGAGTGCTCAACAGCCGAAGGGTAGTGGCGCAATTGGTAGCGCATCGGTCTCCAAAACCGACGGTTGGGGGTTCGAGTCCCTCCTACCCTGCTAAGGCGGCTCATGATCGCATGAGCCGCCTTTGTTTAACCCACGTGAATCTGACGAAGGACGCGATGTGAACGACGCCGCCAGCGCCCAGAACGCAAAGAAGAAGCCTGCCGCCCAAAAGCAGGGACTCTTTGCGCGAATCGCCCTGTTCTTCCGCCAGGTTCTTGGCGAACTCAAGAAGGTACAGCGCCCCTCCCGTCAAGAGTTGGGCCAGATGTTCTTGACCGTCATCCTGTTTGTGACCGTCATTATGGCTTTTGTTGGAATCCTCGATTTCGTATTCAGCCAGCTAACGCTTTGGATCTTCGGATAGGCGCAGGCCTTTCCGTATCTCGACAAGGAAAGTAGGAATAGCGTGCCTGAAGATATCCTCGAGCCCGCGAACGAGGCCTCTGAGGAGACGTTCGGGGCCATCGACAACGCCCAGGAAGAAGCACCCGCGAAGGCTGCTACGGACAGCTCGTCTGAGGTTCTTACCGAAGATGACGTACGTGCCAAGCTGAAGGGCCTCGATGGACGGTGGTACGTTCTCCACACCTACTCCGGCTACGAGAAGCGCGTGAAGCAGGACCTGGAAGTTCGTATTCACTCCATGAATATGGAGGAGTACATTTTCCAGATCGAAGTCCCCATGGAAGAGGTCTTTGAGGTTCGCCGCGGCCAGCGCAAGCTCGTCTCACGAGTTCGTATGCCCGGATACGTCATCATTCGTATGGATATGACCGACGATGCCTGGCGAGTCGTTCAGTCGACCAATGGTGTCACGGGGTTTGTGGGCAATGGCCGCGTGCCGGTTGCTCTCTCCGAGAACGAGGTCGTCAAGATGCTCACGCCCGTTATTGAGGCGGAAGTTGCTGCTGAGGCGAAGGCTGCTGGCCTGCCCACCGGCACTGAGCCGATCACCATTTCCCCGTTTGAGATTGGTGAATCTGTCACACTTACGTCCGAGCCGTGGGCAGGTATGCCCGCGACTGTCTCCGATATCGATGCTGCAAACCAGCGGCTCACCGTGCTTATGACGCTCGTTGGGCAGGAGACTCCGGTCGAATTGTCCTTCAGCCAGGTGCGCAAGGAAGACTAAATCACATTCGAGTTTTTCTCGAATCGCGCGTACCCTTGAAGGTCGGCTGTCGCTTATGCCATTGCGGCAGTTAAGAAACAAGAAAAGGACCCTACATGCCACCGAAGAAGAAGGTCTCGGGCTACATTAAGCTCCAAATCTCTGCTGGTGCAGCCACTCCTGCTCCGCCGATTGGCCCCGCACTGGGCCAGCACGGCGTCAACATCATGGAGTTCTGCAAGGCGTACAACGCCGCAACGGAATCCCAGCGTGGAAACGTTGTCCCGGTTGAGATCACCGTGTACGAAGATCGTTCGTTCACCTTCGTTCTCAAGACCCCGCCGGCTGCCGAGCTCATCAAGAAGGCTGCCGGTGTAGCCAAGGGCTCGTCCACTCCGCACAGCGCTAAGGTCGGCCACCTGACCGCCGATCAGCTCCGCGAGATTGCCAAGGTCAAGGAACCGGATCTGAACGCGAACGACATCGACATGGCCGCTCGTATCATCGCCGGTACCGCTCGTTCCATGGGTATCACGTCCGACGCGATCTGATATTCCGCACCTTCGGGTGCCTCAGTGCCTATACGGCACGTGGAAGGGCCTGCGCAGGCCCGACGACCACAACTGCTCGCTAAGGAGATAAAGCAGAATGGCAAAGCGCTCTAAGAATTACCGCAACGCCGCGGCCAAGATTGCCGACGGCGTCCTATACAGCCCTCTCGAGGCCATCCGTCTCGCCAAGGAGACCTCCGTTACCAAGTTCGACTCGACCGTTGAGGTCATGTTCCGACTCGGTGTGGATCCCCGCAAGGCGGACCAGATGGTCCGTGGAACTGTTAACCTGCCGCACGGCACCGGCAAGACCGCCAGGGTCATCGTCTTCGCCGTTGGTCCCCGTGCACAGGAAGCTATTGACGCCGGAGCCGACGAGGTTGGCGGCGACGAGCTCATCGCTAAGGTTGCCGCTGGCTACACCGATTTCGATGCTGCCGTTGCTACCCCGGATCTTATGGGCAAGGTCGGCCGCCTCGGCCGCGTGCTCGGTCCCCGTGGCCTGATGCCGAACCCCAAGACCGGCACCGTGACCATGGACGTGGCCAAGGCTGTCAATGACATCAAGGGTGGCCGTATTGAGTTCCGTGTGGATCGCAACGGTAACCTCGGCTTCATCATCGGCAAGACCTCGTTCGATGAGAAGCAGCTCGTGGAGAACTATGCTGCAGCCCAGGAGGAGATCCTGCGTCTGAAGCCGTCCACGTCGAAGGGCCGTTACGTTCTCAAGGGCACCGTGGCTACCACCATGGGTCCGGGAATCCCGCTGGACACCACCAAGACCCGCAACCTCCTGTCCGAGGATGCTTCTTGAGTCCATACGCCTAGCGCGGTAAGACACTAGTGGGGAAGCCCCACGCGGAAACGCGTGGGGCTTCCTTGCGTCTAGTGACCAAGTCGATGGCCGGTGTTGGACGTGTTGTTATGTGCCGTCACCTAGGCTTATGTGCATCTGAGTGTTGAAAGGCGATGGTCATGGGTCGAGGCCAGTCCGGTGAGGCTGTGGTGAAGTGGCGTGACGCCGTCGTCGTTGCCATTCTCCTCGTGCTATCGCTTTTGTGGTCCGCCGTAGGTATTTCGAAAGCGCCCGAACTGACTCGTTATGACGAGTGGACCTACATCGACTACGCCTACAAGGCGTCCGAGGGACACGTGCCCGTCCGTGGTGAAAGCCTTGGGTTGGTGGCGCGCGAGGCGTGGAGCTGCCGCGGAATGGAGGGCAAGATTCGCCATGTGGCTCCACCACCATGTGATGAGGTGGTGTCTAGACCGGTTACTGACTGGCCCTACGGCGGCGAGAACTACAACGGCTTTCATCCTCCGCTTTATTTCGTACTTGCCGGTGTGGGGGGACAGGCTATCTCATCGGTTGCGGGCACCGATTTTGTCACTGGAGCGCGCTGGATCTCCGCACTCTGTGTGGCGTTGGGGATCGGGGCAATCTATCTAGCGATTCGCCGCTGGCACGTGGGGCGCGTTGCGTCCTTCGGTGGCGCGCTGTTGACGCTGGCAACTCCGGCAGTCGCGGCGTCGGCTGTCATTGTGCACAACGATGCCATAACTCCGCTTGCTGGAGCCGCAGCGGTGTGGCTGATAGCGAGAATCTTTGTGGACAAGAACCTTGGATGGTTCCTTCCCACCCTCGTGATGGGTCTCGTTGCGATGACCCGTGTGATGTCGAGTATAGGACTTCTTGCGGTGGTGGTTATTCTCGGGGTGGTGGTGATTGTTCCGCAATGGGGTGGCCTCAGCTCCGCCAGTCGCCGTCCACTGGCCGCTATCGTGGCGGGTCAGATGGGTGCTTTGATGGTTGCTTACATCGGGTGGACCATGTGGCAGAATGCACGGACGCCTGAAGGCTACACTCCAGCAATCTCGGGATATTCCACCGAGACGTACGACGGGCAGTCATTCTTGACGATTTTCCGGACGATCTTCGACCCTTACGGACTTACGCATCCCGTGACAGATTGGTACATGCAGCCAGCTCTTGAGTCTGAACTTGCCACACAGTGGAGCACGGTACTCTACATGTTCTTCCTGCTATTGCCCGTGGTGTTGCTGTGCGTGTCCATGCGTACCGGGGCGGAACGAGCACTTACCGGAACATTGGTTGTTGGCCCGGCGGTAGCAGGTGCGGTAGTCCAGGTACGAGAGTTGGCCACGTCGCATGGTTACTTCCGCGTCCTCTCGGGACGCTATGCGATGGCACTGGTTCCTCTTTACGCTGCCGGAGCTGCCCGGCTACTTGATCGCCCTGTGGCTCGCTGGCTGTTCGTCAGCTTTGCGGCGCTTGGCTACGTTTCGATCATGATGGGTCCGCTCGTTTCCTAGTGCCCCGTTCGGCTCTGACAAGGCGGAGTTTCAGCAACGACGACGGCACCAACCCGCCAAGTTCACCGTGTGGGCTCGTGATTTCACCATTGCCGGAACGCGAGGGCTTTCTTCCCTGTAGCCTCTAGCTAACCACGGGGAGCGCAGCGCACCTCGGCCTAAAAGAGCGGAGATGTCGGTGAGGAAGAATAAACGCCTGAATGGGCCGTTCCATGAAAGAAGAGCCACAAGAAATGGGGCGATACTTCTTGTTCTCGCTCTCCTCCTACCGACCGGTGCTGCTGCGGCTGTACAGGTGGAACCGGACGTGCCGAAGGTGGTTGACACGTTACAGGCTGACGCCGTCGTCGATCCCCGTGAAGACGATAGCTCCGTGGTCAGCGAGAGTCCGGCGATTGACGATTCGGCAATAACTGATGGTCCGGTGAATGGCTCCCCGGAGGACGATGTGTCGGCTATAGCTGATTCTTCAGATGTATCCGCTGATACCGTGGCGTTCACGGATGTTGAATTGCAGATATGCGTGGCGGAGGCCCTTGGCGTTGATCCCGATGTTCCGATGACGAAGCAACAGCTGCTGGGATTGGACCAATTGGACTGCTCCGGCAGAGGAATCTACGACATCACAACATTGGCTGAGCTGAGCAACCTCACTCAGCTGAACCTGGGCAATAACGAGATTTGGAGTCTTCAGCCATTGGCGGGACTTACGAAACTCACGAATTTGACGCTCTCTTTTATGGCTCCTTCATCCCTGGCGCCGTTGGCTAACCTTACCCAGCTGAGGTCCCTGGAACTCGGCGACACCTGGACGCGCCAGTTGGATAGCCTAGCCGGTCTCGTCAATCTCAGGTACCTCGGGCTGCACAACAATCAGGTGAACAATGTGTCTCCGCTGTCTGGTCTTGTCAACTTGGAGCGACTGGATTTGAGCAGTAACCGCGTGAAAGATGTGACCCCGTTGGCGGGGGCCACCAAGCTCACATGGTTGGCTTTGCCCGATAACCGAATCAATGATGTGACAGGTCTGGACGGACTGGAGAATATAGAGTATCTATCCCTGGGAAGCAATCAAATAAGCGACGTAGCGGCACTGGGTGGGCTCACCAGCCTCAAGGAACTGGTGCTTAATAACAATCAGATTGCCGACGTACGGGGCCTAGAGGGACTCAACAACCTGACAGCCCTCTCCTTGCAGAACAACCAGGTAAGTGACCTTGCTCCGTTAGCGGGGCTTCCCACTCTCCTCAAGTTAAACCTTGGAGCGAACCGGGTGAGTGACCTTGGGCCCCTTGCGGCACTCACGGGCCTCGTAGAGTTAAATGTGGAGAGAAATCGGGTGGGGGATCTGTCTCCGCTGGCTGGTCTTGTCAATCTGACGTCGTTGCACCTCACGTATCAGACGCTTGTTCTTTCTGATGTGGCGTCAGGACGAGCCTTTACCCTCCCGCAGATTCGTTCGCTGGACGGTAGCGCGATCGTTCCAGAAATTATCTCCGGTAAGGGGACAATCAAAAACGGCGTAGTGACCTGGGACATGCCAGCCGGAGGAAAGTCGAGCCTTGGGTGGACGCAAGGGGTCACGATCGGCAGGATGGGTACGTTGTTCGAGGGCACGATGACCCAGACGGTGTTGCCGGAACCTGTTACTCCACCGGTGAAATCGGCGGTGCCGGGGATCTCCGGAACTGCCGTGGTGGGAAAGACACTTTCTGCACAGACAGGTGATTGGGCACCCAATACTAAGTTCGCCTACCAGTGGTATGCGAATGGGAAACCAATTGCTGGAGCAACGGCGTCGACACTCCCGTTGAAGATCAAGCATGTATCTGCCGTCATCACCGTCACCGTTACTGGCTCCAAGGACGGCTACACCTCTGTATCCCACACCTCAGCGGGCACCTCCAAGGTGAAGGGCAGCCCGGGCTGGTATCTGGAGGACGGTAGGTGGTACTACTTCGGTAAGGATGGTACTAAGCAGACTGGTTGGGTCAAGGTGAGTGGAACGTGGTACCACATGAGCACTGCCGGTGTTATGCAGACCGGTTGGGTTCTGCTCGGTGGAACCTGGTACTACCTTGACGCGAGCGGTGCGATGCAAACGGGATGGGCAAGAGTCGGAGGTACGTGGTACTACCTCAAGACCGATGGAGCTATGACTACCGGCTGGGCATCGCTTGGAGGCAAGTGGTACTACCTCAACCCTGCAGCAGGTGGTGCGATGGCCACTGGATGGTCCATCGTTGGCGGTAGCTGGTATTACATGAATGCCTCCGGAGCCATGCAGACTGGATGGCTGCAACAGGGTGGAAGCTGGTACTACCTACAGCGAAGTGGTGCTATGGCCACAGGGTGGACCAGCATTGGAGGGTCGTGGTACTACATGAACTCCGGTGGTGTTATGCGCACCGGGTGGCTTCAGTTGGGCAGTAGCTGGTATTACCTCAAATCCAGCGGTGTCATGGTGACGGGTAACTACACCATCGACGGCAAGGTCAACGTGTTCAACTCTAACGGAGTATGGCTCGGTTATGCGTCAACACCAAAGCCGCCGTCGAATCCGAATCCTCCGTCGGATGTTTACTACAAGAACTGCACCGCGGTATGGAATGCGATTGGGCATTCGATCAGGCGTGGTCAACCGGGCTACGGCGATCACCTGGACAGAGATGGAGATGGTATTGCATGCGAGATTGACCCTCGCAAGTAGCGGATACTGTTGAGTTCTCGTGTCTCGAGAACATCACAAGTGCCCCGGATTCTTTGACGTGTCGTCGACAGAATCCGGGGTCTTTCCTACCAGATAACTGCTGGAAATATGGCTGGATTCCGCCTGGAAGCACCGTTTCGCGTACCGTTATCTCAGACAATCTGAGGGAGGCGCACATGAGTAGTTTGGTCATTGGCATTGCGGGCGGCACGGGCAGTGGGAAAACTACACTCACGCAGGCGCTCATCGACGCTTTCCCGGGCAAGACGAGCGTCATCTACCACGACAACTACTACCGGGCCTTCCCAGATCTCACCTATGAGGAGCGCAAGGGCATCAACTGGGATTCTCCCGACGCCTTCGATTCTGATCTCATGGTTTCTCAGCTCAAGCAGCTTATTGCGGGGGAGGCCATCGAGTGCCCGATCTACGACTACTCGATTTACAACCCGTCGAATCAGACGCAGCGGGTAGAACCGGCTGAGGTCATCATTGTCGAGGGAATCCTTATCTTCGCCGATCCTGAGATCTGCAGCCTGCTCGACATCAAACTTTTCGTGGACACCGACGCCGATGTCCGCATCCTTCGTCGCATCAAACGTGATGTTATCGAACGCGGCCGCACCCTCGAATCTGTGGAGAAACAGTACCTCGAAACTGTCAAACCCATGCACGAGCTCTACGTCCAGCCTTCCCGGCACAATGCGGATATTATTGTGCCCGAGGGAGGTCGCAATCTCGTCGCCCTCGATATGCTTATTCATCGTGTTGCAGGTGAGATTGGAATTACCTCGCCGTGTCACCACGGACGCTGAGTTTCGACGACGGCGTGCTCCTTCGACGTCAGCCGACTTCCCGGTACTCGATATCGGGAACGGGTGCTCGTACTTTCGTTCTGCGTCGCCGTCGGCTGCTGACAACCATATGACGAGAGTGGGGTTGCGTCGTCGTCGATCCGTGATTTCCATGGGAAGTGCGTCACGAATCGGTTCGTTAACTTGCTCTGTGCCAAGGCTGGTGGCTAGTCTAGTGGACGCCTAAGACCGCAGGTCTCCCATAAAACGGAGTTAAACCCATGGGCCAGCGCAGGTGACACGAGTTTAGCCGAAATATCGGCCATGCCCCGTTGCGCCTGCACGGGGCTTTTTTGGGTCCTGCGGCACTACGACCGGAAGGAGGCCCAATGGCACGGACCGACAAGTCTGCAGCTATTGCTGAGCTCAAGGGTGACTTTGAGAAGTCCAGCGCAGTGCTGCTCACTGAATACCGCGGCCTGACCGTTGCGCAGCTTCAGACGCTGCGCCGCGCTCTCGGTGCAAACGCGGAGTACAAGGTCGCCAAGAATACTCTGGCCGCAATTGGCGCCAAGCAGGCCGGTGTCGAGGGTCTCGATGATCTTCTCGCCGGACCCACCGCTCTCGCCTTTGTGACCGGTGAAGTTTCGGAGGCTGCCAAGGCTCTCCGTGATTTCGCCAAGGACAACCCGGCACTCGTCATCAAGGGTGGCGTCATGGAAGGCACCGTTCTTGATGCCTCGGGCGTTGCCAAGCTGGCCGACCTGGAGTCGCGCGAGGTTCTTCTCGCCAAGGCTGCTGGTGTGCTCAAGGCTGTCATGTATCAGGCGGCATACGTTATCAATGCGCCAGCCTCCAAGGCTGTCCGCACCGTCGACGCCCTGCGCGCGAAGCAGGAAGAAGCAGCTGCCTGAGTTCAGGCACTGCACAATTACTGAGAAACATCTGCTCGCGTAGCAGTTTAAGAAAGGTAGGCCACCATGGCTAAGCTCACCACTGAAGAGCTCATTGCAGCGTTCAAGGAGCTCACCCTCGTTGAGGTTTCCGAGTTCGTTAAGGCTTTCGAAGAGGAGTTCGACGTTACCGCCGCTGCTCCCGTTGCCGCCGTTGCCGCAGCTGCCCCCGGCGCTGCTGCTGAGGAAGAGGAAGAGAAGGACTCCTTCGACGTCGTTCTCGAGTCCGCTGGCGACAAGAAGGTTGCAGTCATCAAGGAGGTGCGCGCCCTGACCTCCCTCGGCCTGAAGGAAGCCAAGGCTGTCGTCGATGAGGCCCCCAAGGCCGTCCTCGAGGGCGTCACCAAGGATGCGGCTGAGAAGGCCAAGGAGCAGCTCGAGGGCGCTGGCGCCACCGTCACCCTCAAGTGATGTGTGCGGCGTAGATTGCAGTGACGGTCAATCCGTTGGTGGAATCTCATGAGCCGCATCGATAGCTGATTCAGCGTTAAGAATGCCCGGGTAGGTTTGTCCTACC
>JBDIAV010000017.1:0-44206 GCA_039812645.1 Actinomycetaceae bacterium
CTACTCAGCCCATCCTGACAGCCGCAGCCGCCGTTCGTCGTCGCCAATCCCGCGCTTCGAGCGCGCCCGCAACTCATCCAGCGAGTCGGCACCCGCGCGCACCTGGCAGCCCGAGAGTCCGTCGAGCTCGCCGTCGGCAAAGGCAGCAACAATAGCAGCCGAATCGGCCGGATCGGTCCAGTCGGTGCGACCCTTGTGCATGAGGGAGTCGCGTGTCATATCCGTGAGCACCACGCCCGGCGCCATCTCGAGAACACGCAACCCGCGCGCATAACCCGCTTCGTGCAAACATCCACCCAGACGCATGAGCGCGGTTTTCGACACGTAGTAGCCTGACGAATCGTCACGGTCCTTGATGGCAGCGCCCGATGAGAGATCGAGGATTCTCCCGCCGCCGCGCTCCAGCATCCCCGGGACCAGCGCGTGCTGGATGAGGTACGGGGCGCGCACGTTGACGAGCTGCGTCTGCCACCACAGGTCCGGATCCGTCTCCCACGGCAACTTCTCTTCCCCGAAAATACCGGCGCAGTTGACCACCATATCGGCGCCGCCGTCGGCCTTAACGATGTCCAGCATGTGCGTCAGCCGATCGTGATTCTCCAGCTGACACGCAATTGTGCACACCTTCGCACCCCGGTCCTCGCACTCGCTGGCGACGTCCTCCAGCGCATCCAACGTCCGCGCCACGAGAATCAGGGTGCGTCGAGGGCGAGCCAGACCCACCGCAATGTGACGGCCAATGCCTCGTGACGCTCCCGTCACAAGAATCCGCCCCGACGACGGTAGCGTGTTTCCTGCTCCCCCGCTAATCTCCAGGTTCGTTTCTCCAGCTGCCATGTTGATTCTCCCCATCGGTTGGTAGAGCTCTCGTGTGGCATCGTCAGAGTCACGACGCCACACGCGATGCTCGCTGCTACAGACAACGCTACCTGCCCGCTAACCCGGGTGTCCTCCAACGTCCCGGAGACCAGCCAACCCCAGAATCTTACGTTGTGGCTGTCAGGTGAATAGTTCCGAGTGTATCTGTGCCATCGCCATCCCAGTCTCCCACGATGTACCGATCGCCAGAAATACGGAGCGGTCTGGTATCCGCCATGTCATCGTTAAGAAAATTGTTGATCACGATGGTCTCGCCGCGAACGAGTGCGAACGAGTCGCGCCCGTCGCCATCCCAATCACCGGCCAACGTACGATCACTCTCCGCGCCGAAGGCATAACCGTTGACGTTTCCACCCACAAGAGAATTGTTGACAAAGAACGTTGTGCCACGCTGGAGCGCAATCGTGTCCTTGCCGTCACCATCCCAGTCGCCAACCAGAGGAAGGTCATCGGGACGGCCGAAATGGAAGTAGTTATCCGCAACGCCTCCGGCAAGTTTGTTCTTGTAGTAGGTCACTACACCCCGGCGTACCGCCAAGGTATCCTTGCCGTCACCATCCCAATCACCAGCGACGACGGCGTCAGTGTCACGTCCGTAGTGAAAACTCACCGGCTCGTCGCCTGAGTTGTTGACGTAGGAGTAGGTGTTGCCGACGCGCCACATCAGGCTATCTATGCCGTCGCCGTCCCAGTCGCCCATCACATAATCATCAGCATCAGGTAGTTCCCACCGGCTGAGATTGTCACCGTCCCAACCATTGTCCAACACAGCCGTCCGGCCATCCGGTGGCTCTATACCGGTCTCGAGAATAAATGGACGCGAAAGCCAACTTTCCGTCGTGATGCCGCTACCGATGCCCTTGACCGCGGTCAGCTCAATGACGTATCGGCCAGATTCCACGTGCCGGAACTCCCCAGAACTGGTCGTGGTTGGAATGGTTCCATCCCACGCTACATATTCAAGGTCTGGTGTTACTCCTGTGGCACCCAATCGCAGCACAGGCTCTTGGCCAACCGGCGCTCCCTTTGTGCCATCCTCGTTGGCATGGAAAGCTTCAAGGACCATCCCAAGAATAGGACTCTCCACGTGGTATCCGAGCACCGGGAAATCACCATCGACCACCTCGAAGCTATGGTCATCCGAGGTGACCTCTTCGAAGGGACCAATACATTCGTTGCCGCTACGGCAATCCACGGCAAGCAGCGGTCCGCTATAGAGCGCCTCTGGATCCATGCCCAGATCCAGTGCTCCCCTATACCCGTAAACCTGCCTGTTGGTTGCTACGACGAAACCACGATCAGTTTCATAATCACCTACGACGCCAAAGAACGGAATGCTGGATTCACTTCCGTCATTTCCGTTAACAACGATGTAGCCGCCGTACATAGCGCCTTGATCGACAGGCTGGTTCGTCTCGCGGTGTGTCAATGGCTCGCCAATGGTGACATCAACCGTTCGTGACTGCCCCGAGGGAACCACCACTTCTGTTTGGGAAAATGACGTAACGCCTCGCAGATCGTAGGGTGGGGCATACAGCGGATATCTATTCGGACCGTAGCTGTTGGCCGTTAGGTCATTGACGGACAGGGTGTAGGTAACGTCGTTCCCGGATGAGTTCGAGATAGTCAACGGGGTAGTTTCGATATCGTCGCCATCAAGCAGATCGATTTTGGCGGGAGTGATCGTGGAAGGATTCACCCTCGCCCCCATTGGCGAAGAAGGCTGAGCTCCGTAGACGGCTCGCATCATATTGATGAGGCCGCCTCCTTGCCGATCAATCGGAGCCAACCACTCGTCGGGGTTCGTGCCTTCCGCCGCATACTTCACTGGGACCGCTGAGTTTTGTAGCACGGTCTTGATCGCCGGTGGATCCAGGCTGGGATTAGCCTCCAGTAGCAGGGCAGCAGCGCCGGAAACATGGGGAGCGGCCATTGACGTACCGCTCATCGTGACAAATCCCGATCCATCATTCAATGAGGAATCGAGTGGGTAGGTCGAGTAGATCCCACCTCCGGGAGCAAGCACATCCGGCTTGATATCGAGGTCCCCTGTCACTCCCCACGAGGAAGAATCAACCACGATGCCAGCATTAAAGTAAGGAACATCCACTAGTTCATCGGTCCATCTGAGCCTGACAGGCTCCGACGAGTTAGCAACGATGGATTCAAGCTCCGCACCTTCACGATGACCAATGGTCACCACAGGAATGTCAATCCACTTATCGCCAAACACGTGGCTCTCGAACGTTCCCTCTTGGGTGTTATAGATAATGAGAGCAGCCGCGCCGTCTTCTTGAGCTGCAAGAGCCTGCTCGTAAGAGGTGGGATCACCACGCGACACCAGCACAGCCTTGCCATTGAGGGGTGTGCCGGGCAGGTCTACAGCTCCAGTCTTCTGGCCTTCAGGGTAGGCAACCACGTCCAGATCCCCCGATAGTGGAGGGTGAAAGGATCCGGGTACCGGATGATAACCAAAAAGGTCACCCGCAACCTCAAAAGCATATTGTTCCGCGGTGGCATTGAATACCGAACCAACAGCAATGACCTCACGCGCGTTGGCTGGAACTCCGCCGGAGAAGATGCCGAGAGCTCCATCATTCCCTTGCGATGCGACCACGGTGATTCCCGCTTTGGCAAGGTTATCTGCAGCAACGGACGTGGGATAATCGCTTGACCAGGCAAGAGGCGAACCAAGCGACAAATTGACGACATTCATACCATCATGAAAAGCACGTTCCATCGCCTGAAGAATGACCTCGTCATCCGTCGTGCCTTCGCACCCAAAAACCCGATAGGCCCCAAGAGTGGCTTCCGGCGCAACGCCACGGAATCCCGAGACGGCATCATGGCCCGCCGCAATTCCCGCCACATGGGTTCCGTGCCCCATACAATCATCAGGTATAGCATCGGGCACGGGTGTCATGCCGTACGCCGCATTGTAATCATCGCCTACGAAGTCATAGCCGGCAACAACCTTGGCGTTTGGAAAGTCAGTCGTATCTGAAACCCCGGTACCTCCAAATGCGGTGTGGTCAATGTCGATTCCAGAATCGATGATGCCAATCTTGACGCCGGAACCAGTCAATCCAAGTTCCTCGTATGCCGATTCAACTCCGGTGAGGCTTCGTGCATGATCCATGGAGGGTTCAGCCGTTACCTCGGGAGGCTCCGTCGGGCGCTCCACGATGTGCACCGGAAAGATCGCCTTAACGTTATCTGCTTTGACAATCTCTGCAAGCTCGGCTTCATCCGCTGTGACGACGACGCCGTTCCACAAGTCTTCAAACGTGTTCTCGACGTCGATATCTACCTGTGCCACGTCACTTGTAAACTCATCCTGCTGAGCGTCAATGGCGGCAACACGCCCACCTTTAATAGTTGGCTTAGCTTCCAGCTCCACAAACCATCGTCCTGTGAAACCGGGAGTTGCCGAACCTTTGGCATAAATCTGTTCCGCGTTCAGCGGGGTGATGAGCAAAGGCTCGTCAAGGATCGATGGTTCGTCCTCGCCTGACTCAGGTGTTCCCTCATCAGCTAACGCGGGAATCGTTCCAAGAGTGGACAGTCCAACAGCAACAAAAACGGCTGATATGCGACGCCGACCGCTGAATATCATGGGAGGTTTCCCTTCTTCATCGTACCCATTACCGGGCCCACTGAGAGCAGAAAGAAACCTACTCACAATCACTAGGACAAGTGTGCCTTTCGCCCCGCCAATAACCCGTAAAGAATCCATCTATTGGTACGAACATGAGGGAAATTCAAGAGGCCTGATGTTAGATCATTAAAGGAGAGATCCTCACATACTCACACGTGAGGATCTCTCCAATCTGATGTTTACTTCTCGGGGATACCACTGGCGGCCCTATGACGTGGCGACCGCCTATTAGCCACGCAATTCAGCACCAAATTTCTTGCGGGTCTGCTTGACGATGCGCTTGCGCACACCGGCTGTCTCCTCGGCGGTCAGCGTGTGATCACCGCGCAGACGTAGCGCGAAAGCAAGCGACTTCTTACCCTCGGGAACTTGCGAACCCACGTAGACATCAAACAAACGTAGATCTTCGAGCAGCTCACCAGCAGCCTGACGAACGACGGCGGCCAGTTCAGCGGCGGTGACGGACTCGTCCACGACGAGCGCCACATCCTCCTTGGCAGCCGGGTAAGTGAGCACGGGTGCCACCTGCGCCGGAACATCACCCCGGGCGGCGAACAGCGCGTCCGAGTCAATTTCGAAGGCAACCGAACGCTTGGGAAGCTCAAATGCCTTGCATACCGCTGGCGCGAGTTCACCTGCGTAACCTACAACCGCACCACCGGCAAGAACCGCTGCGCATCGTCCCGGATGCCACGGTGCCTGCTCGGCGGCCTTGACCTCAAGGTCCAGACCAACCGTCCGGCCGATAATCAGCGTGGCCTCGACGGCGTCGCGCCAGTCCCACGTGATGGCTTCAAAACCGGCCTGCGGCTGGGTCACCGGGCCACAGGCCACACCGGCAATGTGGTGCGGCTGGTTCGGAATGGCACCGTGTAGCTTAGCCAGTTCCTCGTCTGAGGGGCGAGCACCGACACCGGCGGGAACAGCCGGAGCAATACCGCAAGGGTGGGCCACGAGGCTCGCCTCGCACACCGCCACCGCGGGGTTGCCACGCGACACGTTGAGCTGAGCGGTAGCCAGCAGTGAATCGAGCACGGAGGTGCGCAGGTAGCCCGCCTCATCCTGCAACGGGTTAATGAGCTTAACCGCTACCCGGCGCTTGTCATCAGCCGGAAGACCTTGCTTCTCAAAAGTATCGGCAGACACGAAGGGGTAGGACAGCACCTGTACCCAACCCTGCTCGGCGAGTGCACGCAGCACATCGCGGCGCTGGCGCTGCACCACAGTGAGGCCGTTGCCAGCCGGGGCGCTCGGAAGAATGGAAGGAATCTCGTCGTATCCCACAAGACGCGCGATCTCTTCGACGAAGTGGGCGGGACCCACGAGGTCGGGGCGCCATGTGGGAGGTGTCACCTGGAGTACAGCACCGGAACCGGAGACCAAGCAGCCGATGTCCGTAAGGATTTCCTTGACGCGATTCTCAGAGACCTGCAGACCAGCTAGACGCTCCACCTCGGCCACCGGGAAGTCCTGGACCACGGGCGCCGTCGTCTCGTTGAGATCGAAGACCTCGGGCCCAGCAACTCCCCCGCCGTACTCGACGAGCAGATCAACAACCGCCTGTGCGGCCACACCCGGCAGACGTGGATCCACACCGCGCTCAAAGCGCTTGGAGGCCTCGCTCGGCAGCTTGTGGCGGCGAGCCTGACGCGCCACGGAGATGGGGTCGAAGTGCGCGGCTTCCACCAGCACGTTGACTGTGCCATCGGTGATCTCGGTATCGAGGCCGCCCATGGTGCCCGCAAGTCCAAGCACGCGCGCGGCATGCCCACCCTCGCAGTCGGTGATGAGCAGATCATCTGCGCCCAGCTCACGCGACACCTCGTCGAGTGTCACGAGAGTCTCGCCCGGACGCGCGCGGCGCACCACGATGGGCCCCTCGACCTTGTCCAGATCGTAGGCGTGTAACGGCTGGCCTAGATCCAGCATGACGTAGTTCGTGGCATCAACAGCCAGCGAGATCGGGCGCATGCCCGCCTGCGTCAACCGATCCTGCATCCACTTGGGCGACTCCGCGTGCGGATTCACCCCACGCACAATACGGGTAACGAAACGATCGCATCCCACCACGCCATGAATCGGGGCGTCGTCCTCCACCAGCACCGGGAAGCCATCGGCAGTCGGAACCGGAAGTGGTGCCGCCAGGTTCTCCTCCATAGCCGGATCAACGAAGGCCGCACCGGTGGAGTGATGGTACTCGCGTGCCACGCCACGCATGGAGAAGCAGTAGCCGCGGTCCGGGGTGATGTTGATTTCTAACGTCTCCCCCGCGATGCCGAGAAGCGGCAGCGCGTCGGTGCCCACAGGCGGAAGTGCGGCGATGGCGTCGGCGTCGTCCTTGGTGGCCAGCACGATGATGCCGGCGTGATCCTGCCCAATGCCCAATTCACGGGCGGAGCAGATCATGCCGTCGGAGAAGTGGCCGTACGTCTTGCGGGTGGCGATGGCGAATCCGCCGGGCAGCACGGCGCCGGGCAGCGAGACCACAACGTAATCCCCCGCCTCGAAATTGTGAGCGCCACAGACGATGCCGCGGGAGGCCAGCTCGCTCGGTTCCTTGCCGGTACCGGGGGCGTCATTGTGCTCGCCCACGTCTACGCGGCAGTAGTTGATGACCTTGCCGTTGGACTGTTCCTTGGCTTCGAGGGTCAGCACCTTACCGACGACGACGGGGCCGGTCACCTCCGCCTCGTGAATCGCCTCTTCCTCCAGGCCAACGCGTACCAGATCAGCGGCGAGCTGCTCGGGAGTCAGATCGGCGGGGACCTCTACGTGGCTGGCGAGCCATTCAATCGGAATAAGTGGCATCTCAGTTACCCCTTCCGGTGGTTCCGAACTGAAGTGAGAAACGAACATCGCCTTCGACCATGTCGCGCATATCCGCGATGCCGTGGCGCAGCATGAGCGTGCGCTCAATACCCATGCCAAAAGCGAAACCGGAGTAGACCTCGGGATCGATGCCCGCGTTACGTAGCACCTCGGGGTTGACCATGCCGCAGCCGCCCCATTCGATCCAGCCGGGGCCACCCTTCTTCTGGGGGAACCACAGGTCCATCTCAGCCGAGGGCTCGGTGAAGGGGAAGAAAGAAGGGCGCAGGCGGGTGCGTGCCTCGGGGCCGAACATCGCCTTAGCGAAGTGGTCCAGCGTGCCCTTGAGGTGGGCCATCGTCAGGCCCTTGTCCACTGCGAGACCCTCCACCTGGTGGAACACAGGGGTATGCGTGGCGTCCAGCGCGTCGGTACGGAAGGTGCGGCCTGGGCAGGCAATGTACAGGGGCGCACCGCGCTCCAGCATGGTGTGTGACTGCACCGGCGAGGTGTGGGTGCGCAGCACGAGGCCAGGCTGGGCGTCCACGCCCGCGCCTTCGCCCGTGGCTCCCACGGTCTCGACACCCTCGACGTAGAAGGTGTCCTGCATCTGACGCGCCGGATGATCTGGGCCGAAGTTCAGTGCATCGAAGTTGAACCACTCGTGCTCCACCTCGGGACCTTCAGCTATATCCCAGCCAAGACCCACGAAGAAATCTGCAACATCCTCCATGAGAACCGTCAACGGGTGGCGAGCGCCCTGCGGATTCCGGCGGCTCGGGAGAGTGACGTCCACCTTCTCCTCAGCGATAGCACGCGCCTCGGCTTCTTCTTCCAAGCGCTGCGTGGCCGCAGCCAACGCTCCCTGAATAGCCTTGCGGGCTGCTCCCATGAGGCGACCCGCCACCGGCTTCTCGGACTTATCCAGCCCGCGAATGAGGGTATTGGCGTGAGTAATAGGCGCGTTGTCACCACTGTGGGCGAGGCGCGCTTCTTTCAGTTCTTCGAGTGTGCCCGCTGCGTCGAATGCCGCCTTGGCAGCCTCGACAGCGGCAGCGATCCCAGCCTCATCGAGGGGGCTCAGCTTTCCGGCTTCCTCAGACATGTGTGCCTTTCGTGAATTCATCGCCCGTGTGAGTCGACTTCACACGGGTGCCACGAGTCATTCTAGTGGGTGTCTCCGACGCATTTTGGTTCCGCCCGCGCAGGTGCGGGCAGTCTCACGCTCTCGCGCGGCGGCAAGGTTATCTTGATGAGCTGCCGTATCCGCTGAAGAGGCCGTAGGCTTGGACCCATGCGCACCGTGTTTTGTGGATTGACCGTCGTGGACCTCATTCAGACCGTGGAAGCCGTGCCGGCCGCTAACGAGAAGGTCGTCTCCACCTCGGCGTTGTTGGACGTGGGAGGTCCCGCGGCCAATGCTGCCCGCACGGCTGGCGCGCTCGGCGCCTTCCCCACTCTTGTGTCCCCTATCGGCCCGGGAGTGTTCGGCACTTTGGCCCGTGAATGGCTGCGCGAGTCCCACGTCCACGTCGTCGATCTCGCTGACGACGGCGACCCGGCCATCTCCGCCGTCGCCATCGATCCGCAAGGCAACCGGTCCGTTATTTCCTCGAACAACACGGCCCGCAAGCATGGGTTCCCCGAACCCACTATTCTCGATGGCGCCACGGCGCTCCTGGTGGATGGGCACCTCATGGACGTGCAGATTGCGTTAGCGCGCACGGCGGAGAGCAGGGGGATTCCCGTGGTACTTGACGGCGGGTCCTACAAGCCCGGCTTAGAATCACTCATCAAGCACGTCACGCACGCCATTGTCTCCGCGGACTTTCACTTGCCAGGAGTTCCCGATGATCAGCTTCTGGAGAGTCTTATTGGAGCAGGCCCGAGGTTTGCGGCGCGTACCCATGGCGGTGGATCGATCGAGGCCATCCTGGATCACAAGTTGTACTCACTGCCGATCCAAGAAGTTCCCGCCGAGCACATCGTCGATACCCTTGGCGCGGGCGACGTCATCCACGGTGCTTTCGTTGCCGCATTGGGAGCGGGTCAGGATGAACTTTCTTCGCTCGCTGCGGCGGCCCAGTTGGCGAGCCTCTCCGTGCAAAGTGCGGGCGCGATGGGCTGGGTGGAGAAGCTGGCTGACGCCAAGTAAACCTCAACGCAGAATCACTCTCGTCGTCGTACATCCAGCCGCAACACGATCGCAGCTAAGATTGCCGACGTCAAAGTGCCAATGAGCACAGCGATCTTTGCCCCTGCCGTATAGGTGGGGTCGGTGAAGGATAGTTCAGCAATGAGCAACGACACCGTAAATCCAATGCCGGTTAGGAATCCCACCGGTAACAGTGCCCGAACGGTGATGTCCGTAGACAACTGAAGTGGAGTCAATCTCACCACAAGCGCCGTGGTTCCTAAAACACCAATCAACTTGCCGAGAACCAAGCTTCCTGCGACAGCAAGAACGACCGGCTGTGTTAAGACTCCGCCCTGACCTTCATCGCTAATAACCGTCACACCGGCTGAGAAGAAAGCGAAAATCGGAAGGGCAATACCTGAGGAGAACGGGCGCGTTGCGTCCACAAAACGGTGAGTTCGCGAGCGACTTTCCCCGTGGACTGCGAGCGCGGGAAGAGTCAGACCCAGCACAACTCCTGCGATCGTCGCATGAACGCCCGAGGCGTGCATAAGACCCCACGACACCATCGCGAGGGGCAGCAGCAGCCACACCTTAGGCCACCGGGAGTTCGCAACCATTCCAAACAATTGCGCTGCAATGAGTGCTCCGATGAGCGCCCACCAGTTCAAGCCTGAGGAATAAAAGACGGCGATAACGATGATGGCAAGGAGATCGTCGACGACGGCGAGTGTGAGGAGGAACATTCGCAACGCGCCGGGCAGGCCTTTTCCAAAGATGGCCAAAACCGCCAGCGCGAACGCAATATCAGTGGCGGTGGGGATCGCCCAACCACCCAGGGCGCCGGTGTCACCTGACATGAAGATGACTGCTGTGAAGATCACGGCGGGCACAACCATACCGCCAACTGCCGCGAGAACGGGCACCGCAGCCTCACGGATATTCCGCAAACTGCCCACGACCATTTCGTTCTTGAGTTCCGCGCCCACAACAAAGAAAAAGACCGCCAAAAGTCCGTCTGCCGCCCAATGAGCAATCGAGAGATTCAAATGGAGTGCTTCCGGGCCGAGGTGGAACTCAGAGATGGCAGCGTATTGCGATCGCCAGGGCGAGTTCGCCCAGATAAGTGCTGCGGCAGCGGCAATGAGAAGCAGGATGCCGCCCGAGGTCTCACGAGAGACCCATGCGCTAAGCCGGGACAATCTTCCGCCGGATGGGTGCGGCGTTCCATGGGTCGAGATGTTGGTTGCAGCGTCCGAGGACAATGTATGACCTTCCAGTCGATTGTCATCGACCGGTTGGCCGATGATACGTCGACCAGGCTTCCCGACACACCGGTATCACCCTAGCCTGAAAGCCTTCGTTGGCGAAAGTTACATGGGGTGATTCCACATAAGTTTGATGATGTGGAATGACCGATGTCATATCCAGGAACAACCGCGGTCAACTCGACACATCTTGGCGAAAACTGAGAGACAATCCTTCGTATGAATCCCGATCCCGCAGTTGCCATACTTACTCGCATCATTCGTCTCGGCCCAAGTTCCCGAGCGGGGCTGGCGCGCGAGATGCAGCTATCACCCGCCTCGCTCAGTCGCATTGTGCGTCCTTTGCTTGAGGCGGGATTGCTATCGGATGATCTTTCTGGGCTTTCCAGCTCTGGCATGGGGCGCCCTTCGCAGCTGCTGGAGGTTCCTTCGCACCGATTTGCCTTCGCGGGGATCAGCGTGGGTTCGCGGGAGTTACACGGTGTGCTTACCGATGTGCGCGCGGACGTGCTGTGTCATTTAACCCGTCCGCTCAACGAACAGACTCCCGCCGCCATCGGTGAAGCAATCACGGTGCTTACGAGTGATGTGCTTGCTGAGCTTCAGCGGTGGAGCACCGCCACTCCAGGTGAGAAGTCACGTGCCTCAGGCGATGCACCTCCAGCTTCCAGTACCGGCGCCCCCACGGGTTTACCCCTCAAGCTTCAGAACCTCACAATTGTGGCGAAAGGGTCCTCTTCCCAGGAGCTCTTCGCCCAGGGTACTGGTACTCTCAATCTCCCCCGTGTCCCAATTCAGGTCATCAGCACCACGGATGGACTTCGCATTCTGGAACAGTGGTTTGGCGTTGGGCGGGAGGAAGAAGCATTCGTTCTCTCCACCATTGACGACGACATCCATACTCACCGTGTCGATTCCAGCCATTCGATACAGTCCTTCCTCCAACCAACAAGCCATCATGATCCCACCGCTCATCTACCGCTCGCGGGGGCAACCGGAATCTGTCAGTACGGACACGTTGGCTGCGCGGCTGGCGCACTCACACAGGCGGCGGTCATCGGGCGCGCTCGCTCAGGGCGGCTCCTTATTGGAGACAACGAACACCGCCCTTTCAACCTCACCGATCTCACCTACCTCGCAGAAATCGGCGACCTACCTTCGCGAAGTGCGCTCACCGAATTCGGCTCAAATATTGCAACGTTCGCTACAACCATAGGACGAGCGATGGGCGTTAACGACGTCGTTCTTGACGGCGAATGCTTGACACTTTTCGACAGTCCCTGGGCAATCGACGCCTTTGAGGCCAGAATGAACACCTTCTCCGTACCGGGCCTCGCTCCCCTCCGATCGCATCCGCGCACTGGTTATTCGCTGCGCCAAGCACGCGGCGCTGCGGCAGCAGGAATCGCTACCTGGGTCTCAAATGCGCTTAGCAACGGCACTCAGCGGTGAGGAACTGTCGGGGTGTGAGGTGTGGATTCCACATTCACGCCTGCACGGCGGCGACAGAGTAGCTGAACGTGTGCTCCTCGCCGGGGGCCAACCAGATGAGCCCCAGACCATTATTAAAAGCGTTTGGTGCGCAGGTCATGGGTTCTATCGCGAGACCTTGTCGGCCAATTTCCTCACCCGAGTACAGCTGCACCCATCGCGCATCAGACGTTAGTACGACGGCGCGGCCGCAGCCGGTGTCCGTTACACGTAGTTTCCACGCGCCTTCGGAGAGATCCGTAAAAGCGTGATCAAGGGAGTCTGTCCCAAGCACGCGAGCTTTCGTAAAGTCCACGCCTAGCTCATTGACCCCTCGCAAACCAACCGGCGTGAGGTCGGCGTCGACATCCAGAGCCGAGCCCGCCGGTAGCACAATCTCGTATCCATCAACCGATGCCCCATCAAAGGAAACGTAGGGGTGCGAGGCGCAGCCGTACGGAGCGGTCCCCCGCCCCACATTCTCAACCCACAGCACATAGTGAAGGCCGGATACTTTGTTAAGTTCGTATCGAACCCGTGCACGTAACGTCCACGGATACCCAGGCCTCGCTGCGACGAGAGATTCCAGCTCGACAAAAGTCTGTTCCTCAGCAACAACGGTCCACTCCACCCAGGCCATGAAACCGTGTAAGGCGGCATGATGCTCGGCGTCGTTGACGGGCAGCCGGTGCTGCTGACCGTCCACCTTATACACTCCCCCAGCTATCCTATTGGGCCATGGGATGAGAGTTTTGCCCATGTAAGCGGGCGCGAATCCGTCGTCGTCGTGCGAATAAATGAGGCCGTGCCCCTCGTGCACAAGGTGGGCAATACCGGCTCCTACAGTAACGATGTGGGCCTCGTAGGATCCAGAACGAAGGATGATGCGGCGGCCGGACGCTGAAATGTTCATAAGGAAACTCCTGTCGGTTGTACCCGAACTCAAGGAGCTTCTACGTCATGGCCCACACGCCACCGCGATCTCACGCCGACTGCTGCGGCGGGGCGGTTGATTTGCGAATGACAAGCTCGGTCGGGATAGATACAGTGCTAGGGGAACCGGTGCGGAGCATGTCGAGTGCGACGCGAAGCGTCTCATGGCCGGCACGGTCCCAATGTTGGTTGATAGTGGTGAGCGGGGTGGGGAACTGGCATGCTTCGTCGATGTCGTCGCAGCCAATGATGGAAATGTCTTGAGGGATTCGTAAACCCGACTCCAAGATCGCGCGGTAAGCGCCGAGAGCCATTTGGTCATTGGCTACAAAGATCGCAGTTGGAGTCTCGCCCGCAAGCAGTTCGCGTGCCGCGAGGTAACCCGAGGTGGGCGACCAATCTCCACGCGCCACCTTGGGAACCGCACGCGAGTTTCTTTCCAGTGTCCCCCGCCAGGCGTGGTGGCGGCTTTGAGAATGAATAGAGGGCGCTGGCCCGGCGATGTGATGCACTGTTGCATGCCCCAGATCCAGCAGGTGCTGCACGGCAGCCTCGGTTCCAGTGGCCTGATCGATGCCCACGGACGACACATCACCCGCGACAACTGTCCCGAGAACCACAGTGGGAACCGGAAGCCGTCCCATACGTGTTGTTGCCGAGCCAGACTCGGATGAGGAGGAGACGATAACGATAGCTGCGTCGATAGACATTTCGCCCAAACGCATGACGGTCTGGCTCTCGTCTAGATTGGACTGAGATACGAGCGAGCTCCAATGTATGAGACTCGTTCGATAGCTTTGCGCGGATGCCGCCTCGACAATCCCCTCCAAGGCAAGACGATTACCCACCGGATGCAGCGTATGGTACACAACGCCAATGTTCTTGAAACTACCTGTCTTCATCGCTCTAGCGGCCGAGTTCGGAACGTAATGCAGCCGGTGCATGGCCTCCAGAACGCTCTCGCGCTTATCCTCTTTGACGTAGGGTTCGCCATTGATGACACGCGAAACCGTCTGTGTTGAAACTCCGGCTAATTGGGCCACATCGCTCATCGACGGACGTTTCCACTGTGCCACGACTGCCCACCTCATCACTTCCTCGCCATCGCACGGCTTGTGCAGGCGACATTGCTGCCTTATTGAGTGTAAATGGCACGGCTCAAAGGGCAAAACATGGAGTGATGGGGTGGACAACCGGGAGCCCGGTCGAGACTTATGTGGTGCCTCGCGGCGAAACCACGTCAGTTTCCGGGGCTGACCTTCCACCACAGCCCCATGATGAGGGCGACGGCGGACAGTCCTAGACCGGACCAAAGGTTTGCGTTGATTCCTCCGGTTTTGGCCATCTCATCAGCTCCGTTAAAAACGAAGGAGCAAATGATGAGGAAGATTCCAATGAGGCCAAGTGCCGATGCGATGATGAATCGGATGTCCGTCAGCTGGGCCTTGGGCTCTGTCTGATTTTTTGAAGACATGAGTGCTTCTCCGTTTCTTTAGTGGAAGACGACGTTGAGGAAGACGACGGCGACGCCGGCAATAATTGCAAGCGGCATGGGCCTGCGTAGAAGTGGCAGTTCGTGCAACTTCGGATCACTTCGCTCTTCCAACGGAGTCTCCGAGTAGACAAATCCTCGAAGTTCGGCCGCGGGCTTCGGTGTGGTGAATTGAGAAACGATAATTGTCGCGACGACGTCGGTGACAAAAGCAACTGACGCGGCCAAGAACGCGCCACCCTGCCCGGGCAGATTAAGAGCATCCGTCCAGATGAGGATGTTGATGCCCAGAGCACTCAGTGTGCCGACGGCGAGACCCACCCAGCCAGCTGCGGGAGTTGCCTTCTTCCAGAACATACCGATGATGAACGTGGCGAAAAGCGGAGCGTTGAACATGGAGAACAATTGCTGCAGGTAGTCCATAAGGTTCTCATACTGGGAAGCAATGAGAGCCGTGAAGATAGCGATCACCGAGGCCATGAAGGTGGCGATCTTGCCCATCCGCAGGTACTGGGCGTCGGATTGGCCCGGACGGATGTAACGCTCGTAGAGATCGACGGTGAACACGGTATTGAACGCCGAAATGTTGGCCGCCATGCCCGCCATAAAGGACGCGAGCAAACCGGTGATAGCAAGGCCCAACAAACCATTTGGCAGTACATCACGCATGAGCAGCAAGATTGCGTTGTTGTACTCGAAGTGCTCTCCCAATCCCTTTGCTGTGGCCACTTCGGTGACAAGAACTCCAGCGACCATGCCCGGAATGATCACCAGGAATGGAACAAACATCTTGACGAAGGTTCCAATAATTGGTGTCTTCTGGGCAGCAGAAATTGACTCCGATGCCATGGCGCGCTGCACCTCAACGAAGTTGGTGGTCCAGTAACCGAAGGACAACACGAATCCGAGACCAAAGACAATGCCAATAACTGACATCACGGGAGAATCGAAGCCGGAGAGCAATGTACCCGGCCACGAGTGCAGTTGCATGTTGGGATCGCTGCCGGTTTGAGCGGCGATGGACGTAATCTGCTCCTTGAGTCCGCTCCATCCGCCCACGCGATTGAGGCCGATGAGGGTCAGGGGAAGCAACGCGGCAATAATGACGAAGAACTGGAGAACTTCGTTGTAAATAGCCGCCGAGAGCCCACCCATCGTGATGTACGTAAAGACGATAACGGCGGCAACGATAAGTGCCACCCAGAGTGGCCAGCCCAACAGCCAATTAATAATCTTTCCCAGAAGGAAGAGATTGATACCGGCAATGAGGAGCTGAGCAAGAGCAAAGCTCCATGAGTTGATGAGATGGGCAGTCTTCCCGTAACGCTTGTACATGAACTCGGGAACAGAACGGACCTTGGAGCCGTAATAGAAGGGCATCATGACAATGCCAAGGAAAAGCATTGCAGGAATGGCGCCAACCCAGAAGTAGTGGAACGTGGGCATGCCATATTGGGCACCATTGGCCGACATTCCCATGATTTCCACCGCGCCAAGGTTGGCGGAAACAAAGGCGATTCCGGTGACCCAGGCGGGAATAGAACGGCCACCGGTGAGGAAGCCGTCAGCGCTCGCAGCCTTCTTCTTCATGATGAAGCCAACGCCAATCACGAAGGAGAAGTAAATAAGAATGGGAACGTAATCAAACACGTGAGCATTGAAGAGGGTGCTCTCTTCACTCGCCAGGTTCATGGGTAAAAGGGACGGTAACAAAATCATGTGTACTCCTGCTTGAGGCACGCCTCGTTCACTAGAGAGACATACCTACAGGTTAAGACCGTGGGTATTCATGGTGTGGTGGATCAATTGTGGACCCGAACAGCTCCCTCAACGTTGCAGGGAACCTCCTCAGGACGGAGAGTGGACGGTGGTTGCCCAACCCCCTCTGACTAGAACGCGCTTTCGCATCGCAGTCTGATAACGCAAACAGTATCGTCACAACGTGTCTTCGTCAATGCGATCCCATATCCTTTTAATACGTTCTTTTTGCTGGTTGGATGGGGTAGCGTAGGGGCCATACGCACCACACGTCATGATCACGATATTGTGTTGCCATGAAACTAAATGCGTAATTCTCCATCGATCACGATGCATGCAATGAGGCAGGTAACAAGATGCAGCTCGAAGTACTCACGACCGAATTGAGTAGTGGCGGTCTCGATCCCCAACTAGTCAAGATCTATGGCGCTCACCCCGGTGATGTGAGCAGTGCTCGCACGAGATTTGCTGCCGTCATCGAGGACTATACGAGCAGATTTGGTCAGGGAGATGTCTCTCTTTTTACTGCCCCCGGCCGCACCGAGATGGGTGGTAATCATACCGACCATCAGCATGGACGGGTTCTCGCGGGTGCCGTGACCATGGATATGGTGGCCTGTGCCAGCCCGAATGATTCCCGTTGGATTCGAATTGCGTCCCAGGGTTATCCGGAAGTAGCTGTTAACCTCGACGACCTGGAACGCAAGCCTCGGGAGGAAGGCACCTCGGCAGCGCTGGTTCGTGGTGTGGCTGCCGCACTCTACGAGCGTGGCCACCAGCTCACCGGCTTCTCGGCCAGCGTGTCCTCCACCGTTCCCGGTGGGGCGGGGCTTTCATCTTCAGCCGCCTACGAGATCCTCGTCGGAGTCATCCTCAATCACTTTTCTTGCGGTGATGCCGTCTCCCCCGTTGAGCTGGCACAAATTGGCCAATTCGCTGAATCGCAGTACTTTGGAAAGCCCTGCGGGCTTCTTGACCAGATGGCGTGTTCGATTGGTGGTGTGATCAGCATCGATTTTGCCGATCCGTCGGAGCCAATCGTTGAGGCAATTAATCTTGATCTAGATGAATACGGGCACGTCATGTGCATCATCGAGTCGGGCGGCGATCATGCGGATCTCACCGATGAATACGCCTCCGTTCCCGCCGAAATGCGTGCCGCAGCGTCCTTCTTCGATAAGCAGTTCTTGCGTGATGTGGACGAAGCGTACTTCTGGGAAAGCCTCTCCGCGCTACGTGAGCAGGTGGGTGATCGAGCTGTGCTCCGGGCCATCCACTTCTTCGGCGACAATGCCCGAGTTCCCGAGCAAGTCTCAGCCCTCAAGGAACATCGATTTGATGACTACCTGGGCATGGTGGAACAGTCCGGCCTTTCATCCGCGGTGCAGTTACAGAATCTTTACGCAACAAAAACTCCACAGCAGCAGGCCGTCGTCGTCGCCATTTCACTCGCACAACACGTCCTTGGCGGGCAAGGCGCAGTCCGTGTCCACGGCGGAGGCTTCGCTGGAACCATCCAGGCGTATGTGCCCTTATCAATGCAGGAAAAGTTTACCGCTGCGATCGAACGCGTACTTGGGAAAGGGACCTGCCACACGGTCCGCGTTCGTCCGATGGGCGGAGCTGTCGTCGTCTAAGAATCGTTACCGGTTCTCCCACACACTGAACCGCTAGCAAGACAGGGAAGAGGAACCCATGGCAATTTTGGTACTGGGCGGTGCGGGATACATTGGCTCGCACACCGTCCATGAGTTGATTGATACCGGACGGGACGTCGTTGTGATCGACAACCTGCTCACCGGATTCAAGCAGGCCGTCCACCCCAAGGCACGTTTTTACGAGGCTGATATTCGTGACCGTGCAGCACTCGACAGTATCTTTGAGAAGGAACAGATCGAGGGAGTGATTCATTTTGCGGCGTCGTCGCAGGTGGGTGAGTCCATGACGGATCCACTCAAGTACTACGACAACAACGTTGGCGGCACCATTGTGTTGTTGCAGGCCATGGTCGCACACGGCATCAACAACATCGTCTTCTCCTCAACGGCAGCCACCTACGGAGAGCCCGAGAGTATCCCGATCATGGAATCCGACCGCACGCAGCCCACGAACTGCTACGGGGAAACGAAGCTCACCATGGAGAAGATGATGGGCTGGGTGGGCCAGGCACACGGCCTCAAATCTGTGGCGCTGCGCTACTTCAACGCGGCCGGAGCGCACGAGTCGGGTACCATCGGCGAGGCACACGGCCCTGAAACCCACCTCATCCCACTCATCCTTCAAGTCCCCAACGGGCAGCGCGAATTTATCGGCGTATTCGGAAACGACTACCCCACCAAGGACGGCACGTGCATCCGTGACTACATCCACGTGTCAGATCTGGCGCAAGCACACATCAAGGCCATCGACTATCTCATTGCAGGCGGCGAAAGCGACGTCTTCAACCTTGGCAGCGGCCAGGGCTTTACGGTCAACGAGATGATCGAAGTGGCCCGCAAGGTCACCGGCCATCCCATCCCCGTCAAGGTGTCGCCGCGCCGCGCCGGCGATCCAGCCCAGCTCATTGCGGCCTCGGAGAAGGCGCGCCGAGTTCTCGGCTGGAAACCTGAACTCGATGATGTCCAAGCCATCATCTCCAGCGCATGGACATGGCATCAGGGTCATCCACACGGATACAAGGAGACGAAGTGAGTATGACGAGCACATCACAGGAAACAACAAGCGGACGCGATGCGATTGCGGATGTGGTGCGGTACGCCGAAAGAACCGGCCTCATCACGCCCTCGGACAGAATCTGGGCCATCAATACCGTGTTGGAAGCCGTAGGGCTGGACAGCTACGGTCATGATGCTGATAGTGCCCCAGAAACTAACAGACCGCTCGCGGATATTCTCGACGATCTTCTCACCGACGCTCATGCCCGTGGCATTCTCGCCCATGACTCGGTGGTGTATCGTGACCTCTTCGACACCATGCTCATGGGACGCCTTACCCCGGCTCCCCGCGAGGTACGGGCAAGGTTCTGGGAGCTGTACAACGAGTCCCCGTTGGCCGCAACCGACTGGTATTACGAATTCAGCCAGGATACCAACTACATCCGCCGCGACCGCATGGCTAAGGATGTGCGGTGGACGAGCGCCACGGACTACGGTGAACTCGACATCACCATTAATCTCTCAAAGCCAGAGAAAGATCCCAAGGCGATCGCGGCGGCACGTGAGCTGCCCGCGGGCGACTACCCACAGTGTCTTCTGTGCTGCGAGAACGAGGGCTATGCCGGCCGGGTCAATCACCCCGCGCGGCAGAACCATCGTATTGTTCCGCTGACGATCAACGAGAGCCCGTGGTTCCTGCAGTACTCGCCCTATGTGTACTACAACGAGCACTGCATCGTCTTCAACGAGCAGCACACCCCGATGAAGATCGACCGCGCCTGCTTCGCCAAGCTCCTCGATTTCGTGCAGCAATTCCCCCACTACTTCGTGGGCTCAAATGCGGATCTCCCCATCGTGGGCGGCTCAATTCTTGCCCACGACCATTTCCAAGGTGGCCACTTCGAGTTCGCCATGGCACGCGCGGAGATTGAACGTCCAGTATCATTCGCTGGATTCGACGACGTTGCCGCAGGTATCGTCCGCTGGCCGATGTCCGTGGTGCGGCTCTCCAGTGCCGACCGTGGCCGGCTTCTTGAGCTGGCAGATCGAATCCTTGCTGCGTGGCGTGACTATACAGACGAGGATGCGTTTGTTTTTGCGGAGACCGAGGGCGAACCGCACAACACCATCACTCCTATCGCTCGGATGCGTGATGGCAAATTTGAACTCGACGTGGTGTTACGTAACAACATCACCACCGAGGAGCATCCTCTCGGGGTCTACCATCCCCATGCCGAGTTGCACCACATCAAGAAGGAGAACATCGGCCTCATTGAAGTCATGGGGCTCGCGGTGTTGCCGGCTCGCCTCAAGGAGGAGCTTGCCGCGGTAGAGCAACATCTTCTTGCCGGTGAGGACCTGCATGCAGATCCTCTGACGGACAAGCATGCCGAGTGGGCGGAGAGCTTCGTCGCCGAAGTCACGGCCGAGAACGCCGAGAGTGTCATCCGCCGGGAAGTTGGCCGTGTTTTCGCCAAGGTGTTAGAGCACGCGGGAGTCTATGCACGGAACGAGGAGGGCCAAGCGGCCTTCCTACGCTTCATCGAGTCAGTGTAGGGGCCGTCATGTTTACTGAGAAGGGCATGCCAGTCATGTCCCCCTCACGTGACCGTTCAGTCGAAGGTCTGGTAACGCACAGCGAAGCGCCGGGACGACTGCGTGGTGTCAGCAACACCTGCATCACCGGCAAAGAGCGTCGTGGCAACATTCTCGGGATCGAGGTAGCTGCGCAGGGTGAAGGCCAAGTCGCCGTCGCCCACGTAGATCTCGGTGATGGAACGGTCGTGGAGAATCTCTAGATGAGGAACGGTGCCCTCCGGCAGCGTCACGACACGGTGATCGCCGTGCGGGTAGCGCGTGGTGGAACGATCCACGATGAGTTGGCCACCCTGCAGCTTGATGTCCACGTGGCGTGCCTTGCTGCCGATGCGGATACCCCACGAGTGAGCATCATCGGCACCGCTCGCCGCTGGAACCACGTTGAGCCTGAAGGAGCGCGACCCGCTCAGCCCGCCGATGGCAGCGCCATCAACACCAGCAGCGCCACTAACCACCGTCTCACCAGCAGTCGCGTCTCCCCATGCGGGCGCAGGCCGCTGAATAACTCGCCCATCGCGCACACTCAGCTCACGAGGAACCGTCAAGGTATGCACCCACCCGGTATCCTCCAAGGAGGGTTGGGCATCCTCGCCGGCATTACCCGCCCAACCCATCAACAGCGGCCTGCGCGCGTCGCTCCGGCGCCGCGCGAACACCTGCGGGGCATAGAACTCAAAGCCACGGTCGAACTCCACGTAATCTTCGCTGACAACCTGAAAAGCGTTCCCCTCCAGGGATCCCAGCAGGTATACACACGGGAAGACATTCTCGAATCCTTCGCGCTCGGGCTCAATGCCCTGCGGACAGAAAATCAAGAGGTCGAGCTTCTGCCCTGTCACCTCGTCGGTCACCACCACGAGATTGGGGCATTCCCACATGTATCCGAGTGCGGCGAACTCCGACTCCCGCCCGGGGAAGGTCATCTCGCCCTCGAATTGCCACGCACGTAGGTCATTCGAACGATAGAACACCGCCGCACCGGTAAGATCCTCACGCTGCACGCCGATGAGCATCCGATAGGAACCGTCCACATCACGCCACACTTGGGGATCACGATAGTGTGCCGTGTAGCCCTTGGGCTGATCTGAGATAACCGGGTTCCCTGCATGCTTGACAAAAGCCACCAGATCCTCGGAGGTGACAAGACACTGCGTGGCCTCGCGCTCCCCCGTTTCCGGATCCTTGTAGTTACCGGTGTAGAAGAGGGCAAAACGGACAGAGTCCGGGACGTCGTCGTCGATAATCAATCCGGTACCGGAGTAGGCACCGTTGCGGTCATATCGGGAATTGGGGATCACGGCGGGGCCGCGATCCTCCCAGTGCAGCAAGTCCGTAGAAACCGCGTGGCCCCAATAGATGACCTTTTCATGGGGGAAAAACGGACCAAACTGATAGAAAGCATGGTAGGTGTTGCCGTCGACGATAAGGCCGTTGGGGTCGTTAAGACGGCCAACGGGAGGCGCCACATGATATCGAGGGTAATCGGGGTCCTTCGACGCCCGCGAATCCTCGACAGCACGAACGGCACGGTCTTTTAGATTGTCCATTTCATCAACCTCGTCTCTGTCATTATTCGCTACGCTGCGAATCTCAAGCCAGTATGTCAATCGCTTGACAGGCCAGTCAAGGCAGACCGTAACCTGCCCCTTTCACGCCCAAACCTCAGCTATCAGCATAGCCAGTGTTAACCTGGCCTTGCCCGCAGGACCTACCGGCATCCCAAGTCGTATGATATTGCCAAGTGCCTCATCGAGGACGTGTTACACTACCTCGCTGATTCACCAGGAGAAATCGATGCCTAGACAGAGAAACCAGCCGAGTATAGCCGATGTTGCGGCGAAGGCCGGAGTCTCTCCCACCACGGTCTCTCGTGTGTTAAATAATCGTGGGTACTTAAGTGATAAAACGAAAGAGAAGGTCGCCAAGGCGATCGCAGATCTGAACTACCGTCCGAACGAAGTTGCCCGCGCGCTCAGCGGAAGCCGCACCCGCGTGGTGGGAATCATTCTTCCCACCGTAAGCCTCCCGTTCTTCGGCGAACTCGCCATGCATCTGGAACATGCACTCACCGAGCACGACTACCGCACAGTCCTATGCAACAGTCTTGGCCGTGCAGAGATCGAACGTGACTATCTTATCCAGCTCGAAGGCAACCGAGTGGATGGTCTTATCACCGGTGCCCACAACCTATCTATCCCCGAGTATTCCACTACTCGGCTGCCCGTCGTGACGATCGATCGTGCTCTCGGCGCACACATTCCGAACGTTCGCGCCGAGAATCGTCAGGGAGGAAGAATCGCCACCGAACGGCTGCTCGCCAAAGGCTGCCGACGCCCGTTGCTTCTCACCTCCAGGACCGGACCCCATAATCTTCGTGAAGCTGGCTACAGGGAGGTACTCACTGAGAACGGGATTGAACCGCTCACTGCAACAGTCCTCTTCGGAACACCCGAGCCTCAACGAACAGAAAAGATCTTCGCCGCGCTTGACAAGCTCCGAGGACAGATCGACGGCGTCTTCGCCACCGATGATCTCGCCGCCTGCACAGTAATCGAATGGGCACACCAGCACGGCATTGCCGTTCCTCGAGAACTTCGCATTGTAGGTTTCGATGGAACCTTCGCCCTGCGTACCGCCATGCCTAGACTCACCACCATTGCGCAGCCTGTCGAAGATATCGCGTACGAGGCAGTCCGCTTGCTCGTCAATCGCATCGAATCCAAGAACGCCGCCGAGAGCACTGAGGCAACCACCGTCGAGTTCCCCGTGAGACTTCTCAGCGGAGAGACAGGGTAGCAACAGCCCTCACACGGTACACTCCCATTCGGAGTTCGTGTGAGGGCTGTTATGTCAGTCGAGGTGACGTGTTCTATCGCGAGGACTCGCTCGACCAGAGGAAAAGGGCTGACGCCGGTTTTATCACTCTGGCTTCGCGCTAACCTTGAGTAGCTTCGCTCCGGGCGCAACCGAACCGGAAGCAACTGAATCAACAGCGCCGAAACGACGATGGTTGGTGACGAGCACCGGAGTGATCGAGGAGTAGCCGGCTGCGGCGATAGCCTTAAGATCGAAGGAGATGAGCGGCGCTCCTGCCGTAACGACATCACCCTTCTTCACGTGCACCTGGAAACCCTTGCCCTCCATATTGACGGTATCGATACCGATGTGGACAAGTAGCTCTACTCCGCTATCCAGCTTGAGCCCGATTGCGTGGCCCGTCTCGAATGCCATGGCTACCGTGCCGTTCTCAGGGGCGACGACGATGCCTTCGGTCGGCTCGACTGCCACACCCTTGCCGACGGCACCACTTGCGAAGCCAGGATCGGGAACCTTCTCCAACGGAATCACGCGGCCACGCAGTGGGGAGTGAATCTCAGTGACGGTGCCGGGAATCATAGCGGGGGCTTTCGGCTTGGTAGCAACAGCTGTGGCGGTTCCGCCGACACTGGCGGAACCGCCAGCAGCAGAAGCTTCAGAGGCTGTAAAACCCTCCTCGGCGGCGTCTACGATTGCTGCGCCTGCACCCTTGTTGAAAGCGTCAAGAGACGCCTTGCCACGCGAAGAACCATAGAGCCACGTGGCCGCAAAAGCGGTGGCGAAGGAAATGGCCGCACACACAAGGAACATCGGAATATCCTTGGGGATGATGGCAACGAAACCGATAACGCCTGCGGCACCCAGGGACTGTGAACGAACGTCGAAGAGTGCTACAAGAGCACTTGCCACACCGGCACCGGCCATACCGCAGAAGAACGGCCAACGAAGGCGTAGATTGACACCGAAGATTGCGGGCTCAGTAATTCCGAAGAGTGCCGAAGCCGATGATGCTCCCGCAAGGCCCTTGAACTTTGCATCCTTAACCTTCATAAAGATGGCCAGTGCCGCAGCACCCTGAGCGATGTTAGCCATCGATGCGATCGGGAAGATGAAGGATCCACCAGTGGCGGCCACATCCGCGATAAGTGGGAGTTCGATGGCCGGGAAGGACTGATGCAGGCCGGTAACGACGATCGGAGAGTAGAGCAGACCGAAGATGAGGCCGCCGAAGATACCGCCGTTGGTGTACAGCCAGAGGATGCCATCCGTGATGCCAGAAGCAACGATGCGCATAGCCGGACCAACAATGACAAAAGCCAGGAAGCCGGTGACAAGCATTGTGAATAGTGGGGTGAGCAGGAAGTCGGTAGTTCCCTTAAGATTCTTGTGAAGCCACTTCTCGATAACTGCAAGAATCCATGCAACAACAAGCACCGGGATAACCTGGCCCTGGTAGCCAACCTGCGCAACGTCTAGGCCGAAGACATGCCAGTATGGCATTTCACCAGCTGCCTCGACGGTGACTTGCGCATAGGCGTTGACCAAGTCGCCGGAGACCATCGCGGCGCCCATGGCACCACCGAGGTAGGGGTTGCCGCCAAAGCGCTTAACGGCAGAGAAGCCGATGAAGACGGGCAGGAAAGCAAACACGGCCGAGGAGATCAGGTTGATCATGGTGGCATAGTCCGTAACCCACGGTGCCAGCTCGATGATGGGCTTGGGACCAAAGAGTCCCGGTGCCACCAAAATATTGTTGAGTGACATCATGAGGCCGCCGGCGATCAATGCAGGCAGAACAGGAACGAAGATGTCCGCAATAGTCTTGATGAAACGTGAGACAGGGTTCTGCTTTTGCGCAGCCACTGTCTTCGCCTCATCCTTCGAAACTTCTCGGACGCCCATCCCGGTGAGCTTTTCATAGACGATATTGACATCGCCCGGTCCAACAATGATCTGGAACATGCCACCGGCAGCGAATGTGCCCTTGATGTCCGGATCGTTGTCCAGCGTGTCTTTGTCGACCTTGGTCTCGTCGGCTAAAACCAGCCTGAGACGCGTCGCGCAGTGCGCGGCCGCGTTGATGTTGTCTGCGCCACCAACGGCATCAAGCACCGTCCGCGCAACACGACCATGATCCATACGGTTGTTCCTCCTTGAACGTAACCGATTCACCAATGTGAATCCAGAGTCAGTATGTCAATCGTTGAATATAGGTGTCAAGCGTTTGACATAGGTATCTCACAGTACGCATTTCCTTGCATTCTTCACTCCCCGCTTCGTTCCTCTCGCTCATCCATGCTGCTTCACCTCCAACCCTATTTTTTGCTCGATAAACTGGCCGACAGGACGTCTTGGGAACGTCACCTGTGCACGGCCGCGGGCCGGACACGGTGTCTGGTGCCACTTGCGTCCTGCCTAGCCCGTCACTTATTCCACAACAGTCTGAGGGTTGACCTCCACATCGGGTTTGGTTGTGTCACGCAACGGGCTTGGCCAGTCCTTCCTTTTCTGCCCGGTTTCAGTCCTGGTTGAGGAAGCCACCGACGGCGAACCCTCACTGGTCCACACATCAAGAGGGAATTCCACGGGTGTTTCGGCAAAAAGTATAAAACCGGCTTCGGAGGCCGCCGCAGCGATCACCGCAGCTGCGGCCTCCGCCTGCTCGAGCGGGGCATGCACGACAACCTCGTCGTGCAGGAAGAACACAAGATGCGCGCGGTTGTCAAAGGCCGCTCCCGAGGCCGCGAGGTTTCCTTCTATCGTGGGAAGCCGCGCAAGATGACAGCGGATCTGTGCCAGCCAGACCAGCGCCCACTCGGCGGCAGTACCCTGGACGATGAAGTTGCGAGTGAAGCGTCCAAAGTCACGCGCAACTCGTCGTGCTCTGTTCTCGTCCGCTGCTGTCGCATCACTTGATTGCGCATGACTCTGCGACTCCATCCATGTGGCGCCAGGTGCAAGAGAGGTCCGACCGAGCCACGTCGAAACGGTTCCGCCCCGGGTGCCTGCCGTGGCGGCAGCGTCGACCATCTGCATCGCCCTCGGATAAGCATGCCGGAGACGAGGAAGAAGCCGGGCCGAATCCCCGGTGGTCGAGCCGTACATCGCACCGAGCATGGCGTACTTAGCCTCTTCCCTCGTCTCAACAATTCCACTCTCAACAATTCCTGCATACAAGTCCTGGCCTCGTCCGGCCGCTGCCAATCCTTGATCACCCGACATTGCGGCCAAGACGCGAGGTTCGAGCTGGGCGACGTCTGCCGAGACGAGTACCCATCCGGGGTCGGCGCGAATTGCCGGCCGGAGCTGACGGGGGATCTGAAGGACTCCACCTCCGCTCGCAGCCCACCGTCCGCTCACCACACCTCCCGGAACGTACATCGGATGGTAACGGCCATCGCGAACCCACTCATCGATCCACGACCACCCATTTGCCGCGAAAAGACGCGCCATCTTCTTGTACTGAAGTAGTGGTTCAATCGCAGGATGATCAAACTTCTTGAGTTCCCAGCGGGATGTCGAATGCGCATCAATGCCTGCCCTTTGCAGAGCGCGCAGCAGCTTCGGTGGCGAATCAATTGCGAGCTGGGGTGCATTGAGCAGTTCCTCGATGACCTGAGCGAGGTGAGCCATCTTCGTTGGCTTTCCACCGAGTGGAGGACGAAGTCCCAGCGAATCACGCAGGACACGGTCATGTTCCTCAACGTCCCACGGGATCCCAGCTGCGCACATCTCGGCGGCAATGAGCGCTCCGGCAGATTCGGCAGCGAGGAGCAAACGCAAACGCCTGGACGAACTACTGTCTCGCGATGCAGCTCCATCCGTCAGTGAGTTCCCTTCAGGTCCGTCCGTCACCAAGTTGTCTTGCAAGGCCAAGGTGCATAGCCCAAGTGCTGCTCCGTGCCGCGCGAACTCCTCCAGCGCTGCGGCAAGGGTGTGCGGGACTGTTGTAGTTTCGTCGTCAATATCAAAGAGGGCAGCGGGCAGTTCCTTAATGTCAGTAACCCCATCACCCGCACGTTCCCACTCGTCAGCCGCGAGAAGTGGCGAACGATCGGCGACAAGCTGTGAATTTCTGAGGATCGTGTGGCTGAGCCGAAGATCGTAGCAAGCGTGCACACGGACGCCGTCGTCGAGAAGCGAGGGGAGCCAGTGAGCCGTATCGCTCCAGACCCAACGAAGCGAGGCCGTATCTTGTGCGGCATGTGAGGCTTCGCTCGCGCGCACAAATCCGGACAGTTCATCAGGTAAGAATTCTCGGGGTTCGGAGGACGAGCCGTCGGGGCGAATCTCGACGGCACCAAAGCGGCCACCCGATACGGTACCCAACACATAACAGGTGGCGTTGAATGCCGCCGCGAGTCCCGAAACTGTCATCAGTACCTACTCCCCGACGTCGCGCAACAACCACCAGGCTCGAGCCGACGCAAGATTTCCGTCACCATCGTAAACGACGACGACGTCACCCTCGCGGTGCGTTTTCCGTTGCGTCGTCAGCAGCACACTAGCCGCGCCACGGCTCCCACACCGGCACGTCAGCTATGTCCACTTTGGGCACACCAAGCTGTTCCGAAATCTCATCCATGAATAACTGCGCCCAGCGCTCGTACCACGGTGAGTTTGGATGGAACATGTCGGGCGCGTGGTATTGGGTCATGTACTTCCATAGTCCGAAAGTGTTGGAAAGCTCTTCAAGATGGACGATTCCTGCTCCATACTTTTTCGCAGCCCGCTCAATCTGGATGGAGAGCGAGGCTGCCCGCTTTTCTGCGCGTAGCGGCTTGAACGTCGGAATGTTGGCAAGCACCGCCGGTTGTGGCAGCTGTGCCACAATCCGGTCCATACGCACCCCGAATTCTTCCACGCTAAGTTCCGCCACGCTGACGTCATTCCCGCCAATGTTCAGTGTGAGAACATCCGGGATCATCGGCTGCCCACCGACCAGCAGGCCGCCCAACTGCGGTAGCTGGGTACCAAGAACCGAGGCGGCGGTTCCGCCTGAAAGCGAGATGTTGAGGAGTGCAACATCGCGACCGCTCGTCTGCTGCAGCGCCGAGGCGATACGCGGCACGTACCCTTCCTCAAAGTTCGAGGAACCAAGGCCTTGCGCAGCAGAATCGCCGAGGGCTACATAGATAAGAGGGAGTTCCTCTCCCCTGTCTGCTACGTCATTAAGAGCCTCGACTGTGGCCAGCAGGTGCTCCTCCCACTGCCTGCGGAACGGGACGTTCTGCTTCGCCACGCCCTTGGCTCCGCGGTAGAGCGCCACCGCTCCCGCACCCAGACCAACACCTGTCATACGACCAACCTTGATGTTCACACTTCAAAGCTACTCTCCCGTAACTTTTTGCGCCAACGGATTGGGTGTTGTTCCGGTGACATAGTGGGCTGTATCGGAAGTCTGTGTGAGCGAAACGAACAACGGGTATGGCTCTCACGTTGAGCAGTCCTCACGTTGAGTTCCATCATCGATGCGCTACAACGTTTATGCGCGCGGTGCACTAAAATCTGCGCGACCTCGCGTACAAACGTTGTACTGCGCAACCCTTTGATACAGACGCTATCCAAACAACCCGATGACGAAGGTCAACAGGAAGCAGACACCCAGGGCAGCCAGCATGCAGCACCGATGCCAGCGGTTTGCGGTGCGCTGGTCGGAGCCGGGAACCACGCCCACCACCACGGGCAGCGCGGTGGAGTGCGCCGCCGGTGTGGCGGTGGCTCTCACGTTTCAGCCTCGCGTGTCCTACGTACATTGATTAATCACGAATTTCCGTGGTTTTGTCTCGGTTTTCAGGCGTTCGTGGTGGACAATGATGGAGACCATTGAACTGCTCGCCAATAGACGGAGACAAAATGCGCGCACGGCAGCTCTTCGCAGCATTGACGCTTGGCACCATGTGCGTGACTGTGTCCGCATGTTCGTCGCAAACCACTAGTCCCAGCAACGAAGGGACTTACAGACTTGAACCCATCGAAGCCACTGGTAGTCCCGAAATTGTCCAAATTGCCGGCGACTACCCAAGCTACGATGCCGGAGGCCTCGTCGATGCCTCAACTCTGATAGTCGAGGGAACCGTCATTGACACTCAACCAACCGAGTTGAAGCCACGGTTCGAGGGCGATACTCCCGAAGAGAATCCCCTACTCGGGCTCTCCGAAGAAGAGCGCGTGGAAGCTGAGGCAAATGCCGAGTCGCTTCCAGCCACAGAGGTAACTTTCCGCGCCGACGTCGTTCATCGTGGAAATGTAGAGACCGGGCAGGACATACGGATCGTCCAGACTGGAGGTCAGCACAATGGGGTGTTGTTCACTATCGACGGCGAAGTGCCCCTCGAAGTCGGCAAAAGCTATCTGCTCTTCGCCGAAGATGGCTTCGATGGCACATTCGTCATCCTCGGTGGATCCGCCGGAACCTTCCAACAGACGTCACCCGGCCAATTCATTGCGGCCGCGCCAGATATGGCTCCGTTCTCGGACCTAACGACGGAACAGGTGCAATCGCTTCTAGGAGGTGCCCGGTAAGTTCGGACAAGACAACGCATCGGGATCGCGAAGCAGATATCGCGGCTTATAGATAAGCCGCACGCAAGGCACTCAGCACAGATCATCCTCTCATCAAACAACTCGAGGAGAACCTCACTTTCATCGGCAACTATCACGGTGAATAGTACAAACGACGCCACGCACGTTGGTTCACGGGTGGCGCCGTCGTTGCTGAAAAAGCGCGAACGAAACCCCTAAATCTCCTCCGGGATCATCTCTATCGCTCCGCAGGGGCATTCGGCGGCGCAGACGCCGCAGCCCTTGCAGTAGTCGTACTTGAACTCGTATTTGCCGGGTTCGATCTTGGTGATCGCGTTGTCTGGGCACACGCCGAAGCAGTTGTCGCAGCCGAAGCAGTTGCCACAGCTCATGCAACGCCGCGCCTCGAACAGGGCTGACGTCTCATCCAACCCCTGCACCACCTCGGCGAATGTCGAAGCACGCCGTGCTCCCTCGATACGCGCACGCACCTGGTGCGGCGCCTCCGAGTAGTACCAGGTCTCCATGCGATCGAGCGTGGCGTCGCCGTGCTTGGCGGGCGGAACATACGTCTGCGAGCGCAGGTAGCCGTCGATGTAGCGGGCCGCCTTCTTGCCGTGCCCAATCGCCACGGTGACGTTCTTCTCCGAGGGAACCATGTCCCCACCGGCGAACAATCCGGCACGCCCAGTCTGCATTTGGGCGTCCACCTTGACCACGCCGCGCTCCACCTCGACGTCCGCCACGCCGTCGAGCAACCCCAGATCGGCTTGCTGGCCGAGCGCCATGACCACCGAGTCGGCTTCGAGCTTCTCGAACTCACCGGTGGGCTGCGGGAAGCCGTTCTCATCGAGCTCCATCTTCTCGATCATCAGCTCGCCATCATCAATGTGCTTGATGGTGGCGAGCCAACGTATCTTGATGCCCTCCTCCTGCGCCTCGGTCACTTCCGAGTCGTGAGCGGGCATGCGATCACGGGTGCGGCGATACACGATGACCGAATCCTTGGCACCGAGGCGCTTGGCAGTACGCGCGGCGTCAATGGCGGTGTTCCCGCCGCCGTACACCACCACCCGGCGGCCGAGCAGGGGCTGCTCGGCCGGCGCCGCCTCCGCATTGCCAGCCTCAGCAACGCCAGCCTCCGGAATACTCTCCCGCCCCTCCTCTACCTCACGCAGCATTGACACCGCGTCGAGCACGTGCGAAGCAGCACCCGCGGGAATGTTGGTGTGCCGCCCGATCTGGGCGCCCACGGCGAGGAACACCGCGTCGAACTCGGCAAGCGCAGCCTCCAGGTCCGTCACCTTGGTGTTCATCTCGAACCGCACTCCCATCGCGGCAATCCGGCCAATCTCCTGGTCGAGAATTCCGCGTGGCAGACGGTACGACGGAATGCCGTAGCGCATCATGCCGCCGGGCTTCTCGCCGTCGTCGCGCACGGTCACCGAGTGTCCCAGCCGTGCCAGGTGATACGCCGCAGAAATACCAGACGGCCCGGCACCAACTATCAACACCGTCTTGCCAGAAGCAGGTCCCAGCGGCGCAACCGACCATCCCTCCTCCAGTGCCTTGTCACCAAGGAAACGCTCGATGGCGTTAATGCCCACAGCCTCATCCACCTGCGTGCGGTTACACGCGGTCTGGCACTCGTGGTAGCACACGCGCCCCATCACGGCGGGCAGTGGATTGTTCGCCATGATCTCGCGCCACGCTGCCTCATAGTTACCCTCTTCGGCGTGGTACAACCACTGCTGAATGTTCTCACCGGCCGGGCAGGCCTTGTTGCACGGAGGCAGCAGATTCACGTAGATCGGCCGCTCGGTACGCCATGACCCCGTCTTGTTCGCAGCCGAGGACCCCACATTGAGAATCGTGGCAAAGGGCAGGTTACGGTTGGTACCACGCGCATCAATCGTCGTCATGATCAAACCTCCGTCTCGTCTCGCTTGACCAGCAGGTCGAGCGTGTCGTCGTCGATCAGGTTGTAGCGGCGGATGTTGCGATCCGCGAGGGCCTGGATCCGCTCGACCACGGTCGGGTCAGCGCCCTTCTTGAACAGGTGAGCGAAGCGGCGCTGCGGGCGCAGGTACTCCTCCACCGGCGCCGGCCTGCGAATCTTCATCACCGAGGTGACCTCGCCGTTCTCCGCCTCGTACACCGGGAACAGCCCGGACTGTGTGGCCAGTCGCGCCAGCCGCACCGTAATGTTCGACGCCGTCCCCCACCCCAGCGGGCACGGCACCAGCACGTGGATGTAGCGCGCACCGCGGAACTGCATCGCCTTGTCCACCTTGTATTCGAGGTCGCGCAGGTCCGCCACGGTCGCGGTGGCCACGTAGGGAATCTCGTGTGCCATGGCGATGCGCGCCATGTCCTTGCCCTTACCCCAGTCATTGCCTGGTTCCGGCCCCACCGGCTGGGTGGTGGCGGTACGTGCCGCGGGCGGCGTAGCGCCGGAGCGCTGCACGCCGGTATTCATGTAGCCCTCGTTGTCGTAGCAGATGTAGAGGACGTCGTCGCCCCGCTCAAACATTCCCGAGAGCGGTCCAAGCCCGATGTCCACGGTGCCGCCGTCGCCGCCCTGGGCGATCACACGGGTCTCTTTGCCCTTGGCGCGCAACGCCGCCTGCACGCCGGTCGCCACCGCCGCCGCGTTTCCAAATAGCGAGTGGATCCACGGCAGATTCCATGACGTCTCGGGGTAGGGCGTAGAGAAAACCTCCAGGCAACCCGTCGCGTTCACCGCGATAACGTCATTACCTGCCGCATTCATCGCCGCATCCACCGCGTACCGAGCGCCAAGCGCCTCGCCGCAACCCTGGCAGGCCCGATGCCCGGAGGTCAGCGAGTTGAAACGATCCGCCTCCGACTGCACCGAACGCAACGCCTCGGGCACCAACCGGTTGCCCACCGCGAACGACCCCACCTGGTAGTACTTCACCTCGTCGCGCGAGGGAATCTCGGTGGCAAGAATGTCGTGGCCCGTCTGCGGAATACGTATATCTGGCGCAGCCGGAGTGGTCGATACCTGGGGCGCCGCAGCGCCTCGCGCCGTATTCGTCGTCGTCATCGTGTCGCCTCCGTCATCATCGAAGTCACGTCCTTGATCATGTTCTCCGGAATCGAACCCGAGCGGCGCACCTGCCGCTCACGCTCCAGCTCGCGATCCACCAGCTCCCGGTTGAGATCGAGGAACTTGAAGCGCTTCATCGTCCCGGCCTTGACCTCGTCCAGGTACCGGTTGATCGACTCCTGTGTAATATCACGCCCGCCGAGGCCCGCGATGAGTTCGTAGTGATCGATCTCGTAGTCCATGAGCGCGGTCCGCACGCCGCTCGCCACGATTCCGCCGATACCCACGGAGAACGCTTTTTCAAGAACGACGACGGTGCGCGCATGCTTAAGTGCCCGTCGCACCGCCACCCGGGGGAACGGCCGGAAGGAGACGAGCGACACCACGCCGATCTTCTCTCCCGCTTTCCTGCGAGAATCGACGACGTCGCGCACGGTGCCGGTGACCGACCCCAGACATAAAATGATCGTCTCGGCGTCCTCGCAGCGGTACTCGTGTAGCAACCCACCCGAGTCGCGGCCAAAGATCTCCTGGAATTCCTTCTGCACCTGCGGAATGAGTTCGAGGGCCTGCATCTGCTTGTGGTGAGCAAGGTACTTGACCTCGGTAAACGCCTCCGGCCCCACCATTGCGCCAATCGAAATGGGGTTCTCGGGATCAAGCAACACCCGCGGCTCGAAGGGCGGCAGGAAGCGCTGCACCTTCTCCTCGTCGGGAACATCCACCTGCTCCACCGCGTGGGTGAGAATGAAGCCGTCCATGCACACCATCACCGGCAGCGACAGCTCCTCAGCAATACGGAAGGCCTGAACGTGCAGGTCAGCGGCCTCCTGGTTGTCCATGGCGTAGAGCTGGAGCCAGCCGGAATCACGCTGGGACATGGCGTCGGACTGGTCGTTCCAAATGTTGATCGGCCCACCGATAGCACGGTTGGCGATCGTCATGACGATGGGAAGCCCGAGGCCAGAAGCGTTGTACACCGCCTCGACCATGTACAGCAAACCTTGCGACGCCGTCGCCGTATAGGTACGCGCCCCCGCGGCCGACGCGCCGATACACGCGGACATCGCAGAAAACTCCGACTCCACGTTGACGTATTCACATCCCGCCAAGGTCCCCTCCTTGACGAGCTTGGACAGCTCCTCAACGATGTGGGTCTGGGGTGAAATCGGGTAGGCGGAGATCACCTCGGGGCGGCACGCCGCCACGGTGTGCGCGATGGCCTTGGATCCCTCAATTTGTTGCAGCATTGAGGCGTACCTCCTTCGTATTTGTGGAGCCTGTTTTCTCTCCCACGTAGCGATAAGCCGCCTCGGCCGCCGCCACATTCATTTCGCCGACTGTGCCGGGGAAGCGTTCCCGGATGGCACGATTCACTGACTCCAGCTTGAACGGGTGTGCCAGCGCCGCCATGCCGCCCAGCAACACGGCATTGGGGACGGTTCGCCCCGTATATTCGCGCGCGATGTCCGTTGCGGGCATGGTGATGACGTGCCCCGGCGGGTAGGCCTCAGCAACCCCGTCCACCCCCAGTTCACCCAAACTCTTCGACGAGTTGACGAGGGCATAGCCATCCGCCGCCAAACCCGCAAAGACGTCAAGAATGGGCAACAAGGTGGGATCTTGAACAATGATGAGATCAGGATGGAGCACTGGCTCGCGCGTGCGGATCGCGGCATCGCGAATCCTGGCGTAGGCAACCACGGGCGCACCGGTGCGCTCGGAACCGAACGATGGAAATGCCTGCGCGTGCCGTCCTTCGTGGAAGGCTGCCATTGCCACCATGTCGGCCGCCGTTACTACTCCCTGTCCACCTCGACCATGAATACGAACTTCGACCATATTGACAGCGTAGGTCGGCCACGGCGAGCACGTTCTCAGCATTCTCACAAAAAGAGCGATTTTGCTTTTATGGGATAAAAGACTGACGAATTAATGGGGCAATTTTGGGTCATACGTCCCACGACTCATGATGCACGTCACTGACATGGGCAGCGCGCCTCCACAATAGACAGAAACTATTGAAAGACATTCGAGAACAAACCCTCGCCAAGGCCTAAGCCACAAACTCAGGCCACCGGGTTTCGATCCGATATGGACGCCTCCGGCATGAGCTCGTCATTTTGTTCGCGCGCTTGCCGCTCCACCCATAGAATCTGGTTAAATACCCCGCAAACCCAAAGAAGCGCAACGAAATACTTCACCGAATCAATCAGGTCAAAGCTCGAGTCAAACAGACAATAAACAGAAAACACGAAAACCCCGACAAAATAGAGGTAGTTTAAAGCCGTGCGGGTTGTGGGTTTCATCGGTCTCTTGCTCACGTAGGTTTATTGTCAAAACAAACTTTACGTTGTGACTTTGTTAAATTGAATCATTCCTATTAATTGTCCTACCTATTGGACAATTTGATTCAAACCTCTTGACGCCGAACTACACGCCTACAATTCTGTCCGCTGCACCATCGCACTCGCATATATGCAGACAGCTCCGGCAATCGAAACATTGAGAGATTCCGCGGAACCATAGAGAGGAATCGATACTGTGGCGTCCACCAGAGATAGATCAAGGCCCTCAAACCCGTGCGCCTCGTTACCCAACACCCACAGGGTGGACCGCCGCAGGTCCGGACCGTCAATCGTCGCTCCAATCAAGCGCGCGTCGTAGGCGTTGTTCTGCAGTGCGGACAGCTCCCACTCCCCCGTTCCCTCGGCTGCAAGGACCTGCATCCCGGCGGCATGGGCGTGCGACACAATCTGTTCAAGAGATAGTCCCGCAACGCACGGCACATGGAATAGCGAACCCGCCGTCGATCGGACAACCTTCGGAGACGTCAGCTCCGCACTCCCCTTGCCAACCAGCACGGCCCCGGCCCCAGCCGCGTCCGCGGTGCGAATGATGGTTCCCAGGTTACCCGGATCCGCTGTCGCGACGGTCGCGACTGCGAGATGGGTTCCGTCCAGAACCGCCGTAGGATCCGATTGTTCCGGCATATTGGCGACGACGACGAGGCCCTGGCCATCCGCCGAAAGGTCCCGGAAGTCGTCACTATCAACGAGGTGAGTCCATACGCCGTGCGTGGCTGCGAGAGTGCGAATCTCAGAGTATCGGTCAAGCGCAGCCTCGGTGGCATAAAGATCGCGGACCAAATCAATTCGATGAGTAAGTATCTCGCGCACCGCCTGCGGCCCCTCGACGAGGAACTGGGAGTGACGCGTGCGCTGTTCGCGGCGATGCAGTTTCTGTGCACGCTGAAGCTGGTTGCGAGTAGCGTCCTTCAGACGCAAAGAAGTCATGGGGTTATTTTCGCACATGCCGGCCCGCCAGGAACACGCGGCGAGATTAAAAATGTGAGGACTAAATAGGGAACCAGTAAACTTTTCGGCTCACGCTTCTCCTTCCCGTTGTTAAACTTATTTTTAACAACGATGAAGCAAACCCGCTTTGTCGTGTCACATAGGTGTGTTCGGCTTCTTTGGTAAGCCCCTCAACCTGGCGAGGAGTACGCAATGAACAGAAAAAAGATCCATTGGAGTCGAACATCTCCCGGCCGCAACAAACAACGAGGACTACTGGGCGGGTTATTGGCCCTAGCCATGTTAATTCCGGGAGGTGTGGCAATGGCGGCGGACACCGACGTCGTCGAATTTAAAGATGCCCATTTCAAAGCCTGCGTAGCTGCCACACTCGAACGAGATCCCGCCGCCAACATCACCCAAGCAGATATGGACGGTATCTACGAGCTGAACTGCGTTAATCAAGAGATCTTCGATATTTCTCCGGTGCAGTATGCCACCAAACTCTGGCGGCTGAATCTCATGGACAACCAGGTCAGCAACCTTGAGAGCTTGGCGGGGCTCAAATATCTCTATGTCCTCAATCTGGACAACAACCAGGTCAGCGATCTCACTCCTCTCGCGGAACTCCCCATCATCGCATCGCTCTATGTGACCAATAACAAGATCAGCGACATCACGCCCTTAACTGGACTTACCAGCCTGACGAGGCTGGATATGGACGACAATCAGATCAGCGACATCACGCCGTTGGCTGATCTCACCATTGTGGAAAGCCTGGATCTGGACAATAACCAGATCAGCGATATCACCCCGTTAACGGGACTGACAGAACTTGATTTTCTAGATGTGAATGCCAACCAGATCACTAGCATCGCGCCCTTGGCGGGAATGACGAAGCTGACGAGGCTCTATCTCAACGTCAACCAAATCAGCGACATCACGTCGCTGGCGGGTCTCACCAATCTGACACAGCTCAATATGGACACCAATCAGATCAATGACATCACGCCCCTCGTAGGCCTCACGACACTCACCACGCTCAGCATGGAAGAGAACCAGATCGGCAGCGTCGCATCGGTAGCGGGACTCACCAACCTTGAGTATCTCAATGTGGGAAGCAACCCGATAAGTGATAGTACGCCGTTGGCGGGCCTCACCAACCTCACGGAGCTTGGTCTCTACAACAACCAGATCAGCGATATAGCGCCGCTGGCCGGGCTCACCAACCTCACAGCAATCTGGATCTATTCGAATCAGATCAGTGATCTCACACCCTTGGCAGGGCTCAGCAACCTCACGTATATCGAAATGGCGGACAACCAGGTCAGTGATCTCGCGCCGTTGGGTGGGCTCACCGGCCTCACGTATTTGAGTGCTGGAATCAACCAGATCAGTGACATGACACCGTTGGCAGCCCTCACTAACCTCGAAACTCTCTATCTGTACAAGAACCAGATCAGCGATATCGCGCCGTTGGCTGGGCTGACCAACCTGACGGCGCTCAATCTGTACGTCAACCAGGTCAGTGATATCGCGCCGGTTGCTGGCCTCACCAACTTGGTGCAGTTCGATGCCGACGAGAACCTCATCAGTGATATCACACCCCTGGTGGGCCTTACCAAGCTGACAAGGCTTGATCTGGGCAGGAACCAAATGAGTGACATCACACCATTGGCCGGGCTCACCAACCTCACGTACCTGGATCTGGATGAGAATCTGATCAGTGATATCACACCCTTGGCGGGGCTTACCGGCCTTGTATCCCTGGATTTGGTCCACAACCGTATTCTTGACGCCTCTCCCCTAGCCGGGCTCACCAACCTCACCGAATCCCTTGGTGATGAGAACATCCAGGGGCTCATCGACGGGCAGAGGGTACCCCTCGATGACATTGCGGTGGGCACTCCCTACAAGATTCCGGTCGTCACGCAAGTCGATGGATCCATAGTCCCCGTGGAAGTTGGGTCGGACGGTGGCACCATCACCGATGGGTACGTGACCTGGAGTGCGGCTGCCGGGGACAACGGAGCGCTGACCTGGTTCAGTGTCATCACCATCAACGGCATGGACATAAGGTTCACCGGACAGATGGACCAGAATATTTTCCCAGCCGTCGAGCCACCGGCCCATCCTGACCGCGTGGTATTACGTAGTGGCAACCGATTTGAAGTTACCCGCCCCGACGCTGCCTCCACCACCATCTCCTACGGTAAGGCTAACGACGACGTCTTCTTCGGTGACTGGACCAACGCCGGAACCGATGGAATCACAGTCCGGCGCGGTAACACCTTCTACGTTAAAGATGCGATCGGGTCTGGTACCGCAGATCGTTCCATTGTTTACGGGAGGCCCGGGGACGAGGTTCTCGTCGGCGATTGGGACGGTGACGGTATCGACACCTTCGCTATCCGACGTGGCAACACCTTCTATGTCAAGAACACGATCAGCTCCGGCGTAGCAGACACAACCATCGTTTACGGGAGGCCCGGCGACGAGGTTCTCGTCGGCGACTGGGATGGCGACGGTATCGACACCTTTGCCGTTCGGCGCGGCAACACCTTCTTCATCAAAAACGCAATCAACGCCGGTGCCGCAGACGAGACCATCGTCTACGGTCGAGTTGGAGATGAGGTCCTTGTTGGTGACTGGGACGCCGACGGTATTGACACCTTTATTGTCCGGCGAGGCAACACGTTCTTCGTCAAGAACACGATCGGTGCTGGCCCCGCCGACGAAGTTCGCGTCCTTGGCAGCGGTGACGAGCTGGCCTACGCCGCCTACATCGACTAACAGAACCCGCCAATAGGCTACGCGGGTAAGGGGCTGTATCAGAAGGTTGAAAACCTCACGATACAGCCCCTCCGTTGTTCTGCATGGGCCAGACGATCCACTGGGCACGGTGTCAGTCCGCCCGAACCGCAATCGCCGGATGGACACCTGACGCCCGGAAGGCTGGATACGCCGAAGCCACCAGCCCAACCGCCAATCCGAGGAGCGGCCCCAACGCAATCCATAGCGGGCTGAGATGCGCGGTCCACTCATTTAGCCAGGCAACCCCCACCATGACAATCGCGGCTACCGAGCTTCCTGCCAGCCCGCCAAGGGCGCCGGTGAGCGCACCCTCGCACCAGAACACCGCAGCCACCGAACCGCGCGAACTGCCGAGTGCCCTGCGCACTCCAATTTCCGTGGTCCGTGCGGTGACGGACACAATCATGGAGTTGGCGATCAGCAACACCGTGAGAACGATGAGAAAGGCACCAATCCACGTCACTTGCCGCGCCATCTGGCCTGCTACGGAGTCGCGAGCGCGATCGGCAGAAACCACCTGCGAAGCCAGCAACTTCTCGGGCGAGTGTGGCAGGATCTGGTGTCGCGCCACTTTCGAGATCTGAGATCCGGCGCCGGGTTCGGTGCGGATGAGAACTTCGGCTTCGCGGTCGTCGCCGGTAATGTGGAGCCCGTTGGTGTAGGGGATCGCGATGGATCGACTGAGAGCGTGCTCGCCGGTGAGGAATCCGGCCACCGTGTAGTTTTCCGAGTTAATGGTGAGCGATAAGCCCTCGGGTTCGCCGGTGACGGGTATTCCGAGGTCCGCGGCAGCCTCTTCACCAAGAAAGGCGACGTTGTGGGCGCCGTCGAGCATCCACTCCAGCTCCCCGGTTGACATCATGCGCGCCGCCGAAAGGTATCCCGCGGTAATGCCGTTGACGGTGATGTTAGCTTGCTTCACACCCACAACCGCTCGCGTCACCTCGGTCTTCACCTTGTCGCCACCCACCGGCAGGATCATTCCTGCCACCGCGGCGGTTTCGAGGCGGTCGATACGTTCCACAGTATCCGTGGGAAAGACTCTGCGCACCGAATTGCTCTCCTCGCCCGAGCCATCGGCTCCGCTAGCCTCAACCAGGTCCTTGCCTTCAGCTTTCGCCCCAGCCGAGGCGCCAACCACCACCAAGTCAACCGTCGCTGCGGCCAGGTCCGTATCGATCTGTCGCGCGGCGTTCTGCGAAATCCCCACGGATGCGATAAGCGCTCCGGTACTCAGCGCCACCGCCGCGATCATGAGAACGGTCCGCGACATCCGCGTCTGTAGCTCGGTGGCCGTGTCCACCAGCAGGTCACTGATGCGCATCGCTCACCTTGCCCGCCCGCAACTGACACACCCTATCCGCCCAGGCGGCGAGCCGTTCATCGTGAGTAATCACGACGACGGCGACTCCCCGCCCCGCCTGTTCATCAAAGATCCGCAACACCGTATCTGAGTTCTCGCGATCGAGGTTGCCGGTGGGTTCGTCCGCCAGCAGTACGCGGGGCCCGGTCATAATGCCACGGGCGATAGCAAGCCGTTGCTTCTCGCCTCCCGAGAGCAACCGGGCGGGCATCTCGGACCGGTGTTCGAGGCCGACGTCGTCCAATACTCCCCTGATAAGTCCACGACGCCGCGAGCGCGGGATCCGATTAATAGCGAGCTTGAGTTCGAGGTTTTCAGCCACCGTGCGTTGTCCGAGCACGTGCGAGTCTTGGAAGACGAAGCCGAGTGTGTCGGCACGGAGTTGGTCGCGGTCGCGTCCCTTCATTGTTTCTGTGGGTTTGCCCGCGAGTTGGTAGGAGCCGGAGGTTGGGGCATCGAGTAGTCCGATAATGTTGAGCAGGGTGGATTTTCCGGCGCCCGAGTTACCGACGACGGCGAGCCGTTCGCCGGGCTGGACCTCCAGGTCGACGCCTCGTAGCACTGTCACCGGCGGGGTCACCTCGTAGGTCTTGTGGAGGTCGCGAATACTGATGATGCTCATGGCCCCACCGAGACAATGACGAGGTCTCCCGCGGCGAGCTCCCCGCTCTCCAGGATGGCGAATCCGTCGGCCACCTGGCTGATGTCCACCGGGACCCGGGCTTGGGTTTCGTTGCCTTGGGTGTCCATGCCGGGTGTGAGCACGTAGGTTGCGCCGGATTCTTCTCGCAGAGAGGTCACCGGGATTGCGAGTCCCGTGATTCCGGCTTCCGTGGATTTCACTCGGACGACGACGTCGGCGCCTTCAGCTAAGTCGCCCGGCACCGGTACGACGATCCTTACGTCGTACCCAGGCCCTGATCCGGCTCCGTCTGCTCCTTTGAAATCGCTGATCGTGTCCACGCGGCCTGCGGTTGATGTTGTTGTGTCAGTGGGGGCCTGGATATCAACTTCCTGGCCTTTGGGAAAGCGGCCAAGGTCAGCCATGCCCACTCGAATGGTGACGGTGGGTTCGCCGCTGCGTAGTTTGACGAGCGGATTGTCGGTTCCGAGAGTGCTGCCTACGTCGGCGATCTGCACGACGGAGGCCGAGGGCTCGGGCAGAGCGATGATCTCTGAGCGAGGAAGTGGAGTGAGTGAGGCCAGCTCGCGAGCGCGTTTCTGCTCGGTGGAGGTGTGCCCAACAGGTCGTGCCGTTCCTTCCGTGTTCGCTGACGGTGGGGTGAGGTCCTCTGTAACCGAGGGCGGTTCGGCTCCCACCCTTTCATAGAGCAACGTGACAGCTGCGGCGGTTCCGGCCCCGTATTCGCCGTCGACCTCGCTGGTGTATAAACCAAGATCCGTAAGCGCGCGTTGGAGGGCGGCGACGTCGTCGCCGGTGTCCCCGCCGTGGATGTCACGGTAGAAGGCAAAGGGCATGGCGAGGGCGATGACGGGGCGGCCAGCGACGTTGGCAATAAGTCCACCGGACGTGAGGGCTGAGCCGGCGCCGAGGTGTGCGGCAGTGACGATGGGATCCATACCATTGGTGGCGGGAACGGTAGCATCCCAGGCACTGCCGAGTGAGAGTTTGCCGGTGGCTTCGAAGGGGCGAGGTCGGGTGGTGTATTCTTCTACGGTCGCGGTGACCACGGGGACGGTGCGGGAATTTGCCGCAGCTTTTTCGTGACCGGAGCGGACCATGGTGCCCGCGGCGAAGGCTCCCCCGATCGCGAGGAGGCAGGCTACCACGGTGAAGATGATCCAGCGATAACGATGATGGGCTCGCCCCTCGTTGCGGCTCATTCTGCATCCTCGAAAGCTTCAGGATGGGCAGCGTTGTACTCCTTGGCTTTGGCGAGAAGTTCATCGGCGTTCGTGCGCAGTGCGATGATCTCGTCGGCATACTTTTCGATTCCGGGAGCCTGCTTCTCGGCGATAAGGTCGGCCATGCGTTGAGTGAAATTGATGGAATCCTTGCATTGGACAGTTGTCAAAGCGAGGGCAATCTGCTCCTCGTTAATCGCGGATTCGCCGGTGGGTTCGTGGTAGATCCCACAAGTGTCATCACCACCGGCTGGGCCATCCGTTCGGCAGTTCTCAGTGAGTTCCACTTCCCGGGTGACCGCGTATTGCTGGGCACCGACAATAAAACCAGGCTGCTCGGGATCCATCTCCATGCCATTGTCCGCGTAACAAGCACTGAGTTCCTCGAACAGCTGGAGGCCGCGGGGATCCTTCTCAGCTTGATCGTAGGCGTCGAAGACGGCGTCGTACCACGGGCCAGGTTGATGCAACTCTGAGGTGTCAAACTCCTTGACCTGCGGATCGTTGTGGCACTCATGTCCGATGGCGAGTTGATCCTCGGTGAGCATATCCATAACCAGGGTGGGTTCAGATTGCGGCGTCTCGGGGAAGATAATGCGGTTACGAATGAGACTTGTCTCTGTCTGCGGCTCGACGAAGGCGAAACGTTGCGCAACCTCAGCCGTCCATGGGCCGTACTGGTTCCAGGCGTTGAGAATCGGATCATCGGGCAAGCGCCACGACCGCTCCCACGGCACACCCTGGGCCCGCGCGCACAAGGTCTGGGCGGCACGGTACGCAGTGGAGATGAATTCTTCTTCATCCGCCGAGACGAGGAGCCGATCCGACGGTAGGGAGACCGACGCGTTCTCCGGGTCAACATGAGCAGTGAGATCCAGACCGGAGAGATTACTGGGGCCGCTCGTACCGGAGGCGGGGTTATTGGTTCCGGACGCTGCGCCGTCGTCGTTCCCAGAGCTGCCATCAGTCGAAACGCAGGCTGAAAGTGAGACCGCGAGTGCGGCTGCCAAGGTGGCGGCGAGGCGGTGTGTTGCTGTGTGAGTATTCATGTCCGGCGGCCTCTTCCTTGATGGTTCGTACCTCGACGATACGTGGCGATTTGTCGCGTCATAAGAGGGTGGCGTGGGTCCCTAGGCTTGTTTCGGGCGCCGCTAAATCCGTCCGGGCGTCCTCGAAAATAGCCCGGAAACTGCTGGACATTCTGTGAGAAGCGAGTACCATGAACGGTTCCTACCGAGCTTGAAGGTGACGGCGCCAGTCAAGTTTGGAGAGCTGCCGAGCGGTTTGAGAAATTGCCCCAAAGAAGTTCCTAGAATATTTGAGGCTCTGACCAGCGGTTTTGTTCGGGGTTCGAAACTTGCTGGCGATTATCGAAAAATAGTTCGAAAATGTGTCGGAGGTGGGTTTTAGGATTAAGTTATTCGAACAGTGGTTCGATGTTGTTTCCGGTGATTAATGGGAGGTGAGTGTCATGATGTCCGGTGCGATCTCTTTGTTCGACGACGGCGGCCTTGCCTCACCTCCCACGCCGCTTGCGACCGTTGGCGAAACAGATGGTCGTCGTGTACCTACCTGTCCGCCTGATCCTTCTCGACAACCGATAGTTACTCCCACCCCGTATGTCATTGGTCCCAGTCACGGAGAGGAATGTTCGTCAGCCACCATTACTGAGTCCTGGGAGCGCGGTCGCGTATTCATCGAACGCTTCACCGCATGGTGCGGGACTGTGGATGTTGACAAGGTTCCGGTTGAGGCCGCCGTCGATCTCATTGCAAAACTTGGTCACATGAACAATG